>SUVX01000050.1 GCA_015061725.1 Lentisphaerota bacterium
GAAGGGCGAAACTTCTTTTCACGAGAAAAGAAGTTTCGCCCTTCCCCCACGCCCCCAACCCACTTCAAGAAAAGCGAAGTACTTTTAACAGATTATTTGATTATCTCCCCATACCGGGAACAAAGCGTTTGACAAAGAGATTTTTTCACACCCGGAAACCCAAGGTCAACTTATGCGCAGCACAGCGCAGTGAAACCTGCGGCAGGTCATCTTTCTTCTTGCCCTGAAGTGCCTGAAATGCTTATTTGAAACCGTCGAGAAAACATCTCCACTGAGCCATTATCTGTTCGGTTTTGCCGTAAGCATAGAGTTCGGGGTACTCCTCTTGGCTGTTGCAGCTCCAGATATCCCAAAGCTCCGGCTGTTTTGCGGGAACCTCTTTGCCGGCTATGGTATATGCCAGCGTCGCCGTGTCAACCGCCCATCCGGGAAAACTGCTGTACACTTTGCCGAAGGCGGTGTCATCGGTTATCTCAAATAACTCATCGTCACCCGGGGAAGGAGTGTAAGTTACTCCGAACTCCTCAAGGAAAAACTCAGCGATTTTTTCAATGGACTCCCGACACCACGAATGAGGTCCCTTCCAGTTGTAAGAGGCAAAATTTTCCGTTTTACCCATGTTTTTGTAGGTTCTTGCGACCGCCGCAGCCGTGACTTTGAACACATCCAGCGGCATGAGATTATCCGAAACTCCCTGCATAAGCCGCAACGGACGGGGGGCAAAGAGGCTGTAAAGCTCATCATGCTCGATTTTACCCAGCACTCCCGGCAGCAGATTGCAGACGCAGTGCCGTTTGCGCTTGCGGCATATCCACTCGAAACTTGACGGATATCCGGTCGAAGCTATCGCCGACAATCCCTCTGGAGCGAGTGCGGCAAGAGACATGGTAAGCAGACCTCCGCCTGAGTTTCCGGCGGCTCCGATGAGCGTGAAGCGGTCATCTTTTTTCAGCCACTCTAAATTACCGAGCAGCTCTGTTGTCAACAGGGCGACAAACGAAAAGCCGCAGTCGAACGGAGCAGTTTCACTTTTGTGCCCCATCGGCTGCCGTTCAAGCTGTCCGATATTATCGGGAACAAGACAGGCTATTCCACGCTGAGCGAGGGCGGCTCCGAACATACCGTAGCGCATTTTATCCTCTCCGTGACCGCAGGCGCAGAGCACCACCGGGCACGGCTTGGAGTCGAGCGGAAGAAACAGATGCGATGCCAGAGCGCAGTTGTCCCAGCCGGTTCCGGCAAGCCGCTGTACCCGGCAGTTGAACACCACTCTCTCGGATACACACTGATATTTTATTTCCGGAATCGGAATTTTATCAAACCCCTGACTCCTGACAAAGATATCCCTGACCTCACGGCGGCACTCTTCACGGCTCATATCCCGGAGTTTACGCTCAGCAAGCGAGGAATGAATACGGCGGTCGAGCTGTTCCAACTCATTTACAGCATCAGCAAAATCCAACATGGCAAAACTCTCCTTTTTCGTGTTGATACGTATTAATATACATCGCACAAACGGCAAAATCAACGCTTTCTCTGTTCCTGATATGGGTAGATGATGTGGGGGGAAGGGCGAAACTTCTTTTCACGAGAAAAGAAGTTTCGCCCTTCCCCCACGCCCCTAACCCACTTCAAGAAAAGCGAAGTACTTTTAACAGATTATTCTCCCCATACCGGGAACAAAGCGATTTACATAAAAAAGCTCCATTTCTGCATTATATTTCTGTTATATTATAAAGTAATAGGTATTGTCCCAATTTTTGTGAAAAATTTTTTTAAATTGATGACAAACGTTATTTGATATACGCTTAAATATTACACATAAGATATGTTTTGTCAACATACGCAAAACGCTTGTCAGCATCGGTGGATGCATCCGCGAGGCAAGGTCGCGTTTTGCATTGAGCACAGCAAGGGAGTGTACTTTTGTACACGACCGCCGCGACGCAGATGCAAGGCGCGAGATTGACCGCGGGGCACCGCCGCCGGTCATTTTTCTTCATAACATTTGAGACATTAACAAGTAATACAAAAGAGTTGTTTTTTCAAGCAAAAAAATTGAGAATGCAATTTGCAATTCAATTATCTGCAGTGTAGATTATATTCATTATTGATGAACAAAAAAATCATCCATAAAGGAGTCAATCGATGAAGATCGAAAAGATATACCGTGTTCCCGGTCAATGGACTATCAGCAGTTACTACACCCTCAACCCGCTTGCTCCGGATAACTCCGGGAGGATAACTCTCGCCGCCTGCGACCTCAAAACCAAAATATGCAGCGTTTTCGTGCTCGATGCCGACGGAAATATTCTCGATAACTTCGGACACCGTCCGGCAGAGTCGATGTTCTACCACACCGGAAGCTGGGAGTCATGGAGTCCCGACTGCCGTTACATCTATTATCAGAGCGGTTCACTCGCCATTCCGTCGGTCTCACGTTACGACCTTGTGACCAGAGAAAACAAGACCATCACAGGTGTGGATTTAGAGGGAGCTCCCTCTTTCGGAGAGCCGATCATGGGCGGTCTGCCGGGTATGCTTTACGGAGCAGGATACGGTTACGGCGTTTACAACCCTGCCCTCTGCCCGGTTCCGTTTGAAGAGCGGGATAAGCATGGTATTTTTGAGTTCAGCTTCGACGGCAGTGCTCCCAAGCTGCGTTACAGCATCAATGATTTCCTCGACTTCCACCCCAAACGTGATGAGCTGCTCGCCGTTGACAGGGAGCTCAGAGAGAAGTACGATCGGGTGTGCGGACTCACGCTCATGGCGTACTGCGTAAGATTTTCTCCCAACGGCAAACACTTTATCATCTACTTCGGCAATCACTGCGTGGTCTCTGAACGCAACGAGCCGAGAGTGAGCCACCTCTTTTACGGCAAGACCGGTTCGGATGAGCTCAAATTCGTTCTCGATGTGAGCGGAAGAGGAGTTCACTGGAGCGTGCAGGATAACGGCAAACTGGTCGGTTTTTACCGTCCTGACTCCGAAGAGAAGCAGGCTATTTATCAGCTTGACCCGATATCGGGAGAACTGGAACTTGTCGCCGCTCCGGAAAATACCGGAGGTCATCCGACTCTCTCGCCGGTAAATCCTGACCTTTGCATCAACGATGAAAACAGCAACCGCCGTCTGATACTCTGGAACAGCAAAAACCACTCACCCCTTGCCGAAATCGACCTGCAATGCCGGGTTCCCGGATACGTTCCCAAAGGAGCGGTGCGTGATGAAAACCGCTGCTGCCATCACCCCCGTTTCACCCCTGACGGAAAATATATTTTGAGCAACTTCATCGACGAAAACAACCTCTGCGCCATAGCGAAAATAAAGGTTCCTGAGGAGTACACCCGATGAGTCACACGGCAGAGTGCCTCTTCGTAGGAACTGCTGCTGGTGATATAGTCGGTGAACTCTTTGATGAGGTCGGAGCGTCCGTTCAGACGGAGTGCCGCTCTGACCTTGCCGATGATATTGAAAATATTTCCATCAGTGCCGGTGAGCCGTACGGTGATGTTGGTCTTGGTATCAGGCATTTTTCCGCATCTGTCGCAATTTCATTTACTGAAAAATTCATCCATTTTATGTATCTCCTTGCTATTTAAGATTTTGCTTTGCACTATACATATATTAGCGTACTATTTATACTTATCCACTTGAGTAGCAATAATATATGGATATTTCTCGCAGTACAGCGATTATTTTTGTCGATGCCTTTTTATACTTTTTACTTTATTTTGCTTGCAGAGGAACATCCGCTCGCAGTTCACACAGTAACTTTTTTCTATTTTTTTCAACTTTTGTTTCCCTGAAAGTCAAGCACTTTCGGGGATTTTTTGTTTTTACGCAACTGTTTTCAGTTCACATTGGCTCACACGCAGAGAAAAAATATAGAAATATGTTGACAAAAGTTCCCATTTATAGAAAGCTCTGTTCCCGACCAAGGTAGGTAAAATTAAATAAAAAAGTTTTTCCGCTTTTCTTGAAAGGGTGAGATCCGCCGTCGCCAAGGCTATGGCGGGACAAGGGGAAAAGAATAACGAAGCCGACGTTCGGCTTCTTTTCTCGCGAAAAGAAGTTTTCCCGCTTTCCCCGCATCATCTCCCCATATCGGGAACAAAGCTAATAAATAAAAATAGAAAATGACCGGCAGGAAGCTATTGGAGCATTGCAGTTTTTTGACCGACAGAAAGCGATCAATACGTTGTTGAAGCTGCTGAATAAATATTATCTGCCAAATCAATTTTTTATGAATGCTTTGCGGAACGGTAACATTTCTGACTGGCAACTGTGCAATGAGTTGAATAACATCGTTCAGAGCATTTACTTTGTCGCCATAATGAAATACTGTGCCGAAGAAGCAATAAAAAGTATGGCAAAACAGGCATTGGAAACGAGCAAATAAAACGGCAGGAACTTTTAAAATAACTGCTACGTATTAAAGTTATTTTTCTTTCAAAAAACGGGATATATTTTGAGCCGTTGTTGGACAGCCGTAGTTTTTCAATTCGGCGGCGATTTCACGGAGTGGCATACCCTTGGCTTGCCACGCTTTGATTTGTTCAGCGTAAGGAGCAAGTTTGCTGCGGCCGGGACCATTTTGATAACTTTTGCGGGAACGTTTGGGGACAGTCAGATGCTCTGCAAAGATCTGGGCGGGACTGGCGTACCACAGTTTGGTCTCCTCCCGTTCCAAAAGCCGGTAGGCTCTCGAATTGTAAAAGGTCAGCAACGCCTGTTTAACTGCCATGTTGCGGCTCGACCGCAGCATGGTAATGATTTTCGCTGCTTTGGGCGGAATCAAATTGTAAAGATTTTTCTGTGTTACTTGCATAATACTTCCTCCGTTGCCGCGTATTCCAAAAACAATAGCGACTTGGCTGTATGGAACAATATCTGATCTGCCAGCACATAAGCTTTTAATTTTTTGATAACCGTTTCCCGATCTGCCAAACCATCTTCCAGCATATTCAAACAAACGTACACCCGGTCATCGGCGACTGGTCCCCTGACAATATCAAATTCGTGGTAAAAGTCAACATCTTTGCGGTTAGCCAGAACAAAATCCAACCACTCTTCATTGGCAGTCTCAAAAGTTTTTATACGCAGTTCAGGATGTTCAAAAAGATTATCCGGAACATCAAATGCGGTTACGATACCTGCAGAGAGATCTTCCTGTTTTGCCCGGATTTGAGCCCAGCGGCGGGCTTGTTCCAAACTGCTGGTGGTATAAAATCCACGCCCGAAATCACCAACTCTGGAAGAAGTAATGATTTTCGGATTTTTTACTTCAAGGTGGCTGCCGTGATAGAGTTTCATTTATTCACCCGTTTACTTAAAAATCTTTCAATTTCCGCAAGGAGTTGTTCTTTGCCGAGAGTATGCAGCAAGTCATAATTTTCCAACAAAAAATCAAGAGTGCCGGTTTCATCAAAATACTCAGCAACTTTCGCTCCGGAAACTCCGAGCTTGGTTTTATACGCTTCGATTCCAAACGAAAGAAATTCTGCTTTCATTTCATCGTTATTCATTTTGCACCTCTCTTTCCGAAATCTAATATAACTTGTTTTTCTGATTTGTCAAGTGAAAAATCAACTCTTGTCAATTTTAATAGAATTTTTCATTTGACATTTTCAATCTGCAATAAACAAGTGAAAATCATACGGTTCGCTCTTTTGATTTCTCCATGCTGCTTTGCCGTAATAATAGAGTTGATCTATTGCACTCTCTGTTGCTGGTTCGGGGATTTGGATCATGCCCTTCACCTCATGCGTTCTTTTATCGAAGTAAAAATCGGAAATAATTTGTTTCTCCGGGAGTTGGCAGATTTGAGCCAAATACGGAGTGACTTCTGCGATAAAATCATTGCAACTCTTTTCAATACTCTGGCGGTACGCCATGACATACTTGATGATATTGTTCTTTATCATTATTTTTTTCTGCCTCAAAATCAGATTGCACGTGGTCAAAAAGAAAACATAACTCATTATAGATCAATATTTAATGCACAAATAAAAAACGGAACCAAATCTTTGAGACTTGATTCCGTACTTTTTACGAATGGTGGAGGTTAACAAGACAAAAAGTCAAAATTCTCCCACCCTTAAAAACAGCCCAAAGTTCGTAAAATGTGGACAATGGTTCAACACCCGTTCAAATTCCGAAAAAGTCATGAATGCTGATTTTTTGCCAAAAACACTTGACGATGATTAAAAAATGTGTTAAATTATGATAAACATATGTTTATAACAATAATACCGGAGAAATTCATGCTAAAACGATTTTTATTTACCTTATTGACCTTACTGTTTTTTATTTCAGTCCCGTGCGACAGTTTCGCTGCACCGCGTAAAGAATCCCGGAAAGAGCGGCGGGAAAGAAAGAAAAAGCGGAAGAATCGTAACGAAAAAAGACCGATCAAGAAAAAAATCACTCCGACACTTGAAGAAAACCTCTCTCCCGCGCAGGTGGAACGCAAAATCCAGACTATTCGTCGTCGCATTGAAACGGCACCTGAAAATGTTTTTCCCGCCAAGGACAAGCGTATTTTCTTAGAAGTCTTTGATGATATGATTCAAACAGAAATGGGGCGATATATTTTTGAAAAGGCTCATCCGAATTTGAATTTTTGTGTCCGACAAACCGGCAAAGGGACAAACGGTTCCTATTCTTATGGCAGCAACCGTGTCAACTTGGGAAAACGTATTTTTGAAGATATTCATAAAGCCAAAACACCGGAAGAAAAACTTTATGAGAAACTTTATATTGCCCATGTTATTGCGCATGAAACAACCCACTCCATTCAACATGCCAACAACATGACAGACCGTTCAAACATGTCCTTTGAAGAGATGATTACCATCAACAAACTTTTTGAACTTCATGCAATTTTAAATGAAACCATGGTTCGTTATCAAGTCGGGAATCTATCTAAACACCGACACATGCTACCTGTTTCACATGAAGATTCAGAAAAAAACATTCCGGGTAAAACAAAGCTTGTTCCGATGCATCTTTTTTACCGAGAGTTAAAAGAAAAGAAAATGGCTTCCGGTGCCGACGAAAAAACGGCAGAACGTTTTGCCCGTACAAAATTCGTTGAATCCTTTTGGCAAAACAAAGGAAAAACGCCCATACAAGTCGGAAACCAAACCGTTATACCGACAACATCAAATGTTTCTGAAGTTTTTGATACGTGGAATGGTACTTATAATATCTTAGGGTTCAAAAGGCTTTTAAACGACAAACGTTCCTATCATCAACAAATGAAAGATGTCGGAATTACAAAAAAAATTCAGCGTTTTATTGATGTTATGGGAATTGATACGCCTGCCTCTTTTTTCAGAGACCCCAAAACGACCGCTTTTAAGATGCTATCATCAAAACGTTTTATCAGTTATCAGGACGGTATTAAGCGTTTAGAAATGGATATTTTAGCGACAGGTCATGTGACAAAAGCGTATTGGGATGGACGCTTATTTACAGTTATAGTCAAGACAACTCACCAGCAAGAAGCTCAAAAAGATGGTCCCCGTATCGAATACCATGATGGAACACGTATTAAACGAGCCACATATACTTATCAAGGCGGAAAAATGAACGGCATTTACCGTGAATACGACAGACAAGGACAACAGACTATAGAAATGCCCGTTGTCAATGACGAACCTAACGGTGAAGGATGGATTTTAGAAAACGGTATACGTGCCCGTAAAAAATTTACACGGGACAGCGTTTTAAAAATTCGATAACAGGCTTACACAAAAACTGATAAAAAAGTTATTAACCCACGAACAGCCTCCGGGAATTACTCTTGGAGGCTTTTTTACTGTTCGGACACTTCCGGTAAGGTAAAAACAACATTTTTTAGGGAATTTCGGGGGTTTGTTACTTTTTGTTGATATAAGACAAGGTGATTGTATTCTCTCCGAAACCGCATCATTAAAATCAGTCTTTTACGTCAAAAACGGCTGTTTTGAGCTCAAATTGGGTAAGGGACGTCGTCCTCAAGTTGGAGAGAAAGAGAGAGGATTAAAAATGGCGTTTGGCGAAAGCGTGTCCGCTGCCGGTTTTAAGATATGCTTCAAATGCCACTGCCTTTTCTTTGGTTTCAAAGGCAAAGTATGCTTCTACTTTCCACGGTTTGAATTTAGATGTATGCGGAACTTCTCCGGCGTTATGTTTGGCAAGGCGGGATTTTAAATCACTTGTACTGCCGATATAACGCTGCTCTGGATGGGAAAGACTGCGTAAAATGTAAGTGTAGAACATGGTTTTCTCCCGTTCAATGCCGTATAGCCCTCCGTCGCCAAGAGCTTCCTCCTGCGCATAAAGCTACGGAGGATAAATTTATGGGCATCCTTCGCCCGCTCCGTTTCACTCCGCTTATTTTTGCAAGCAAAAAAAAATCTACGGATAGCAATCCTTACGGCTTGCCATCCGTAGATTTAGCGAAGGATGGTGGAGCAGATGTGAGCAATCAGGAGTTCTGAATTACGCTCAAAAATTGCTGTAACTTGCTGTTTTTACGCTGAAACTGTCTGATTTGACTCAATAGCCTCTAAAACAAAAAACATCCTTCAAACGGCAAAAAATGGCAAGTCCGATCCCCCTTATGGTAAAAAACGGCAATTCGTCTTCAGACAAATTTGATATTTGATTCCCATATTACCATAACGGCTTTCAATTCTCAAACAACCTGTCCTTACTATACTGTTTGCCCACCAGTTTGTCAAATCGTATTTGAAAAATACTCCATCATGGGTTATATTAACTCGTGATGGAGTAATGAAGGAGTATTCTCTATGAGTAAGACCGTTTTGTGCGATAATTTGAAAGCCGGACTTGATCGCTTCCGCCCTTTCCCGCCGGAAACATTGGCTTCGTTGCGTAACTATTACCGGGTGGGCTTGACCTGGTCGAGCAACGCATTGGAGGGCAACAGCCTGACCGAGTCCGAAACCAAAGTTATTATTGAAGATGGTCTTACGGTTCATGGCAAACCTTTGCACGATGTATACGAAGCGTTGGGACACGCTGACGCATACGATTATATTCACTCCATTGCAGTTGATAAAGATTTGGAAATCAACGATATTCTCAAACTGCACGAACTTTTTTACAAACGGATAAATCCGGATCAATCAGGAAAATTCCGGAGCGTGAAAGTTTTTATCAGCGGCAGCCGCTATCCATTGCCAGCTCCGGAAAAAATCGCGGCATTAATGGATGAGTTTATTGCATGGCTGAATGAAAATGAGAATAAGCTGCACCCGGTAACACTTGCCGCTGAAGTGCATAAGCGTTTTGTTTTCATCCATCCTTTTATTGACGGGAATGGCAGAGTTGCAAGACTGTTGATGAATTTGATTCTGATCCGGCACGGTTATCCGGTTGCGATAATTCCGCCGATTCTGCGTTCTGAATATATCACTCTCTTGGAAATTGCCCACCGGACTCCGGAAAAATTTATTGATTTCATAGTAGATCGGGAAATCGACACACTGCGGGAATTGCTTCGATTGTTGGGAGATGATGTTGCTGCGGCTGCCGTAACGCCATTGCCAGCCGATTGTGAGAAATTGCTGCAAATTCTGAAAAATGATCCCGGCTTACGGGTTCCGGAATTGATGAAGCAAATGCAAAAGAGTCGACCTACTGTGGAACGTTATCTGCGGCAATTGCGGGAAAAAGAGTTGATTGAATTCCGCGGAGCTCCAAAAAACGGCGGCTATTTCACAAAATAATTATCGTAACCGTGACATTCCGAAAGTGCGTTGATGCCAGTTGGCTGTAACCGTCTGGTTCAATCCTGGAGAATAGAGAAAATGCCTTAACCGACTCTTGCCGTATTCCGGATTATCTGTAGAAAGCGGTATGCTATCAATAACTGTCAATGGTTGTTGACTATGGATTTGCCATAATCGAAAGACAACTGGCATTACATCAGACAGATCATTGCGGAAATAACCATTGAGCCAGAGGATGAGATAATGTCCTTCATTGGCATCCACAAACCAACAATATCCGGGCATCAGATCCATTCGCCGCAGCGTTACCAGCAAAGAATTTATAAATACGGTAAACTTCCAATTTTCTGCCAACGGCGGCAAATAATAAATCCCGATCAACGCCCTGCCAAAACGTTCCAAATACCGATTTGTAATCTCCATAATCCGATCAATTTTATCCATTGTCAAATCTCCATAATACAAATTTTTCAGCGTAAAAACTCCTGTCAGATTTATATTATGTTCAAAATATATGGGTTATTGTCAAGGATATCCATAAAAACAGCCGGCAATTTTACGGATAAGTACAAAAGGGTACGGTACTTACTTATGTGTTTTGCGATATACAGACGGCGAAACTCCGCAGAATTTTTTGAAGCGTTTGGAGAGATAATACTGGTCATACATGTTGATTTCAGAGGCAATATCACTCAAAGAGAGTTCCGTTTCGCACAACAATCTGACTGCCTCGTGGATTTTGAACCGTTCTCGGTATATCCGCGGAGATTCTCCGGTTTCCTGCTTGAATATCTTGTAAAATGCGCTGACAGACAATCCGCAAGCGTGTGCGATTTCCTCCATTGAAAAATTCTGATACTGGGTGAGCATGGCAAAAGCAGAAGACAATTGAAATGATCTTTCCGCCGAATGGACAGGCGATTCTGTTACCCGCAGAATAACAGTTTCTGCCATAGTCAATGCCAGCAAATCATATTTGGGAAGATGCTTTTTTACCAGTTCTGTTATTTCAAGTAAATCATTTTTTATCCGGCAATACATTTCAGGAGCAAGTGAAAAACACTCAAGTCCTTCTATGGGACCTGAAATTTTTACGATATCTTCAATTTCTTTGCGGAGTTTCAGATGAATAAAAATATATTTTGCTCCCTTGCATCCGTGAAAACGGTATGCGACACCGGGTTTGTATATCAGCACATTTTGTTCAGCTGCGTTAAGCTGCAAATGTTTATCGTGATGAGAAATTTGAATGGTTCCTTCAAGCATAAGAAGGATTTCCCAGTTTCCGGCATACCGGCGCAGCCAGTCTGCTTCGCGCTGGTCCAAATTGTAACACAATCCGCCGATGATACGATCTTCAAATTTCATAGTGGAAGATTTTTATTGATTATAATTTTTTGCTTTACCAGTAATATATCGTTAATGTCATGATTTTTGTGAAACAGACCATACTGAACACTGTTGCAATATTTGCAGCAATTTACCAAATATACTGCAAAACAGTCGTTTTGTCAAATACGCAAAACGCATATTTGCATCCGGCGGATGTATCCGCCTTCGCGCAAGGCTTCGGCGCGACAAGGTGCGAGATTGACCGCAATACGCCGCCGACAAATTGGACTTCTCCATAACGATCCGGACAAAAAAGATACCAATAAATAACAGCTTTTTACGAATCATCAATTTGTTGTTTTTTTGATGTGGCAGTTGCAAAGTTCAATGCAAGGCGTTATTTTAATACTCCAGAAAATATTCAAACAATGTTATCGTAAGCAAAAAAAATGGAAACTGAAATCAAATTATACAAAAAACAGCAGTTTTTCAGCAAGGATTTTCCATTTGCTATCACGTGCGGCAACCATAAGAAAGAGTATTTCAATCTTTCGCGGCGGTTCAAAAGAGAGTTCTGGAAAATCTCTTATATCACCCGCGGCGCCGGTGATCTTGTTATAGGTGATATGTTGTATCCGGTTGCTCCGCAATCACTGTACATCATTCATCCGGATGCGCAAACCACAATGGACATGCACAATGATGAAGTTGAAATCTGCAACATCATTTTTGACCGCAGCCTGATAGAAAATATGCTTTCAGATGTTTATGATGCATACCATCTCATGCGGATATTCAGCAATGATTATCATCAGGAAAATGAATTTCCGCTTTTTATTGTGAGAGCCGGAAAAAATGAACGTGCCCTCATTGATCGTATGCGCGAGGAGTTTTATTCCGATTATCCAAACCGCAGACACATGCTGCAGCTGGAGCTTTGCGAACTGCTGCTGCTTATCCTCCGTCAGGTCAATGACTCGGCATATCATAATCCGGAATGGGTCGTAAAATTCATAGATGACAATATCGGCAAAAATTTCAGAAACAGTATATCCATACGTGAACTCGCTTCTCAACTGCGGGTCACTCCTGAACACTTGAGCCGGTTGTATCACAGCAAGACCGGCAAACGCATCGTAAGCGAAATCAAACGCTTGAGGTTGGAATACGCTGCTGAAATGCTGAAGTCAACGCGTTCTTCTGTTTATGAAGTATGTTACACATCCGGATTTAATGATACCAGCTACTTTTGCAGAAGTTTTCTGGAAAAATTCGGCGTAACTCCCG
Source organism: Lentisphaerota bacterium (assembly GCA_015061725.1). Lineage (GTDB taxonomy): Bacteria > Verrucomicrobiota > Lentisphaeria > Victivallales > Victivallaceae > UBA1784. Next base: position 12,369 of record SUVX01000050.1, read on the forward strand.
AATGCTACCGTGCCAAAATTGGACAAAATTGATATTTCCCCGGCAATTGCAGTTACTGATCAAAAAAGTTTTGCAATCAAATTTTCTGTGTTATATATTATGGCAGTTGAGTGATATTTACAGGGGTTTGACTATGTACCAAAATCGTTTTACAAGTTATGTTCCGGAACCGCAGTCGGCAACGACCGACAGGGTTATCGGAGTCCACTATTATCCGGGCTGGACAAGATGTCACGACAAACTTCAGCCGGGATTTGAAGTCCTCAAACATTTTCCGGAGCGTTGTCCGGTACTCGGCTGGTACGATGAATCCAATCCTGAAGTAACTGACTGGGAAATCAAATGGGCGGTTGAACACGGTATTAACTGTTTCATCTACTGCTGGTACCGTTTGAAAGAGAATATGGGCAAACCGGTCACCCGCGAGGCTCTGCGTTTCGGTCACGCCATTCATGACGGACTTTTCAAAGCAGCTTACCGCAACTTTATCCAGTTTGCAATCATGTTTGAAAACCAGTCACTGCGCTGGGGCAATGCCGCAGATTTGGATGATTTGCTGCACAATTTGCTGCCCTGGTGGGTAAATGAATATTTTTCAAAACCCAATTACCTGAAGTTTGACGGAAAACCTGTCCTGTTTATCTACAGCATGAAGGATTTTCTGGAGAGCATCGGCGGAGAAGAAGCTATGCCGGAAGTGCTGGTAAAGATGAACGAAGAGATACAGAAATACGGTTTCCCCGGAATCCATGTAAGCATCAAATGCGGCGCAACCGATGAAAACTACATGGCAACAGTAAAAGCACACCTGCCGGTTCACGACATGAGGTTTGTTGACCGGGTGCGCTCTTTTGGATTTGATTCCGGCTTTCAGTATGTCTGGAACATTCACAAGGCGGAATTGACTGAAGAACAGTACACCGATTATATGTGTATGGATCCCCAGTACCGTTCGGCTCCTCCTTCCGGAGCCATTGCCGCCCAGCTTACCAAAATCAAAGATCATACCGAATACGCTCCTGATTTCTTTATGATAACCGCGAGTGTGGGAACCAACCGGAAAGCGTGGAGAAAAATCCAGCAATTCAAATCCCTCGGCACAGATCCCGGTCATGTACTGGTTTCCCAGCTGCCGCCGTATGCGTTCAAAATCCTTCTGCAGAAAATCAAACCGATTGTTGACAAAATGCCGGAAAACTCTCCCGGCAGAAAAATGCTGATACTTGACAATTGGAACGAATGGGGTGAAGGACACTTTATTTCACCCAGCTGTGCTTACGGATTCCAGTATCTCCAGGCGGTTCGTGAAGTATTCAGCGAATGTGACAATCTTCCGGACTACCGCACTCCGCAGCTGCTGGATTTTGACCGGTACGACTACGAGTGGTTCCCGGAAAATAATTGAATCAGCAACGAAGTAACAGCAAAATGTTTTCCGGCTGCGCCGCGTAGCGGATAAATAAGTGCTCACGGCAGCTGAATTTGTGATTTTAATGATAACTTTTGCAATTGCTCCTTGCAAAAAAATGTAGAATATTACATCTTAAAAAAAGAAAAAGACATTCTCATACGCGTTTTAATCTGCTATATTTAACAAAGAATAGAAATTTTGCAGATAATTTAACAGCCTGTAAAATTGTCTTTTTAAGCAAAAACGGGAAGAAAAGGAGCATATGCTGAGCAGCAAAAGAAGATCAATCGGCACCGGTTCGATAAAATTACAAGGCGAAATCGGTTCGCGCATGAACCGTTTCTGCTTTGAACGGGCGCAGTCAGAAGAAGCATGGAAAACCTCATGCAAAGAGGCAGCAGATGCATTTATAAACAAATGGGATGACTCATCCGGTCTTATCGGTTACTGGCAAGGCGAATTCTGGGGCAAGTGGATATTAAGTGCGGTTGATGTTTGCGAATATACCGGTGATGAAAAGTTGAAAAACTTCATCCGCAAAAGCATTTATGATATCATCAGCCTTCAGGAACCCGACGGTTATGTGGGAACTTACCGCAATCCGAACTTTCTGCTTTCAGGCAGACCTGATGTGATTTTCCGTATTAAGGACTGGCATTGCGACCATAACTGGAACATCTGGAGCCGCAAATATACCTTGTGGGCTTTCGTTGAAGGAGCAAGGCTGCTGGATGATCCGGTTATTATTGAATCAGCAGTCCGGCTTATGGATCAGACTATTGCAACCTTTGATTATGTTCATTTGAAAATCTGGGAAACCGGAACTTTTTCAGGTCTTCCCAGCTGTTCAATAATGAAGCCGCTGCTGCTGCTCTACAAGAAAACCGGAAAACAGAAGTATCTGGACTTTGCCCTTGAAATTGCTGATTTCTGGGACAGCAATGATCCGCGTATCATGCCGCGTCTTATCCGCAATGCCGTAAGTGGAGTTCCGGTCAGCCGCTGGTATAATCTTTACAATGACGGGATTTGGACAAAAAGCTATGAGATGATGTCCTGCTGCGAAGGACTCATGGAGCTTTACAATATCACCGGAACAGAAAAGTATCTCAATGCCGTCAAGGGATTGTGGGATTTGATTGACCGTGATGAAATCAACGTGTTTTACGGTTTGGGATTCAACGATCATCTGACCGGCGGAAAAGATTATCCCAACGCCATTACAGAGCCTTGCGACAATATTCATTATATGCGTTTGTGTCACGACCTCTTTTGCGTGACAGGAGATGTGAAATACATAAACCGTCTGGAACAGAATTTCCTCAATGCATTTCTTGCCGGAGTCACCGAAGATGGCAAATGGGGCGCGCGCGCGATCCGTGCTTCACGGCGGCATTTTATTTCCGGCGGTCAGTGTGAAATGCAGTACAATCACTGCTGCGTAAATAATATGGCACGCGGTTTTGTCACCGCCGCAAAATGTGCGGTCATGACGGATGAAGAAAATCTTTATATAAATTTCTTTACTCCGTTTGAAGCAGAAGCTGAAATTGCCGGTGAAAAAGTAAAAATCACCGCAGACGGAAGTTACCTTACCGACGGCAATGTTTCATTGAATATCAAGCGCAGTTCCAATTGGAACGGAAAAATTTACGTGCGCCTGCCGGAGTGGGCTGTCGGAACAACAGCAATCATCAACCAAAAAGATGTTTATATAAGTTTAAGTTGTTATTACCAGCTTGAACTTGCTCCGGAACAGACAGAGTGCAACATAAAGTTCGCTCCGGTTCCGGTGCTCGGAAATACTGGAGATTTTGTTCTGCCCGATAAAAATGACCAATGGCATTACCACAGATGGCACAATTGTGAGATTCCGCCGGAACTTATGATAAGCACTCCTCACAACTATCTGCGTTACGGTCCGTTGACACTTGCCAGAAGCATACGTCTCGGAACCGATGCCAATGAATTGTTTTCAGATGAGCAGATAAATGCAAAAAACTGTACTCTCAAAGCAGTTGATGTTCCCGGAACAGTCGTCGCGTTTGAAGCGGCTGTCGACACTCCGGCGGGTGTTGTGAACACCCGGTTCTGTGATTATGCCAGCGCAGGAAACTGGCAATCTGAAGATACCGATATATTCAACATATATTTTTAACCAACTGAAAGGATTTTACAAATGAAAAGATTTTCTCCCCGACGTGCAGGAGTAAAGAATCCACGCTTTACCCTGATAGAGCTTCTCGTTGTAATTGCCATCATCGCAATACTGGCGGCAATATTGATGCCGGCACTGCAGCAGGCGCGGGAAAGAGCAAGATCCTCCGCCTGCGTCAACAATATGAAACAGATTATGACCGGAGTCGCACTTTATGCCGACAACAACGACGGATTCTGGCCGAGCATGGCTGCTATGGTCGTGTCAAAGTATGGATTCCCGACTGAATATACGTTTGCAGATCATTTGGTTTTCCCCTATCCCAATCTTGTAACCAATTTCAATGATGGAATACCTAAATACAAACAAGTGTATGTTCCGGTAAAAAGTTTTGCCTGTCCGTCAATGACTGAAGGTCTTAAAAGATCACCCACATCCCAACCTGCCGCACTGCACGGTACATTCGTGCATTACGGAGTATTCAACGGCGCAAACCCCAAAGAGAATATGAGCGGCAAACCCATTCCTTATTACCGCGGTTCTCTGCAGAAGAAACCGGGCATGAAGGTGTTTCTTGCTGACACGTGGTACGGAACCGGAAACAAACTTGACAAAACAGTCGGATATTACCGGTTCAGAGTAAGCGATATCGCACCGGGAGATTCTGATTATTTCGGCACTCCGGCAGCGCGCCACAACTCTTTTGTCAATGTTTCCTTTATGGACGGTCATGTCGGTCAGTTCGGCATAGTCAATATACCTGAAAATCCGTGGGAAACTTCTGCACAATTTAACCTCTCCGGCAATAAGTCTAACTATTATTGGTCAAAATAAACCGCCAAAAAGGAGTGAAAAACGAATATGCAATCGTATAAAATATTTTCCGCCGCCGCAGCTGTGCTGTCATGTTTTGCGGTTTTTGCAGGAAAAAACATGTTGTTCAACTCCGGTTTTGAGCTTGGAACTTCCGGCTACACCTCCACCCGCCGTGTTGAGTATATTCCGGGAAAAGAAATCAAATATCCCGGTCCGGCATTGAATATTTCAGACAAGGCTTATTCCGGAAGATACTCTGTCTTGCTTCAGGGATGTGCGACCGACTGCGGCTGGAGTTTCTGTTCACATGATTTCAAGCTCGTTCCCGGCAAGACCTATACATTTTCCGCCTGGATGAGAAGTGACAACGCCCGCACAGTTTCTTTCCATGTGTTTTCAGCCGCGAAATCCACCTACTACACGGCATACAGAAAATCATTGCCGCTCACAAAAGAGTGGAAACGCCAGAGCTTTACTTTCTCTTACGAGCCTCCGGAAAAACGCAATAAAGAAGATGCGATGAATTACTTTTTCATCTTCTCCCCCGCAACCGGAAGAAATACTCAAGTATACCTTGACAATATCCAGTTTGAGGAAGGAACTCTTTCTGACTACAAAGCCGGTTCCGACATGGAAAGTGCGGTGAATTCTCCGGCATTCGTAATTGAAGATAAAAAAGTGACTGCCGAAGTATCTGCTGTAGCAGAAAAGAGCGGAAACGCTTCTGTAACTGTTGATCTTGCCGACCAGCTTACCGGTAAAATCATCACATCAAAAAAGGTAAATATTCCGCTTGAATCCGGCAAAGGCAATACTGTTAAAGTAGTTTTTGACAACGTTCCCTACGGCGGACTTGTTTTCAAAACCGCCGAAACACACACTTCCGGAGCCGGCAGATCAGTGTTTGTCCGTCTGCACAAAAACGACCGGGTGTACGGCAAAGGATTCCAAATCGGTATCCACGGCAGTCATTGTGAAAACATTGTGGAAAACCTCTCCTATCAAAAACGTAAGCTCGGCTGGCTTTTCTCTGACTGTTTCAGCAACGCTCCGGGAGATTTGGGTAAAATGCTCCGTTATACCGGAGCAACTCATATTGATCCGTGGTATCCTGAAGTATTCAGTATTGCAATCCAGAATCCCGAAGAGCGCGGCAAATTTGATTGGCGGCTCGTTGATGATTTTGTCAAACGTACACGCAAAAATAATTTGAAATTCTCTGCCGGAGTCTTTTCACAGGCAATCATGACCAATCACGGCGGCAAAGACACCGGAGTCTATGTGCCGCAATGGGTACGCAAACTTGACCGTTACGGACGTCCCGGCGGAAAGGCTTACGGTGACTGGAGCAGCTGCTGGATAGTTCTTCCGCCGCCGGAAATCATAGCAGAATACATGGTTGAAGTAGCCAAGCGTTACCGCAACGATATCATTGTGCTGCGTCTTTTTGCAGAGGCTAACGGTTATATGACTCCTGAAATGCTGCACGAATACGCCGTGCCGTTTTACCAGGCCGCCAAAAAAGCTGTGCCGGAAATTCCGGTTATAACTATGACTCCGACCCAGGATCAGGGTTCAAAAATCGGCGGCTATATGGAAAAAAGTCTGGACGCCGGTACCGGAAAATACACCGATCACGTGGCTATACATCCTTACGCATCGGCAACCGATGATGCGGTCATCAGCGCAATGACCGACATCAGAACGCTCCGCAAACTTCTTGACCGCTACAAGAAGTCTTTGCAGATTTGGAACACCGAAGTTTATCACCTCACTCCGGTTCATGGAGGCAACGGCTGGACACGTGAACAGTTCAAAGCCGATGCCATATCACGCCGCTTCTGCATAGACGCCGGAGAAGGGGTGGCTGTATCGTGTCCTATGTTCATAGGTCAGCTTCTGGCAAATCCCGGAATGGTGTACCGCCTCAATCTTTCCGGCGGATTCCGACCGACCGACCGTTTTGCCGCATACAACGCGGTTGCACATTTCCTCTGCGGCTCAACAGATCATAAAGTCGTATTCACAGAAGGAAACATCCTTGCCTATACCTTCCGCAACAAAGGCAAAGTATGGTCAATGACCTGGAGCATTGACGGCAAAGCGAAAATGAACATGGCTCTTCCCGAATCCAGCAAAATTGCCGTATACGATATGTTCGGCAACCTGACCGGCATACACTCCGGAAACCTGAAAATGCCGCTCGGCAGATACCCGACCTTCATTGAGTGGCGCGGAAAAGCCGTTGAACCAGCAGAAGTCCACCGCAAGGCGGATATTGAAAATCAGGATGAAATCAGAGTTGAAAATGTCAAATTGCTTCACGACAGCATCCGTATTTATCTGACCAACCGCCGCAATGCGGTGATTTCCGGTTTCGTGCGCATCAAATCAGCAGATATGAAAGCGCGCGGCAGAAAGTTCAGCAATATTCAGCCGTTTGCCTCATTTTACGTCGATCTGCCCATGCAATATACCGGCAGTGACCTTATGGGTGATGTTCAGGGAACAGTGTTGATAACAGGAGAATCATCCGTACTGAAACATCATTTCCGTACTCCCAAAATCACCTGCTACTCTCTGCCGTTTGAAACACAGATAAATAAATGGTCAAAAATGAAAGTTGAAGCTGTAAACGGCAAATTGCAGATTACTGTGACAACAAATAAAGCATCTTTTACAGCTCCGGCAAAAGCTGATAATCCGTGGTTCGGCAGCAGTGTAGAGTTCTTCTTTGATCTTGCTCCGGAAAATGCAGTAAACGGCAGATTGATCACCCGTTACACTGCAGCGTGTTTCCAGATAGGTTTTTCCACGGCGGAAGAGGGAACTGCAGCTATTTATGCGCCCAAAGGCAAATCCGCAATTCCAATCAAAAGCATGACCGCCGAAGTCAAAAAATCCGGAGCCGGACACATTGCGGTATTCACAATGCCGCTTCCTGAAAATAATTTTGCCATCAACGCCCACTCTACCGAATTCGGAGAAACTTTTGCCTGGAAAGGCACCGAAGTTTACAGAGATCGTTCAACATTCCAACTTATAAAGGTAAAAAAATGAAAAAATTCATCATCGCAGCTCTCTTTTCGGCAATCGGATTATCAGCCGCAGTTACCGAAAATTTTACTGTTCAATATACATCAAGTTCACGCAGCCGTGAATTGATACGCAAAACCTTCAAAGAGATACCGGGAGATATTCCGTTTGCCAAAGACATTCAGTTTTTTATCAAATATCCGGAAGCTCCGGCTGGAACATTTTGGCGTTTCTCATGTGATTTGGACAGCTCTCAGGCGGGAAGTTCCAATTGTTATATTTCTCTCAACACCAAGAAATATCTTCCGCATCCCTTTGAGTATAGTAAAGGCAAAAACCACATCGTACTCTATTTTGAGCAGCTTGCAGAAGGTGTCGGCAAAGAGGTGCAGTTCCGCTTTGCTCATCCCGGAGTATTGAGCAACATCAAGCTTGAAAGACTTGAAGAAGAGGATTTGAAAAACAATCTGTTTCCGTCACCGTCCGCAGCACAGGCAAACTGGCGGACAGTCTGGGGAAAACCCGTACAAAAAACAGACTTTGTCGATGATGACGAAAATCCGTTTGAGGGAAAAGTTCTGAAATCCATTCTTCAGCGTATCCGTCTGGGCAACGGAGTTCTTGCAACACGTCTGCTGCCTTATGTACCGGGCAGAAAGTACCGCGTTGAAATGTGGGTGCGCGGAGATAATGACGGCTTGGCATGTTTCAACATCCGCGGTAAAGCGTCTGATAACCGCTCACTGAATATTCCGCTGAAAAAAGAGTGGAAAAAAGTCACGGTTGAAGGAACAACTTCACCTGCCGGACTGGGAGAAAGAGAGACGTTCTACTTTATAATTTCAACTCCCAAAAACAATCAGGTAATGTTTTATTTGAGTGACTTTCAGTTCCGCTATCTTTGAAAGACAAATTACTGTTTACGACAGATAAACGTATGAAGGTTATTGAAAATATTGTTTATTCGGCAGAGGCAGAGGAACGCGGTGTCGGAGATCTCATTCTGCCGGATGAACTTTGCGAACACACTCCGCTTGCGTTAAGCATCCACGGCGGAGGCTGGGGAGCACTTGATAAGAGCCGGATGTCCGGTATTGCCGGATTTCTGGTTGAAGAATTGGGTTTTGCGGTATTCAACATAAACTACCGGCTCGTCACTAAAACGCCGTGGCCCGCTTGCGGAAATGATTGTCTTGAAGGAGCAAAGTTTCTGCTCAAAGGAAATATTCCGGAACTGACAGGAGTAAAACGCAAAAAAATTATGGTCATTGGCGGATCAGCTGGCGGACACCTCGCCCTGATGACAGGTTTGCGGATATCTCCGGATAAAATCAGCGGAATCGTTACCATTTCAGGAATCAATTCCGTAAAAAATGATATCTCTTTTGCGCCCGGCAGATATAAAGCTCTCTTCGGTCACGAGCCGTCAGAAGAGGAGCTGTGCAGTGTTGATCCGGTAAAATTTATTACCTCGCAATCTCCTCCGGTTTTGTGTACCCATGATTTTATGGACAACGTGGTTCCGATACAGTGTTCACGGGAATTTGCAGATGCAGCAGACAAAGCCGGCTCCCAGTGCAGTTGTTATTTTTACCGGCAGAATGAAGAGGGGTATTCACATCGCATTTTCATTCCGGGAAGTATAAAACTTTACCGTGATATTGAAGATGCCATTGCCAACTGGATTAGAAATACCTGTTATCCAGATACTGTTTAAAGTTATGCTTTTGTCAGAAACTCATTTTGGCAATCGGCAACGATTCCTGTTCTGTCAAGACTAAGATGGAGCAGTTGAAGCTATCTGACCGGAAAACTTTTTGAGTAACTACCTTAATCCGGCGATCAAAGATGCTTTGTGCGTTTGCTCTATCCCGACAGCCCCCGTAATCCCCGGCAGAAATATCTTCTGACGGTGAAAGGACTTGCCGCATTTCAGGAACTACACATCGGAATTCTTATTGCAAACAATCGGTGTACAGATTTGAAAGAGCGTTTTATCGCGATGATGGATTTGTGCTGCCAGCAGATTCCCAAGGTCACTGCCGCTAATGAATTTTCAGTAAAAGAAATCATTTGCTGCCTGGAAGAGCTGGAAAAGAACAATGCTGTTACCTCTGACAAGCTCAATGAATGGAAAGAGCTTCTGCGGACTATTGATCCTTATACCTGTTATACCCGTTACGCAAAGAAAGCTGAGGACATCGTACATAACTGGGCAGCATTTGCGATGGTCAGTGAATTTATGCGTAAAAAAGCCGGTTTGACAGCAAAAAATAATGACGATTTCATTGATTTGCAGGCTTATTCCCAGTTACGTCATCTGGACAGCAACTGTATGTACCGGGATCCCGGATCTCCATTTCTCTATGATTTTGCAACCCGGGGGTTGTTTGCCTTACTTCTGCACGAGGGATATCAGGGAAAGTATCGGAAAATCTGGCAGAAAGCACTGGATAACAGTGCAATTTTGACTTTGAACATGCTTTCAGCTAATGGCGATTTGCCTGCAGGTGGAAGAAGTCAACAATTTCTGCACAATGATGCCCAAGTTGCTTTGCTGGCGGAATATTACGCTGCAAGTTTTGCCCAAAAAGGCGATATGAAAACAGCAGGAAAATTTCGTTCTGCAGCGGTACAGGCTTTGAAAAACATTTCTGTGTGGCTCAAAAAAGAACCAATCAGTCACATAAGAAATCGTTTTCCCATCGAGAGCAGATACGGATGTGAAAAGTATGCGTATTTTGATAAGTATATGATTACAGCCGCATCATTTTTATATACGGCTTCCCGGTTCTGCGATGACTCGATACCTCTGGTTGAATTAGATAGCGATACTGCAATGTCGTGGCAGACTTCAGATGATTTCCACATGCTGTTTCTCAGAGCCGGTGGATATTCTATCCAATATGACTTTGATTCTCTCCTGGGGCACAATGAGAACAAATACTACGATTGCAGCGGTATCAGCAGAGTTCACAGGAAGAATGCTCCTTCTGAAATTTGCATGAGTGTTTCCTGTCCGGCAAAGTCAAGCTATGCTGTTGATATAGAAAATCCTCATTCACTATCCATTACGCCCGGAATGCTGATCGACGGCAAGTGGATATATGCTACTGGTAATGAGGTAAAACATACCGTCAAATCACACTGTGCTCAAGGCAATACGGCAAGGGCAGAAATAGAGTGTGACTTTCCGGAAGAAAAGAAACTGCTCTTCGGCTGCACATTGAACAAAGAAGGATTGACCTTACAGCTCACCGGTAAAGGCAATATTTGCTGTTTGTTGCCGGTATTCCGTTTTGACGGAGAAAAGCGCACCGCAGTAAATCAATCCGGCAATACACTGACCATTGAGTTTTCCGGATATCGCTGTAGTTATACGGTTACAGGTGGAAAATTGAGAGATTTAGAGCGTTCTGCAAGAAACCGCAACGGCCACTTTTGACAGCTGGACTGTCGAAGGTTGCGATAAACTTACGGTAAAAGTCTCAATAGAAAAAAGCGATTTTTCTGGTTAGAACTATTTGTCCGAAATAATGTATTTATTGATCTCCACAACTATATTGCTCTTCAAAAAATTTGATCTATATATCACTATAGTGAGATAAGCTCACGATCAATATAAGCCTCGCTGGTTCTTCGGAACCGGCGGGGCTTTTTGTCTTCTGTTTTATAAAAAACTCCGCCATGTTTTGGCGGAGTAACCTTGAAAAGTGGCGGAGTAAATGCTATATTAATGGCGAAGGAGAAGAGTATGGATTATCAACCGAATTTTACCGTTTCAGCAGCGGCGATTTCAATGGTCGCTGAAATTGCAGCATTGATCGAACGCTACACCATCACGCAGGAAGCCGCCGAATCTTTGAAACTCCGCCGAGCCAACAAGATCAAAACGATCCAATCCTCTCTGGCGATTGAGGGAAATACGCTTTCGGTGAAGCAAGTTACAGATATTCTTGACGGGAAACGGGTAATTGCTCCATTGCGTGAAATACAGGAAGTAAAAAACGCGATTGCCGCCTATGATTTATTTGATGAACTTGATCCGTATTCAAGTAAGGATTTGTTGAAAGCACACAAAGTTATGATGTCTGCCTTGATTGATGAGCCCGGTAAGTTCCGCAGCGGAAGCGTTGGAGTATTCGATGGGAAACAAGCGGTTCATATAGCTCCTCCTGCCGAATTTGTACCGGGACAGATCAAAGACCTTTTTAAGTGGCTGAAATCAGCTCCTGATCATCTGTTGATCAAAAGCTGCGTATTTCATTATGAGTTTGAGTTCATTCATCCTTTTGCTGACGGAAACGGCAGATTGGGCAGATTGTGGCAGTCCTTGATTCTGACAAAACTGCACCCATTGTTTCAGCATTTGCCTGTGGAAACAATGGTACACGATAAACAAATGGATTATTACCGGGCAATCAACGCCAGCAGTGCAGCCAATGACTGCGGAATCTTCGCAGACTTTATGCTCTCAGAAATTCTTAATGCTCTGAAACAACACACAGCAGTAGATGTTGCCGGAAGTGATAATCCCGTGTTGGATTTCATCATCAATCATCCCGGCAGCCGAGCCAATCAGATTTCCGAAGCCATTGGCATTCCGTTACGCACACTTCAGCGCGAATTAAGCCGCCTCAAAGCCTCCGGTCAAATTACATTCCGCGGTGCCCCAAAAAACGGCGGGTATTTTGTGAAGTAAAAAATTTAGACTATTTTTAGCTATTCTTGATTTCATTTTGGAATGATCAATAAATTGTCATCTGATAATTGGAGTAACTTACTTTTTGTAAAATAAAAAATTTATTTGTTCACAGTAGAACTGGAAATAAGATGCTTTATATGCTATATTTTAGTGTAAAAATAATGCAACAAAATTTTGTGATAGTATTATGAAGCAAGGAATGTAAGGTATGGATATAGAGGGATATGCTGTAGCTCAAGTTATCGCAAATATTGCTCAAACAGATAGAATTATTGCAAATCTTGCATTGCGGGACAAAATTCCGATATGGGATGGCGATATTTTTGTCTATTCTGATTCTACAGATCATTCGAATGAACATCTGTTAAGAAAAATTCCTGCTCAAGTAAAGGGAAATGTAGGAAAAATAAATTCTAAAAGGATAAATTACTCTATCAAAGTATGTGATTTAGTGCATTATAAGAACACAGGAGGTGCTATTTTTTTCTTGGTCCGAATTGATAAAAAAAATAATAAAATTGATAGTAGGATATATTATGCAAAACTGCTTCCATTTTCAATTATGATGCAGTTGAATCAACATTATGGTCAAAAAACAATATCTTTTGAATTCAGAGAATTTCCCACAGCTGAAAATCACATAATAGGATTTTTTAATCGTTTTTGCAATGATGCTAAAAAGCAACTTAGCATTGCGAACAAAGAAGAACTTCCGACATTGAAAAATTTACAAGAGGCAGGAGTTAATGTTAATCGTCAAGAATTTCAATTATTACCAAATGATGGAGAACATATGTTCTCTCAATTTTTTGAAGATTCCACCTACACATATGTAACAGATCATATTGGTAACAAGTATCCTATTCAAGAAATCCCCCCATCATCAGAAATAAAACAAACGTTGTATGTGGATATCTATTGTAATGAAAAAAAATATTATAATCATTACGATCAGTTGATTACACCTTCAGAAACTCAAGAATTTTACGGTCGTTCTATAAAGATTTCTGGTTCTCATTCAGATAAAAAAAGAACATTAACGTTTACTCCAGCAGGAACATTCTCTGACATAATCTTGGATGCAGAATTTATTATCAATGTTACTCAAACATCTCGATTAAAAATAGGGCAAGCAGAAAGAAATATAACATTTCACGATCCTGAATGGGACAAAAAAAATCAACTTGAGACATTTAAAAAACAATTAGAAGATTGCTTGCATGCACTGACAAGTATTGGAGCTTCTGACATTGATATTAATAATTTATCGGAAGAAGATTGGCAAAAGATAAATATTTTAGTCAATGCATTTGTGTACAAAAGACCTGTAAAATTATCTGTTGATTTTAATGCATTTACGCATATTTTTGAAATTGCAAATCAGAAAATTTTAGTATTTGCTACAGCGACAGCTAATGCCGGTATGTATATGCTACACAATTTTACAAAAACAAATCTAAAACCATTTATTGCAGAAGAAAGTGGCAATAAACGTATATCTCAATTTTCCTTGCTTGATAAAGATGATTGGAAAAATATAACAAATATTGATTACGCAGCAGTATTTGACATAATTATTGATGATATCGGCATATCAGAAGAGTATGATGATGAAATTAATATTTTGTTGCTAACGATGTTAACGGCGTATGATGAATGTAAAATACCAAACAAACAATTGCTTGATTTAATTATAAAAATAGCTGAATATTGGCAAAAACGTGATATGGGTACCTCTTCAACAAAATGCGTATATCAATTAAATTATTTACAAAGTATAAAAAGGAAACGAGACTTGACAATTGAAGAAAACCAGTTTCTCACAAATATACTCAAAGATGATGAAATTAATATTGTTTTAAAAGTAGGAGCAAATATTTTGTTAGAAGATTTTTCAAGAGCAGCTAGATTATTTAACTCCCTTGATGATAAGCAAAAAACAAGCATTATGAATTTCCCGATTGCTAATCTATGGAAACATAATTGCCCCATGCATGAATCGCAATGAACAATAATTATATTTTCCGACTTTCAAAAAATTTGAGTTATATATCACTATAGTGAGATAAGCTCACGATCAATATGAGCCTCGCCGGTTCTTCGGAATCGGCGGGGCTTTTTGTCTTTAAACTCTAACCAAACAGGAGGTGAAATATGAGAGTTGAAAAGCATGTTTTGAATGATGCCTTGCGGGTGCTGGGCAAGGTGGTGTGCCAGACTTCACCGGTGGAGCTGTACCGGTTGGTGCGGTTTGTCGGTGATGAGAACATCATCAGAGCAATGGCTACGGATGGCGTGGAAACGGTTTCGGTGATTCTGGATGCATTCACTGAAACCGAAATCGACTTCAG
>SUVX01000135.1 GCA_015061725.1 Lentisphaerota bacterium
CCGTTTTTGTCCGTTTTTGTCCGTTTTTAACGCGCCGCCCCACAAAGACAGCATGCCGCAGCGGTTATACAAAACACCTGTTTTACAAGCAGCATTCACGAGAAGTTCAATCAATGTGAACACCCGACGACGGAGAGCACGACAAGGAACCATAACATCTTCCTGTTCTTTTAAATTGTTTTAGACCCCGGCAAAACACTTTTTTTGCATTCATGTTTGAATTATACCACAAAAAAAGCGTTTTGTCAAGAGTAAAATCCGATTACTTCAATGCAAAATCAATAGATTTGGGCCAAACGCCGTAGGCACAGGCAGAAATCAGGGTCAACCGGTGATTTCCGGCAGAAAGTTTCACATTTCTGATCGTTGCCGTTTCCTGATTTCTCTCAGCTTTGAAGTCGCCGACACATTTGCCGTCGATCAGCACAAAGGCGCGCAGTTCCCAATAGCGGCGGTTGACGGCACGGTTGAGTGTGATATCATAAGTTCCGGCTTTGTTCACCTTGAAAGTATAGTTGAGCCATTCACCGCACTCACGCATACCCGCATTTTTACGGCTGAAAAGTTTTTCTTTGCCGACAGGATGCGGCGCTCCTTTGCGGCGCATTTTGTAATAGGCGTTGCCGTGTCCGCCTGCGTCATACTTATTGGGATCAAGTTTGCCGGGAACGGTTTGAATTTTGCCGTAAGGCTTACTGTCGCCCATATCCATGATAACGGGGAAGATATCCGTATGGGCAACCTGTCCTTTTTCGTCCTGAACAGCAGCTATGAAGAAACGCGGATAGGTGTCAAACACCGGAACTTTGCGGACACGTCCCAAGCCTGCCCACACGGTATCGGCGTAATGTTTCTTATCCACGGCAAAATCAAACTTCGCCCTGCCGCCGTTTTTGTAGTTGATCAGATTGCCGTTATCAAAGAGATAGACGTTTTTGATTTTGGACTTTGAGACAGCTGAGGGTTTGGAGTCAACTTCAAAAACGAGTTTTTCTCCGGTCTTGAAACAGGACTTTGCCGGTGTTTTCACCCATTTGATTGCGGGGTCCAGATGACGGGGATACTCATAGGCACGGACATAATCAACGATATAATCCTCTTCATACGGTCCGGTGGCGCCGCCCTTTTTCTTGCGCTGTCCGCTGATGCTCAGATAAAGCGTCGTTGTACAGAAGCCGTGGTTGATACCATCGTAAGTCACGGATTGATAAGGACTGTGGCGGGAACTTGAACGCACCAGTTTTCCGTTGATATAAACGGATACCTCAAACGGCGTCCACTTGCAGCCGACCACATAGAAATCATCCAGACTGCCGGGAACCTTGAAGTGATAACCGTAACTTCTGTTGCCGATACCGTAGTTGACGTGCAAGTTATTGGCAACGTAGCCCTTTCCGTTACGGGTGGAATAATCCTCAAAAATGTCGATTTCATAACCGCCGCCTGCTGAGAGATTGCGCCCCTCATCCAGCATCCAGAACGCCGCCCACCAGCCGGGCTTTTTCGTAAAACGCACTTTGGCTTCATAGTAACCGTATCCGAAACGCTTGCGGGAGTAAAGACTGGTCGTTCTGCCGACAAGTTTGCCTTTGTCATTCTTTTTGAACTGCATTTTAATATGCAGTTTACCGTTTTTGACGGTCGCCATATCGCGGTTTTTCTCATGAGTCCAACCGATCCAGGGGGAGTTCATCCAATTGTTTTTCCAGTCAACCTCTGTACCGTTGAACTCATCCGCCCAGGCAAGGCGCCAACCGGCTTTCACCGGGTCAAACTCAGGATCGAGGGCGATTTTAAAGGGAACGGTATTGCTTTTGACTTCACGTTCAGCAAGTCCGGCAAAAAATTCATCCACCGTCACATTCTTTGCGTTGACTTTGATTTCAGCGGTGAACGGTGCTTTTTCGCCGAAGGGGACTTTACCGTTGATCGCACGCAGTTTACTGTCCTGCAAACTCAGGGCATTGACATAATATTCATTGGCGTCAATGGCAAAGATGACATCGCTCGGCAGTGCCGATGCCGGAAGAACCGTCGTTTTGAGTTTTTTGCCGTTTTTGATGACCGTCATCGTAAAATCAGATTTGGCATTGCTGCGGGCAACGACAAGTTTTGTATTTTTGCCGATGGTATAAGTGAGGTCTCCCGCGCCGTTCATCTTGTAAAGGCGCAGTCCGAAAGCAAAGAGTTTTCCGCCGATCTGCGGCGGCATATTATAGGTGCGGTTGAATCTGAGAATACTGTTCCGGGAATAAACACCCTGCCCCGTGAGCGTTTCAATACCGTCGGTAACAATATCTTTGATCAGCTGAGGATTGCCGCTGCGTTTGCCGGGCTTTTCATAATCATCTTTTTCAAAAGTTTCTTTGACAGTGAGAATTGAGGAAAGATTCCGCAGTTCATTGGCACCGCCGAGGGAAATACGCGGATTCGTACCGCTGCCGGACTGGAATTTGACGGCAATGATATTGTCTCCCTTTTCAAGATCAACTGCCACCTGATGATTGCTGAAGTGTGCCGCCGTGGAATTATCTCCTGTCTTGAGCGTATCCAGAACCGTTTTGCCGTTGACATAGATCGCCATGAAGTAATCGGCACCGGCTCCGATGGTGTATTTTCCGGGGATCGCCGCGCGGATTTTTGCATAAAGCCATGCCGTATTGCGGGTTTTGCGGACGGGAAAGAATTTTTTGAAATAAACCATACTGTTGTCAAGAGAAACAGGAACCGCTTTGACGTTGCCGATCTTTGCGGGAATTTCTTTCAACGGCGCTTTGACAGCGGGACCCACGGGCGCAAACACCTGCCACATGCGGGGAAAGACATAATCTCCGGTGAATTCATCACTTTCAATTTCCATTTTCGCATTTTTGATAAAAAGTTCTCCGCCCCGGCTGACGGTAATCATCGCCGCTGAAAAAGCGGTCACTTTGTCTTTGAAGTTTTCAATTTTGACACTCAGTGTAATTTCCTGCCAATCCGCAGGCAGATCCCGCTTTGCAGTATTGGGCGCAATCCGCAGATATTTTTTCTGTGCGCTATAATCCCGCAGGCGGAAAGAGATTTTGCCCTTTCCCTTGACCAATGCGGTCAGTTTCATCTTTTCTCCGGCCTTGGCGGGAACCAGTTTGCGGGACTCCAGTGCCATACCGCTTTTGCCGGTGATGTTGGTGACGGAAACAAAGCCATCCTTTTTCTGAACAAAATCCGGCTTGGGTTTATAGCCGCTCCAGGGATTGAGTTTCCAGCTGCCTTTAAGATCAACAGCCCACGCTCCGGCAGCAAGTACCGCCGACAACAGAATCAGAAGATTTTTTTTCATAACCCACCTTTATCATATAACTTTTTTGAAATTTTCTCAATATCCGCCGCGGTAGAACATGATTCCTTTGGCGATATTTTTCCCCAGTTCCTCATAAATCACATGCGCTGAAATTGTTGAAGCATGTCCATCCGCAAAAAAGATATTGCTCTTTTTGCCGTGGCGTGCCGTTGAAACACCGTCAGCGCCGGTTTTTTTGTTCACGGTGTCATAACGTCCGCACAAATTATTGTCGGAGTAATCATAACTGAGCGTGGTCTTATCGTTCTCTTTGACTGAATCCGTCAGCATCGCGCGCCGGGAAGCAAGTTTGATCATCCCGAATTTGCCCGTTATCTTTTTCACATATTTGCCGTTTGCATCATAATCCACGCCGCCGATATAATGACTGACCATACCGTAACTCATGTCGTAGAACTGAGTCACCGCAGGTCCGACAAGAGGACAGTGCAGAACGCCGCGCTGATATTTTTTGGGAACAGCTCCCATACGGTAATCGTTATTTTTACTTGCCGGCTTGTATTCAGAACGTTTGCCGATATAATCCCAGACGTACCAGATCCAGGGCGCCGCATTTTTTGTGCCTGGTTCGTTATCGCCGGGATGAGCCAATCCGCGCTGATCAACATATTTGGGTTTATCTCCGGCAAGATAAACACTCACGGGAACAATGATATCTTTGTGATCCACCCCGTAATTCATAATCGAGTTTCCCAGTTGGCGGATATTGTTCAAACAACTGCTGCTCTTACCTGCCAGACGTGCCTGCTGCAGTGCCGGCATCAACATCGCCGCCAGTATCGCAATAATGGCAATCACGACCAGCAGTTCTATTAAAGTAAAGGGGTGTGATGCGAGGGGACAAGCAAACTTTTTTTCACGAGAAAAAAAGTTTTCTTTTCCCCTCGCGCTCCCCTTTGCTTTCAAAAAAAGCGGCGTATTTTGTAATGAGACGATACAGGCGTTCGATATTAAATGGCTGCAGTGTTTTGCAGTAAGCACCAAAAGTTCAATCAGCGTGAACGCTGATTGAGTGAAGATGTGAAGGTGTGAAGAGTTTGCCTGCGGCAAACGTGAAGTGCGCCCTGACGGGCGTAAGGATGTGCAGTTTTTATGAATTTTTTTGA
>SUVX01000003.1 GCA_015061725.1 Lentisphaerota bacterium
AGAGGGGTTCGGGGAGAGGAGAAAAACTTTTTTTCTCGTGAAAAAAAGTTTTTCTCCTCTCCCCGACGCCCATCTGCCCTTATCGGGAACAGCGCGTTTCTGAAATTCAGCAAAGATGCAGAGCGTGTTCCAGTTTTCCACGGGCAGACAGCACGTCGCCTGCAAGGAAAAGTGAACCTGAAACCAGAACTCTTTTTTGAGAACTTTCCAGCGCAAGAGTGACCGCTTCAGGACCTGAGGCGGCACTCCGGGCTTTGAATCCGAGCGCATTTGCCATGGCAATCAACTCTTCAGGCGTATGGCACTTGCGCCCCTCTTCAAAGTTGGGAATCATGATAAATTCTGCGGCGATATCTTTGTAAAGCGGCAGACTCTGAGAGACATCCTTATCCTTGAACGCACCGAAAACGATGGTGAATTTTTCCTGCGGGAGCAGTTCTTTTACGGATTCAGTCAAGGCACGGATACCGTCGGGATTGTGACCGCCGTCAACGATGATGCGTTCTTCAATTTTATCCAGACGGGCGGGCCAGCGGACTTGGGCAAGAGAAGCAAGGGCTGTTTCAAAATCAAAGTTCCATTTTTCCGCCAGATATTTCAATACATTGTAAACGATGCGGAAGTTTTCTCTCTGCATTCTGCCGGGCAGTCCGAGTGATATGTTTCTGCCCTGATAGGGAAAACTCTGAACAAATCCGTTGGCACGTTCTTCGGCAGAAAACACTGCGGGTGTTTCTTCCAGAGGTCCTGTTGCGGGGATACCCAATTCCGCAGCTCTTGCCAGAATCACCTCTTGGGCTTCCGGGGCGAGTTCCCCGTAAAAAAGCGGCACATCTTTTCTGAGGATACCTGCTTTTTCCCATGCGATTTCCGCCAGCGTGTTTCCCAGATGATTCTGGTGGTCAAGGGCGATATTGGTGATGATCGAAACGGATGTATCCACAGCGTTTGTTGCATCCAGTCTGCCGCCCATGCCGGTTTCCCAGATGACAGCATCGCATTTTTCTTCGCAGAAAATCATAATGGCAAGAACTGTGGCAAATTCAAAATAAGTGGTTCTTCTGCCTTCAGATAGTTTTGCCAGTTTTTCTGTTGCGGCATTGAACTTTTCACGGTCAATGGTTTTGCCGTTGACTCTGAAACGCTCACGGATGTCAATCAGATGCGGAGAGGTGAAAAAACCGGTTTTCAGTCCTGCGCCTCTTAAAGCACATTCCAGCATGGCACCGGTGGAGCCTTTGCCGTTGGTTCCGGCAATGTGGATGAAACGCAAGTTCTTCTGGGGATTTCCCACGGCTTTGAGATGTTCTCTGATGTCATCCAGTCCGAGACGGATGCCGAACATATCCAGATTTTCAAAATATTTATCACCGTCAAAAGAGTTCATAAGAAGCACCTGGTAAGTAAATTATCTGACCGGACAGGGAGACCAGACCGGCATGGAAAGAGGATATTTGGTGGAAATCAGAGTGCGGACTTTTCCCGTCCATGTGTCAACAATGCAAATTTCAGAGTGGTTTCCTGTACCGCGTTTGCAGACAATCTGCCGGTTGTCCGCTGCCCAGGTCGGGGATTCGTAATTTCCGGGGACATTGGTGACACGGGTATTCTTTCCTGTTGCCAGATCCAGGACGGCGAGAGTGTAACTGCCGTTGATTCTTGTGGCATAAACGATTTTGTTGTCATTTGACCAGTCGGGGGTCACGGCATCAGAACCGATGGAGGGGAGTTTCTGCTTTCCGTAACCGTTGCGGTTGATGATGTAAAGATGGGGACGTCCGGATTCGTCGCTCACAAAGACGATTTTCTGACCGTCGGGACTCCAGGCGGGGGAGGCTTCAACGGAGATTCCTCTGGTCAGACGGCGGGGACGGGAGGAACCGAAAGCAAGAACATACAGATCCACCCGGTGGTCAGGACTTAAAATGACCGCCAGATTTCTGCCGTCGGGGGAGGGCGCAGCTCCGGTGTTGATGCCGTTGAAACTGCAGAGTTGACGGGTGCGGTGCGGTGAAGCAATGGTGGTTTCCAGAATCTGTATACCGGACTTGTTGTATTTTGAGAAGATGACCGATCTGCCCGAACTGGACCAGGAGGGTTCAACGCAGAGCGTGTTATATCTTGTCAGCTGTTCGGTTTTTTTTCCGTCAATATCGCAGATGTAAATATTGCGGACTCCGGGAGCTGTTGTTGCACAGAATGCGATTTTTGAACGGCAGAATCCTTTGACTTTAAGTGCTTTGAATGTTTTTTCAATAATGGCATCGGCAAATTGTGCCGCAAGTTTGCGGGGAGATGTGTTGTTGACGGCAATCTGCCAGTTGCCCTGAGAAATACCGCCGAGTAAAAGTTGAACACTGAGCCTGTTTCCGGAATGCTGTCCTTTGAGCGTGTAATCCGCGTTAGGGGAGTTTGTCAGGTCAAACCAGCCCGAGGCTCTGAGAAAAGATTTGAGTTCTTCTGTAAAAACAGAACTTCCCTGAATGTTTTCAACATAAAGTGTCGGATTGTCTCTGACGGTTTTGACCACTCTGACCGGAGCGGCGCAAAGATTGTGTGACACGACGGCAGTCAGTAAAAAGACAGCACAGAAAAGCGAACGGAACATCAATTTATTTCTCCTTGCACTGAATAATTTTTTTATATTACTTTTACACAGAGGTAATGTATCATTATTCAGTATTTTTTCAATACCTTTTCTAAAGAAGAAAGCAGAATTTTTACATCATTTTCTGTGGATTGAAAGCCGAAAGATATCCGCAGCCCTGCATAGGCGTCATTGCGTTTGTATCCCAGTGCCGTCAGGGCGGGAGAGGGATCGCGTGTTTCCGAGGCACAGGCACTCCCGCTTGAAATCAAAATTCCCTCTTCAGACAGCAGTCTCACCAGTACGCCGCCCTGATATCCCCGTGCTGTCAGATGGAGAATGTAGGGTGAGGCATATTCTTCAGGAATCGTGGCAGATAGATTCAACTTCTGTGCGCCTGCTCTCAAAAGGCGGTTTAACTGTATCGTGCGGCTGTAATTTTCTTTCATTTGTTCCGCCGCTTTTTTTGCCGCAAATGCGCAGGTGAGGATCGCCGCAGGAAGAACTCTGCCGGTAAGATACTCCTGATGGCGCATTTTTTCTGCGGCGGCAATGAATTTATCCGCCTCCTGAAGTCGGGGCGAAAGCAGCAGCGCGGCACTGCCCGGCGCACCGAATTTATTGCCTGAAACAGCGATGATATCGGCATTTTTGCAGGGAATCGGAATTTTTCCCGCCGCCTGAACGGCATCCAGAAAATGAATTGCGCCCGGCGTTGCGGCAAAAAGTTTTTCAGAATCCTGAATAATACCTGTTTCACTTTGTACCAGATGGCAGGCGGCGATATCGCAGCAGGGAGAGTCCGGCAGTTTGAACTGCCCGTTCCGGGCGTCCGGAACAAGCAGTTGTATATTTTTTGATATCCTTTTTAATGCTGCCGACAGGGCAGGGTGTTCCAGTTTGCTTGAAAGGATCTTTTTTTCTCTTTTTTCAATACAATGGCTGAAAATGTGAAAGGCCTCCGTTGCGCAGGAACTCCAGATGACTTGCCAATCGGGAACACCTGTGATGACTTCTGAAAGTGTGATTCCTGCATCTGAGATTTCTTTGCGCAGAAGATACCCCTCTTTGTGGGCGGCTTCCTGATTTGCGCCGTATTTTTGAAGAGCCTCCGCAAAAAAAGCCGCCGTTTCTTTGTCCGGAATTGCGGCTGAAGCATTGTCCAGATATGTCATTTTACCTTGTTCCTTTGTATGTATGCTATAAAGATAGCAGAAGTATTGACGATAATCAAGCAGTTTTGTTTGACTTTTTATAAAAAGTATAGTCTATTAATAGGATGACAGAAAAACAAACACAGGAGTTATGAAAAAAGATCATGGATAATCCGGTTATTTATTTTGACAATAACGCCACGACCCGGGTCGCTCCCGAAGTTGTGGAGGCAATGATGCCGTTCTTTTGTGAACGCTACGGCAACCCTTCAAGTATCCACTCATTCGGCGGAAGTGTCGCTGATGATGTTGAAAAAGCACGGTGCAGTGTGGCGCAGCTGCTGGGCGCAAAGTTCCGCGACCGCGACGGAATTGCCGCTGAAATTATTTTCACCAGCTGCGGAACCGAAGGCGACAATGCGGCAATCAATGCGGCATTCAAAGCGCGTCCGGGCAGAAATAAGCTGGTGACCAGCGTGGTGGAACATCCCGCTGTCCTCTCTTATGCCAAAGAGTTGGAGCGTCAGGGCAGGGAAGTCGTTTATATTCCCGTTGACGGCAGGGGGCGTCTCAATATGCAGGCACTGAAAGAAGCCGTTGACGAAAATACCGCCATCGTTTCCACCATGTGGGCAAACAACGAAACCGGAACGATTTTCCCCATCGGCGAAATCGTGAAGATCGCGCATGGTTCCGGAGCCTTGTTCCATACCGACGCTGTTCAGGCCGCCGGAAAAGTTCCGATCGATGTGGATGCCCTTGAAATTGACTTTTTGAGTATTTCAGGACATAAACTCCATGCGCCGAAGGGCGTGGGTGCGCTCTTTGTCCGCCGCGGTGTGCGTTTTTCTCAGCTGCTTTTCGGCGGACATCAGGAACGCGGCCGCCGCGGAGGTACTGAGAATGTGGCTTCCGTCATCGGTTTGGGAAAGGCTTGTGAACTTGCTTTTGAAAAGATGGATGAAGAACCCCGCCGTCTTGCCGCTTTGCGTGACAGCCTTGAAGCAAAAATTCAGGCGGCGATCCCGCAGGTGCATGTGAACGGCGATCTTGACAGCCGTCTGCCCAATACCAGCTCCATCAGTTTCGACGGCATTGAGGGCGAGTCCATTTTAATGCTCCTTAATATGTATAATATCTGTGCTTCCAGCGGCTCCGCCTGTACGACAGGCAGCCTGGAACCCAGTCATGTGATGCGTGCCATGGGTATTCCCTACACATCGGCACACGGAACGATCCGTTTCAGTCTTTCCGGATATAACACGCAGGAGGAAGTGGATAAAGTTGCAGAAGTTCTGCCGCCGATCATTGCCCGTCTGCGCGAGATTTCACCCTATTGGAACGGAGAAAACAAATGATTAATACATCCCGACCGAAAACTGAGATAGAATTTCCCTGTCCCTGGGAATTGCGTGTGATTGTTTTTGCCGACAGAACGGAGTGCGTCCGTGCGGAACTGATGAAACTTCTTGTCGAAGACGGGCAGGCGCCTGTGCTTTCAGACGGCAACAGTTCTTCCGGCGGCAAGTACTCTACTTTGCGTCTGACCATCACCGCCGGAAGCCGGGAACATCTGGATTCTTTTTGCCGGTCTGTCGCCGCTGTGGACGGTGTGAAGATGATTCTTTGATAAAAAAATGATGTTTTTTTAAAAAAATTTGTATGTGGAGTTGAAAAAGCGCATTTGTGGTGCTATAATTTATAAGTGATAAAGTGTGTAGGTGTGTTCACCATTGTATAAACCTTATATTTTTTGGAGTTGACGATGAAGATAACGAATATTCTCCTGAGTATTCTGATTTTGCTTTTGGCTGCAGCCAGCGCGGTTTTTTCTTACTTTCTCTTTGAGAAGAGAAGCCAGTTTGTTTCAGGTTGGGCGAAGATGGCTTCGGCAATCAATCAAAGTGCCGCAGAGCTTGACCGCGACAGCGGTTTGAAACCTTTGGCGGATGAACTTTCTGTTTCCGCATTATCACATGAGCAGTTTGCTTCTCTTGATCAGAAGCTGCCCAAACTGGCTGAACGCAGCCGTCAGATCGTCAATGTCCGCAACAGTCTGGCAGATGCCCTGCGCCGTATCGGTTCCACCGTCGGCGTGAGAGGGCTTGCCAGCGAGAAAGCCATGCGCGGCGTTGATACCCACGAAAACGGCAAGAATGCCGTTGTGACCGCCGTCCGCACGACTGTCTACAACCGCGACCGCATGCTGGGTTATGTTTCCGATCTTTCCCGCCGTCAGTTCAGAAAGCCTCTTGACGTCAGCAAAATGAAGAATGCCGACCGCAACGCGTTGAAACCTCTTGAAGATAATATTGCTGCGATCAACCGCCGCAGAAATACTTATGAAAGCACGCTCCGCAATATCGGCAGAATGGTCGAATTCAACCGCTTTGATGTTTCTGATAAAGGTTTTGCGAAATCCGCCGGCAGTGTTGCTCAGGGTGTCCGCAATCTTCAGGCGCGCTGCCGCACCACCCAGTCCAAACTGGATGCCGCAAACCGCACCATCCGCAGCCATGAAAACACCATTGCCCGCAGAGTCAGAGAAATTGCGATGCAGAAAAATATCATCGCTGAAAAGAACCGTCAGATCAACAGTTACAAACGCGCCCTCGGCCGTCCCGCCAACGACAACAGCATTGCTCCCTGGAGCGATGGTTCCGCCGAAGCCCGCAGCCGTCTGATCGGTAAGGTTATTGAAGTTCACGACAAATACGGTTACATTGCCATTGATATCGGCAAAGGTTCTACCGTCGTTCAGGAAATCGGAAACCGTAAACTTGAAGTCAATGCCGGCGTGAAAAAAGGACTTGATTTCATTGTTGCCCGCGGTTCAATGCAGGGTAAATCCGATTTTGTTGCCCGTGTTGTGATTGATGAAGTCGGCGAGTTCTGCTCCACCGCCAACATCACCCCCGGAGCCAGTCCGATCAAAGTCGGTGACATTGTTTACTGGGCTTCCAAATAAGTTTGCAGGAGCAGAAGTATGTTTAATTCCAAATTTTTCACAGTTGTTGTGGTGTTGACATTCCTCGCCCTCGGTGCCGCTGTTACGTTTCAGGCTCTTGAGATGCAGGAATACAATCTTTGGAATACGCTGCAGGCCCGTTTCTTCCCTGCCAAATGAAAAAGTTTCTGTTTCTTTTCTCTCTTATTCTGTTCATACTGCTTGCCGGCTGTACAGAAAGGGAGAGGGCGGGGTACAGTGCCATACCGCAAAATTCCCCTGCTTCATGGGAGTTCCGTCCATACGGAGATATCCGGAATTGATTTTCATCCGCACCGCAGTTGATGTGAGTGCGGATTTATTTTTTTTATCAGTTTCTGTCAGCTGAACAAGTTTTGTTTTTGAGGTTTTCTTATGTTGGAAAATATTGTTATCCGGGGTGCCTCCCAGCACAATCTGAAAAATCTTGATGTGACGATACCCCGCAATAAACTGGTTGTCATCACCGGATTATCCGGTTCCGGTAAAAGTTCTCTTGCCTTTGATACGCTTTATGCTGAGGGACAGCGCCGCTATGTGGAAAGTCTTTCTGCCTATGCCCGTCAGTTCCTTGACCGTCTGCAAAAGCCTAAAGTGGAGCATATCGAGGGATTGTCTCCCGCCATTGCCATTGAACAGCGCAGTGCGGGGGGAACGCCGCGTTC
This sequence comes from Lentisphaerota bacterium, assembly GCA_015061725.1. GTDB lineage: Bacteria > Verrucomicrobiota > Lentisphaeria > Victivallales > Victivallaceae > UBA1784. Next base: position 7,393 of record SUVX01000003.1, read on the forward strand.
CACAGTGGCAACTGTGACTGAAATCTATGATTATCTGCGTTTGCTTTATGCGCATGTGGGTATTCCTCATTGTCCTGAGTGCGGAAAAAAACTGGTACAGCAGACAGCGGAATCCATCGTCAATCAGATTGAGAGTTCTGAACCGGGAATGAAACTTACCTTGCTTTCTCCCGTTGTTTCCGGAAGAAAAGGTGAACACCGTGAAGTTTTTGAAGAACTCAAGAATGATGGTTTTGTCCGTGTCCGCATTGACGGCAAAATGGTCATGCTTGAGGATGATTTTCCGCTGCCCGAAAAAAACAAACGCCATACCATTGAAGCGGTTGTTGACCGCTTGATTACCGGTAAAACTGACCGCACCCGTCTGACGGACTCTGTTGAAACAGCTCTCAAAAAGGGCGATGGTGTCCTGACGGCTCTGTTTGAAAATTCCGACGGCAGAAGAGAGGAAACTTTCTGCGAACATCTGGCGTGTCTTGATTGCGGCGTTTCGTTCGGTAAACTGCAGCCGCGCAACTTTTCATTCAACTCGCCCTACGGTGCCTGTCAAATCTGCAACGGTCTGGGCGTTGAACAGTATATGGATCCTGATAAGGTGATTCCCGACCGCACGAAATCCATCAAAAACGGTGCAATCCCCAACTGGCGGCGCGGACCGCGTCATTTGATTATTTATTATAATCTGCTTTTGAGAAAACTGGCTGAACATTTGGAACAGCCGGATATGCTGACCACGCCCTTTGAAAAACTTTCTGCCGAAACACAGCATATCATTCTTTACGGTACCGGCGATAAGCCTATGGAGTTTGACTATTATATGCACGGCAAGAAATATCATTGGAGCAAACCTTTTGAGGGTGTTCTTGAAAATCTCCGTCGCCGTGTGTCGGAAACGGAGTCTGATTCTGTCCGTGAACGTTTGAGCAGTTGTTTGAGTCCCCGTGAGTGTCCCGCCTGCCGGGGGGCGCGCTTGAATCCCGTGAGCCTGGCAGTGACAGTGGACGGTTTGGCGATAGATAAATTCAATGCGCTCTCTGTTGAAAAGGCGTTGAAATTTGTTTCAGAAGTCAAGTTGAATGAGGAACAAAGTGCCGTTGCTGCGGATATTCTCAAAGAGATCACCAACCGTTTGACCTTTCTCCGTGATGTCGGCTTGCACTATCTTACACTGAACAGAGTCAGCTCCACGCTTTCGGGCGGAGAGGCGCAGCGAATCCGTCTTGCCACGCAGCTGGGCTGCGGACTTGTCGGCGTGCTTTATATTCTGGATGAACCCTCCATCGGTCTGCACCAGCGGGATAATGATAAACTGCTGGATGCGCTTGAAAAACTCCGCAATGTGGGCAATACTGTGCTGGTTGTTGAACACGATCTGGATACGATCCGCCGGGCGGACCATGTTCTGGATATCGGTCCCTTCGCCGGAAAACACGGCGGCGAACTTGTCGGACAGGGAAAACCGGATGAGTTACCTTCTTTCCCCCGTTCTCTTACGGGAGACTTTCTCGCCGGACGCCGGGCAATTCAGGTTCCTGAAAAGCGTTCCAAAGGCAACGGCAGATTTATCAAAATCCGCGGTGCCCGTCTCAACAATCTGAAGAAATTGGATGTGGATATTCCGTTGGGAACATTCTGCTGTATTACCGGTGTCTCCGGTTCAGGAAAAAGTTCTCTTATCAACGGCACGCTGGTTCGCGCACTCAACCGCGACTGCAACGGTGTGAGCGATCTGCCGCCCGGTCCCTGTGACAGTATTGAGGGATTGGAGTTTGTTGATAAAGCCATTGTGATTGACCAGAGTCCCATCGGCAGAACGCCCCGTTCCAATCCGGCAACTTATACGGACGCATTCGGTGCTGTCCGCAAACTCTTTTCTGAATTGCCGGAGTCAAAGGTGCGCGGTTACGGTCCGGGACGTTTCAGTTTCAACGTCAAGGGCGGCCGCTGTGAGGAGTGCAAAGGAGATGGTATCAAAAAAATTGAAATGCAGTTCCTGTCAGACGTCTATGTGGTTTGTTCCGCCTGCGGCGGCAGACGTTTCAACTCTGAAACATTGACGGTCCACTTCAAAAAGCACAATATCGCAGATATTCTGGATATGACTGTCGATCAGGCGGTGGAGCTCTTTTCACACATGACAGGTTTGGCGCGCAAGTTCAAAACTCTGCAGGAAGTGGGACTGGGGTACATCACTCTCGGACAGCCCGCTACCACCCTTTCAGGCGGCGAAGCACAGCGCGTGAAACTTGCGGCAGAATTGGCGCGTATCCCCCGGGGACACACCGTTTATATTCTGGATGAACCGACAACAGGACTTCATCTTGCTGATATTGAACAGCTTTTGAAAGTCTTGTTCCGTCTCCGCGATATGGGCAACACCGTTATTGTGATCGAACACAATCTGGATGTAATCAAAATGGCGGATCATATTATTGATCTGGGACCCGACGGCGGCGACGGCGGCGGCAGACTCATCGGTGCCGGAACGCCCGAGGAAATCAGCAAAATCAAAAATTCTGAAACCGGAAGATATCTTAAATCTTATCTCAAATGATTGCCAAAGTTATCATAGACGTTTCCCTTGACCGGGATTTTGACTACCTCGTACCGCCGGAATTGGAACCGGTGATCCGGGTCGGGATGTCTGTTGTTTTCAACTTCGGCAATTCTGTCCGGACCGGTTACGTTCTGGCACTGGCTGACAGCAGCAGTTATCCGGTTGAAAAACTTAAAAAACTGACGGCGATTTCCACTGACAGAGCGCATATTCCGGAAAATCTCGTTGCGCTGGGCAAGTGGATTGCAGAATATTACTGCTGCAGTCAGGAACAGGCGATACGGACTTTGCTCCCCTCCGCTGTCCGCAGCGGAAAAGTCCGTGCCAAGAGCCGCAGGATTTATTACATCTCAGATAAAGAAGCCTGTGAAAAGTTTATTTCAGAAAAGGCGGAAAATGCTTCGGCGGCAGGACAAGTTGCTGTTTTAAAAGCTCTGCTTGCCGGTCCTCTGGCATTGGAGGAATTGCGTTTAACGCCTGATTTCAGCCGTTCAAGTTTATCCACGGTCATGCGTAAAGAACTGGTCGCGGTCAAGGAGGAAATCGTCCGCCGTGAACCATGGGGAGAGGGGACTGTTGCTCAAAGCACGCCACTGGAACCCACACCTGACCAGAAAAAGGCACTTGAAGAAGTCGATAAAATTATTCAAGTTGATGCTGAAAAACGTGTCATTCTGCTGCACGGTGTCACCAACAGCGGAAAAACCGAAGTCTATCTTCAGGCGATCGCCAAAGTCTTGGAGCAGGGACGCAGTGCGATCGTACTTGTCCCTGAAATTTCTCTGACGCCGCAGACCGTCCGCCGTTTCAGAGCCAGATTCGGAGATAAATTAAGCGTTCTGCACAGCCGTCTTTCTGACGGTGAACGCTTTGATGAATGGAACAGAATTAACGCCGGAGAGGTCAAAATCGTCGTCGGCGCCCGTTCCGCATTGTTTGCGCCTTTCCGTGATCTGGGCTTGATCATTGTGGATGAAGAACACGAAGCTACTTACAAACAGGCGGAGGCGCCCCGGTATATGGCGCGCGATGTCGCTGTTATGCGCGGTATGATGGAAAAGGCAGGCGTCATCCTTGGCAGTGCCACACCGTCGGCGGAATCCATGTACAACGCACGGAACGGCAAATTCATTCTGTGCCGCATGAACAGTCAGGTCGCCAACCGTCCGGCACCCCGTATGGAGGTTGTGGATATGCGGCTTCTGCCGGCTCCGGAACCCGGGAAAAGCAATATTTTTTCTCCGGAACTGCTTGAAGCAGTGAGAACCAGAGTGGATAACGGCGAACAGTGCATTTTGTTTCTCAACCGCCGCGGATATGCCCGGGTGATGCATTGCGAACAGTGCGGATTTGATGCCTGCTGCCCTGAGTGTTCGCGTGCCAATCATCCTGTTGCCTACACTTACAGCCGCAGTAAATGCACATTGAGCTGTCATTTGTGCGGTTCTGTTATTACCGCTTACGAAAAGTGTCCTGATTGCGGTTCTCCTGAAATCCGTTATTCCGGAACGGGAACAGAAAAACTTGAAGCGATGGCACGGGGCGCTTTTGCCTTTGCCCGCATTGCCCGTATGGATTCGGATTCCATGAAATCCAATGAAGACTATGAGGAGGTTCTTGACCGTTTCCGGCGGGGCGAAATCGATATTCTGATCGGAACTCAGATGATTGCCAAGGGACTGCATTTTCCCAACGTAACACTCGTCGGAATCATCAATGCCGATCAGGGGCTTTCCATGCCGGACTTCCGGGCTCCTGAGCGTACCTTTCAGCTGATTACTCAGGTCGCAGGCAGAGCCGGACGCGGTGATTATCCCGGTGAAGTCATCTTGCAGACCCGTCAGCCGGATAACGATGCCATTGATTGTGCCGTTAATTTTGATTTTGACGGTTTCTGTGAATATGATCTTGAGTTCCGGGAGATGCTGGGGTTCCCGCCCTTCACCCGTTTGATTGCCGTGCATTTCAGGGGTGAAAATGAGGATGCTGTCCGCAGTTACGGAGAGGAGATTGTCAAAGCTCTTCAACCCTATGTGCTTGAAGGAACGACGATCTCTGCGCCGATGCCCGCTCCGATCGAACGGATCAAGGGCAAATACCGTTATGTGAGTACGATCAAAGGGACGAAATTAAAAGTTCTGCGTCAGGCGTTGCGGATACTTGCTTTGCACCGCACACCGCCCAAAGGCGTTGAAATGTATGTGGATGTCGATGCTCAAAGCATCATGTAAATAAAAAAAAGGAGATTGGTAATGAAAATTCAAAGTCTGTTTCTGCTGGGGGGAATTCTTCTGGCAGGCTGCTGTCAGACCGCCTGTGTCAAAGACAGTGGCACGAAGTATGCTGCCGATGCAGTCATGCCCTATGTGAAAAGCGGTGAGTGTCCCGGCTACATCAGCGTTTTTTACAAACAGGGCGTTCAGGAAACTGCTTGCCTCGGTTGGGCGAATGTTGAAAAAAAGGTTCCGATCAATATGGAGCAGTCTTTCATGCAGTGTTCCCAGACCAAAGGGTTCTGCGGCGTGACGATCGCCATGCTGGTTGAAGAGGGGAAAATTTCTCTGGATGATCCCGTTTCCAAATATCTGCCCGAATTTAAAAAACTTTCAATCCGCATGAAGAATAAGAAGGGCAAGTGGGAAAATGTTCCGGCAAAGAATGTTCTGACGATCCGTATGGTGATGAATCATACCGGCGGATTTCCTTTTGAAACACCTTCAAAAAGCAAAAAAGGCTGGTCCAGTTCTTCTTTGCGCGATACCGCCCGTGAAGCGGCACGGAATCCGATCCGCTTTGAACCGGGAACCCGTGCGCTGTACTCCAATACCGGTATTGATATCGGCGCTGCCGTTATTGAAGTTGTCACCGGTAAACCCTGGGATGTTTTCCTCAAAGAGCGTGTGCTTGATCCGCTGGGAATGAAAAATACCACGTTCCAGCCCACGGATGAGCAGCTTGCCAATTCTATTTCAATGTATGATGTCAAAGGCGGAAAAAAGGCAAAATTCCGTGCTTTCAACAAATGGATGCCGCTGCCGCACAATGGTCCGACGGTGTTCCCCTCCGCCGGTGCGGGATTGTGGACAACTGCCAACGATCAGTTGAAATTCTATAAGATGCTGATGAATCTGGGTGTCGGTGATAACGGTGTGCGTATTCTCAAAGAGGAAACGGTTAAAAATCTTCTGGCAAGCAGCACCCGTCCGAAGAAACTCGGCAACTATTCCCTGGGCTTGAATGTTACAAAAGACGGCTGGCTCGGACACGGCGGCGCCTGGGGAACCAACTGCATGGTCAACTGGAAAACCAAACAGTTGCGTATGAAAGTTGTTCAGTTCAACGGCGGTCCCCGTCCCTGGGATCGGGCATGGAACAAGGCTGCAGACAAATTCTTCAAACAGAAATTTGACAATGCGGCTTCTGATGCCTATACCGGCAGACTCAAGTAATTCCCGTATAAAGCAAAAGGGACAACGGCAAACGTTGTCCCTTTTTGGGTATGCAGATAATGCCTGAAAATTACTCGGCAGAGAGTTTTCCGGAAGCGTATGCTTCGTAGAACATTTTTCCTGCATAGAGTATATTGCCCAGAACGACCAGCAGGATGACACCCAGGGCAATTCTTTTGAACGGAACAGGGAAATCTTTGAATTCAAGGACTTCTCCGTTTACAGTAAAGAATTTGTTGCGGGTGATCTGATTTTTGAAAATCAAATCTCTGAACGCGTTCATTTTGGTACTGACATTCAGCAATTCATTGAACATGGCTTCTTCCATTTTTTTGAATTCATCAACAGACAGCTGCGTGGAATTCTTGGCATCGGCCTTGTGTTTTTCAAGGGTCGTGTAATAGTCTTTTTCTGCATTGAGAGTGGCAATCTGAAATTCAAGTTTCAACGCTTGTTCAGCATATCTTACTTTCTGATAGTTGTTTTCTGATCTGCGAATCAGGTTCTGCAGCTCCTGAAAGAAATTGCCGTCCAGATTCATTGTCATTGAACCGGAGTCAACTTTTCCGGCAACTGTACTTCCGGCAGCTGCGGATTTTTTATTCATCAATATGTTAAGAGCGTTGAGAGTACCTGCAAGTTTGCTTTGTTCCGCTTTGATCTGTTTCTCGCTTTCAATGATGTTGGCCTGCAGGAAAATTTTGTCAAACGGAGACTGAAGTGATTTGATTTCACGGGTCAGCAGCAGAAGCGGATTGATGCGGTAATTATTCAAGGCATCCAAACTGTTGTTGAGGTCAGCCAGAAGTTCTCCGGAAGGCAGGGTGATTTTCTGCCCCGGCATCATTTCATCAAGTTCTTTGCATGCGAGGATGAGGTTTTTGCATGCGAGGCGTGATTTATCCAGAAACACCAGGTGTCCGTCGGTTGCGCAAGCGGCGCGCAGAGCTTTGATTTGCTGAGGTGTTTCAATGACAGGGAAACTTTTTGCTTCCTGTTTTGAATAGATATCAAACCAGGCAACCGGAATGGAATTGAGAATTTTTACCGATTCTGCTTTAGAAAGCTTTAAGGACGGCAGCATTGAGATTCCGACAATATTCTGCGGCAGGCTCTGCAGAGCCTTGTTGTATTCATCCTGAATTTTGCTCAGTTCAACCAGCGTGAGTTTTTTGCTGAGTTTGCTGTTGAATTCCGCCAGAACCATCGCTTTTTTGATATTGGTTTGAGAAAGATTGAAGAGTTCGCAGAAATCTTTGAATTCAATTTTTTCAGCGAGTTTATTGTCTTCATACACTTTTTGGAGAACTGCCGGAGACAGCAGATCATTGGCACTGAAGGGCGTTTCGCTGGGATAAGAAATTTGTCCCCGCATATTTTTACCATTTTGCAGTTGAATGGTGACTTCTGACATCAGAACACTTTGTTTGGGAATCAGAAAGTAAGCTGCAAGAATGAAAACTGCGGTTGCGAGAATCGAAAGAATACCGGTGACAAAAATTCTTCCCCGGTATTTTTTCAGAAATTGGATGATTTCGGCAAAACCGATTTCCGTTTGAAGATTTTGGGCTTGTTCAGAACTCATGATGAAAATTCCTTTTTTGTTTATATTAAGGTTTTAAATTAAAATTTCATGTAATATAGCATAAGAAGAAAACTAAATCAACGAGTATCCCCGGATATCACTCCTGAATTTTATTTTTTTAACGGAGTTGCAGATATTTGATCAACAGTCACATATCCTCTTACAACAAATTGCAAACAGAAATTTTGAAATCCCTGAGGAAATTTGTTGTATGGAACTTCTCCGTCTATCCGGTAAACTTTTCCCGGGTGAATCAGAAATTTTCCCCACAAACGGGATGTGTATTTTTTTTCCTTTATGTTTCCGAAATACGCATTGATTTGAACTTGGGATGCCTGCTTTCCTCCGCCGCGGACAAAAAAGGTGTAACGGCAGGGCTTATTGAAATATGCTCCTGAAAATATTGCAGGAGAAAGGGGCGGACGGGCATCAAGCTGCAGAGAATATTTTCCTGCAAGGGGATTGGTTTCTGTCAGATTGATTTCCGGAGGATTATCTTTGTTCCAACTGCTGAGAACAAACCACCAACCGTTAGGAAGTTTTCTCTTTGAAAGATCACAATACCCATTGATTTGATTTTTTTTATAGTAATTTTCCAAACTTTTCAGAGCTGCTCCGGCACGGATTTGTTCAAATTTGCCGACTTTTAAAATATCGTCTGCCGGAAGTTCCGGAATTGGTTTATTCCACTCTTTTATATCGGGACAGACAGGACGGTAACGGGCAAGGATAATTTCTTTGTTTCTTCTTTTTGATGTGTAAAAGCGTTCAAGTATTTCCCAGGAACCGCTGTCTTTATCAAATTTCATTGTTTGGGCAGAGGGTTCGGTTTCTTTCTTTTTAAGATAAAAGAAAAGATAATGATTTCCCTCAAAGTTTTTAAGTTCTTGTACCGTTTTGCTGATGGCAGATAACGCCGTTGAGTTATTTTCGTGAATAACTTGAACATCGCTTATTTTCCGCTTGAGATACCAGGAAATGCGATGATGCTCTGATTCCGCAATGTGTATATGATCTTTGCTGTCGGCATATTTTTGATAAGCGGTTGTGATTTTTTCAATAAAGTTACCATAAGAATCAACATGCAGGGCTTTGCCGATGCAGGCAAAAAACAAACTGACGAATAAGACCGTCGGGAGAAATTTGCAGATGTCTTTGCGGTATGGAAAATTCAACTTTAATTTGCGGAATATCCAGCGGAACAACGCCTGTGTATTCATGCAAAGACAAGCTGAAAGGATTACACAGGGATAAATGATGATCTGGGCATAACGTGAAGAAAGCATCAGGGAGTGTACCGAGAGCCGCCAGACAATCATGAATAAAACGACACCGGTCAAACTCCAAAACAGAACCGGATTCTTCTTTTTGCGGAGAGTCAGCAAAACGGCAAAACCGATCAACGCAGTTATTGCCAATGCTTCAAACAACATCGGGGGAACAGTGTGAAAGAGATATTTCAACATTATTTCTGCTCTCCTTTCTGCGGATTTGAATACTGTTTTTCTGCTCGGGTAATTTTGCCGTCAAAATATTTCTGATAACGCGGAAACATTTGTGGGGCCATGCCGTAAATTATACCGCAAAAAGAGACCGCCGTGAAAATATAAAAACAGAAACCGTAAAAAAGAGCTTGTTTCCAGAGAATTTTTTTGCTGATTGCAGCAACAAGCAGCAGACAAGCGGCGAGGGGGAGAAATTCAAGTGTTTCAAACCTTGCCGTTGCGGAAAGGGCGCAAAATACGCCGCTGAGACACCAGAATAACCAACTTTTTCTTTTAAGTCCTGCAAGGGCGGTCCAAATGGTGAAACCGGCAAGACACAGATAGATGGCATCGCGTCCGATTTGAATGGAAATGGTATTGATTCCCGGATGAACGGCACAGAAAGCGGCGGAAATAAGGGCTGTTTTTTTACTTTCCGTTATTTCAAACGCAATGCCGTATCCGGCAAGAGTACAGAGAACTCCGGCAATGATATTAAGAGACAAACCTGTTGCTTGAACAGAAATCCCCGCTGCCGCACCGCTTTTCATCAAAAAAGTCAATAAGGGCGGTGTCCAGGAAAACTTATTGATTATCCCGTTTTCAAACCAATCCTGTGCTATGTGACAATAGTACGAAGCATCTCTGCCGAGAGCCGGATCAAGAAAATGCTCCGTCCATTTCAGAATAAGCGACAGGAACAGTAATCCTGACAGGCAGAGAACAACGTGTTCCGTGCAGATAAGACTGGCACGATTGAAAAAACTGTTGACTGCTGCGGGAAGAGATTTTTGGTTCTGAGAACACGGCATAATTTTTCAGCAACACCTGTTATGCAAAAGTAACGCCTTTTTTGACGATGATATTACCGTAACAGCGGCTTTCTCCGGTGACGACGACGGCAAAGGCACTGCGGGTACGCTCGTAGAAGGCGAAACGTTCGACTTTGCCGATACGTTCAGCATCTTTGCCCAGGATGAGTTTCAGTTCAGAGATGAATTCAGGATCCCATGAATCGCCTTTGACGGTATCCATCAGCATGACAGGTGTATCCACATATTGATCCAATTCAATCAGTTTTAAAATGGCGGCGAGCATTTCAGGAGAAGAAACGGCGTCGCAGCGGATAACTTGAGCGTTATTTGAATGAGCCGGAAAGTGTGCATCTGAAATCACCAGTTCGTCACCGTGTCCCATTTTTGCCAGAACACAGAGCAGTTCCGGCGGAATAATTGCAGGAATACCTTTTAACATGATTTATCCTTTGTTGTTTGATGATTTTTTATTGAACGCCATTGAAATCTTTGCGGCAAGCAGATCATAGACTTTGCCCCAATAGCGCAAACTCAAAAGAAATACGTTCGTGTGACAGCCGACCTCTCTGAAAGAACGTAAATGCTCTTTCATGATACGGGTGTGAACTTTGAGTGAACCGTTGCTGACACCGCCGGAACGCATTGTAACAAGACATTTTTCAATATAGAACGTTTTGATTTTGTTGACAAAAATGAACCGCAGGAGCAGGTCGAAGTCGGCGGCGATTTTGTAATCGGTACGGTAAACGCCGAGTTTGTCAAAAAGTTCTTTTTTCGCGTAGAATGTGGGATGCGCGGGAATCAAACCGATACGCATTTTCCAGCGTTTGAATTTTTTTGAGGAATAATAACGGTCCAATATGTCTGTATTATCCGCTTTGACATAGCAGACGTCACCGTAAACGGCGTCGGGCTGATTCTGTTCAAAAGATCGATTGACAGTTTCAAGAACAGTTGAGTCGGTAAAGAAATCATCTGAGTTCAGAATGCCGACGACATCGCCGGTTGCCATTTTTATTCCTTTGTTCATGGCATCGTAGAGCCCGGAATCCTTTTCACTTATCCAGCGCATTCTGCCGGAGAATTTGGGTTCGTATTCTTTGATGATATCAACAGTTGCATCTTTTGAGAGTCCGTCAATAACGATATATTCATAATCGCTGTAAGACTGAGCCAGAACACTTTCAAAAGTATCCCGGATGGTTGCTGCACTGTTGAATGAAACAGTAATGAGGGAAATTTTCACAATAACGTACCTTTACTTCCTTCTGATACGGACATGGATGGCGTTGGGGATCTCTTTATCGGAAATCAGACAGAGATATCCGCCGCCGCCTGCGCCGGTGAGTTTCCAGCCATAGGCAAGATCTTTGTATTCCTGAATCGTGTCTTTGGCGGACTGAGTGATCATGTTGGGGAACATTTCCAACTGAGCTTCAAAGCAGGTACGGGTATTTTCTCCCCATGCTTTGACATCTTTTGCCATAATGCCATCCCATGCGGCTTGTGTCGCGTGAGAAAGTTTTTTGATGCTGTCGATATTCACATTGGTTTGAGCAAAGACATCGTAACCGTCTTCTCTCTGGGGGAGCTGAACCAGCCAGAGATTTTTTTCCACGAAGTTGAGGATTTCATCATCGTGAACGCTGTCAATGGAAACGGGCCAGTAACCGTTGTTGTAGTTGAGTTTGTTCAAACCTGCCATTAAAATACCCAACTGATCTTGAGAACCGCTGATACGTTCGGTTCCCGGAGGATTTTCAACGCAGAAAAGAGTTCTTGCCAGTTTTTCCGGATCTCCGACGGGAATTTCGGACTGCCATAATTCGATGGCTTTTTTGCGAGAACTGGTTGCCATGCCGCTGCGGTGATTGTATTCCATATCCGGATGAATGGAAATCGTGAGTACGGGACCGGGATAAAATTTGTTAACAAAGGGCTGATCCATCCAGCCGCCGCAAAGTTCCACGCGGAAGGGGATACGGCACTCCTGACGCAATGCGGTTGTGGAACGCTCGGGCAATCCGGGGGAGGGGATACGTTTGCTTACAATAAGTTCAATGCCGTGTTTTTTGCAGAATTCCTGCTTTGCGGGGGTATAACCATCGGTATTGACGAAAAAGATATCCGGCTTCAGTTCCAGAACCTCTTTTTCAAAATCCATGATACCGCTGCCGGAGTTGATCCAGGCATCTTTAACGAACTTGATTGCTTTGACCATATAGAGGCGTTCAGCATTGTTATTGATCGTCTTGCGGGCTTTGAGTCCCCAGATGGTCTGATCGGATCCCAATCCGACATAAAGATCGCCATGACTTGCCGCTTCTTCAAAAAACGCCACATGCCCTGAGTGGAGCATGTCATAACAACCTGATACAAAAACTTTTTTTGCCATAATCAGTGCCTGTTTTTTATTTGAATAAAATATTGATACTTACTTAATTTTTTTTATTACTTTAGCCGGATTGCCACCGGCAAGAGAGTCAGGGGGAATATCTTTGACAACAACGCTGCCTGCGGCAATTACACTGCCGCGTCCAACAGTAACACCTTTGAGAACAGTTACATTCATTCCAAGCCATACATCGTCTTCTATGACAACCGGACGGGTTTTATGCATTTTTTTATCCAGGGCAGGAGTTCTGCGAACTTCATGTTCTACGGAATGAAAATCCGTATCTGAAATAATACAGTTAACGCCGATAAGTACATTGTTTCCAATTTTGATTGATTCTTCGGATACAATTACGGAACTACTAATGCCGCAATTGTTACCAATTTCGATAAGCCCTTGCTTTCTTGCAGAGAGAACTATCGGGTGAAAACAACCGGCGGAATTTGAAATCATTGCCGAACGCAAATCAACATGTTTTCCGATTTTGATTTGCGCTCCGGGGAATTTTTCAATATAGGGTACGCCAAAACACTTTGCTACACCAGTGACTTTACATCCCCATAAGCGGAGTTTGATATTGCTCCAAAAAGTTCCGTATAATACTGAAAAAATTTTTTTGAGAGTAAAACAAATATACATTAAGTTCATAAAAGTCACCGTTGCAAATTTACTGCTGATTTTGCGTTACAAATGAAAAAAATTTTGTGATATCGTTTATATATGGTGCAATTTTTTTTATTTCGTCATCAGACCATTCATAAAAATTCAGTTTCAATAATTTTTCTGCATTTTCCTTATCAAAGCGCGCGCGAATACAACGGGCGGGATTTCCAGCGTAGATATGGTAAAGGCGGAATGTCTTTGGTGACAATACTGCCCGCTCCAATCACTGCTCCTGTACCTATTCTGACGCCGCCCAAAAAGATTACTTTTTCGCCAATCCGGACATCATGGTCGATTTTCGTTTTTTTGTATGGAGAAAATTCATGAGCAGAAAAATTTTTTTTTGAAGATATTTCTCCGGGTGAAATTCGTGCATTCTGATGAAGGGAGCTGTCACGGATTTCGGATATATTTAAACGCTGAAGAAGTTTTGCCAACAAAAATTTTATGAAATACATTTTTCACCTGTTAGATTCTTTTCTATGGTACTTTGCTCTGCTTTAAAGTTGAAAAGCAGCAGATAGTAAAATAAAATGTCATTGACAGAAAGACCCCAGAATATATAGGATTGCAGTATGCCGGCGACCAAAAAAGGAATGAGAAACAGTAGATTTTTTTTATTGATATAGTGCAGAATCAACAGAAAAAACACCGTTGAAATTAGAAAACCATGGGCAACCAGTGTCAAAAGATAACTGTTGTGCGGATGAAATAATCTGCCGTCTTGAAAAATATCGCTCCAGAGCTTGAATGAAAAATTGCCGGTAAAGGGATGGGTCATCAAAAAACTGATATAATAGGCATATACATCCGGACGTTCTGAAAGAGCATTCCCCTCAAAGTCCATGTCCCCTCTGAAAAGTTCAAACATAATCGTTTCAGAATTTTGCAGAACAATAATTCCCGCAATGATACACAACAAAAAAATCAGAAGTTTTATTTTAATATTTATCTGCCGATAATTTACACAGCACAACAGAGCAGCAAACAAAGAAAAGCACAAAATTGTTGTACGGTTGAAACTAAGGAAGAGTCCCAGGAGAATCAAAGGATAAAAAATAATACGCGGCAGAAATTTTTTATCCGGTGCATACTGTTTGATAAATTCATAAATAACGACTGCATTCAATATTTTGTATCCGAAACCGCTGCTGTTGATTGATAAACCGGCAACTTTTTGATCATATAAAAGAGTCCCCTTGGTCATTTCTATTCCCCAGATATTATTTATGCCTGCCTCTTTTAAAAAGAATGCAATTACAATTTCGCATAAAACCAGTATAATGAACCAATGCAGAGTTTCTATATTGATATAACGCACAAAATATACTGTTGAGGCAACCAGCAGCAGATATGGTATATAATCCTGGAGGGAATTGATTTGAGCTTCTCCGGTGACGATACCCAATGTGTTATTTACGACAGATAAGGCTGACAGAATCAATATTCCAGTCAGCAGGCTTTCTCCCCGGTAAGCCTGAACCGTTTTTCTTCCCGCAAGCCAAATACAAAAATAGAATATCGCAAGAATAATAGCCGATTGATATCCCAGAGAACCGGCATACAGCAGAACGCCGCAGAAAAAATTCCGGAAACGTTCTTTGAAATTTTTTTTGCCGGTTTCGGATTGTTCAAGGGAGAACGGCAGTTTACTGCTGTGCATCAAATTCGTATGCATCTATAAATGATCCCCGGGTTCTGTTATAAACCCTGACTCCGACGGTTCTTGAATATTTGTCAAGAGCTGTGTGCGAAGCAAAGGTATTTGCATAACAGCGCAAATGTATTTCCAAAATTCCTTTTTGGAAATAATATCTGTTTTCAGAAGCTTTATAAAAATGGGAATCTTCTGTATAAATCCGGTTTTGTTCATCTACACGCAAATCCAGCATCCAGGAGTGGTTTGCACCGTAAAGATAAATTTTTTCAAACCGCAGAAATATTGCGGCAAAAATCGCAGCATTGGTTACATTTTGAGGGAGAGGCATGCCCAGACCAAGATTATACAGCAGATGAGAAGCCCATTTCCATCCGGAAACCGGAGTGGTATTGATCTGTACAACATGTACATGCGGTGAAACATTTTTAAACAGAGATAACGGACAGCGGTTGGAGATAAAGAAATACATATCCCAATCAACTTTTTCCAATTGTTCCAGTAATCTTTTTACATTGCTGCGGATTTCCTGCTTTTTTTTCTCATTGGAGGTATTATCGTTTTTGTCACGCCACAGAACCGGATCAATCATCATATAGAAATCAGGTTTCACCTGCAAAAATTTTTCATTCAGCGCAAAAAAGTTGACGGCAAAAAGAGCGACTTCTTCTCTGTTTGCCATGGGACTTTGCAAAATGTCATTCAGGGCAGGACCGTTGCCCATAATATAGCACTCTTTGAATTTACCATTGAGCTTTTTTCTCAGTTTTTTGATTTTACCCGCTGCGGAAAATGAACTGAAGAGGAGACATGACAACAATGAAATGAAAAAAGACATTGCTGAGGTTGTCAGGTGATATAATTTTTTACAGAATGTCAACATATAAAAAATCCTTGTGTTGAGAAGGGAAACAAATCAAACATTTATGATCTGCTCTTTTTTGATTAAAGTTTTGACTCCTTGCAACAGCTCCGCAATACCGGATCTGTGCACGATAGAAAATAACAACAGAATCAGAACAAAATATTTGCTGATTTCCGGAAAGAATATCATTGTAAAGAGTGTGGAAATATCAAATACAGCTAATGTCAAAGGCATATTTTTTTTGATGTATGTTTTGAAGTTCCGTTCTCCGATACAAAATAACGCATAACAATTTACGCCGATAGAGTAGAATACATATGTAATCAATGTGCCGAGGATGCTTAATTCCATGCTGCAGCCGGATTTAATCAGCAGGAAAATCAGGATATTGTTTAAAACCAGCGCACAAAAAACGATTCCGGCGAACTCTTTTTCTTTGTTCTGGGCAAGCAGATAAGAGTTGTAACCGAAGCAATGCGAATACATAAGTAACGTGAACAGAATCAGCACAAAGGGACGGTAACTTTGGGCATATTGCGGCAGAAAATAGAAAAATAACGGACTTACTGCCAAGACCGTATAAAAGAGCAGATGTAATGGCAGAATGTAGTTTTTGCGCAATAAATCTATCCCCGCAATGATTTTTTGAGTATCATTCCCCTTGAGCATATCAATCATCTTGGGGAACAATAAGAAAATCAGACTGTCAAGCAACAGCATGATTCCCTGAGCCAGGGCAAAAGCAAAGGCAAAATATCCGAACTCCTGTACGGAGTAAAAATAACTCACTTGTAATTTTGTTGTCAATACAATAAACAGAAAACAGGCGTTATAAAGGAAGAGAAAAAATCCTTTTGAAGCAATCTCTTTTATCAGAGTTTTTTCCGGTTTTCCGGTAAAGCAAACCTGCTTTTTGCTGATAAAAATAATAACCGGAATCAGCAATGCCGCAATATATGATACTGTCAAAAGTGTCAACAGATTTTTCCCTTGAGCAAAAAAGACTGCAAGCAGCATGCAGACGGGCCATAATGACTGCTGGATGATGATTTCAACGATTCTGTTTTTGACTCTGAAAACATTGATAAAAAAGTTGCACACATATTGCAGCAGAACAATTGCAGTTACCGCATAAATCAAGTTTCCCAAATGATATTTTGCAAGAACAGGAATTCCGATAATCCGGTCATAGCCCGCTATCAATACAGGGGGAAGAAAAGTCAGCAGCACCAGCAAAAGAGAATTGAAAGTGTATCTGCTGCATAAAGATTGATCTTCTTTATTTTGAACCAGCAAAATAGTTGCAGCTGAACCGATTCCCCAGTTGCAGGAACTGCCGATATTTACCAGCAGCAGGATAAAACTCCAGATGCCGAAATAATATGCTCCCAGTTTGACCGCCAGAAAAATAGAAGCCAGAAACTGGATTCCCAAAACCATATATCGGCTGGTAAGATACCAGAAAATCTTGTTTTTGAAAACGGCAATAAAAAAATCCAGCTTCATTTTTGAGAAAATATTAAAGTCGTTATCTGTTTTCTTTTTTAGAGAGAAAATTTGCTACACATTCAGCAAAATCAAAATCGTCTTTGTCATCAATGTCTACAGCATTTTGCCACGGTATTTCAAAAAACTTGTGACCGATGCCGTAAAAACTTTTATCGCGTTTCAGAGCCTGACATTGCGCACACCAGATTGCTCCGGTAGGACAATACAAATCGGGCAAATCTTGAGAGCGGACAAATGTATTTTGAAAGAGCTTTTCTCCACTGCCGTCTTGATTGACTTTCAGAGCCCACCAGGGATTCATCCAGCCAAACTTGAACACGGACAGCGTGAAAGAATTTTGATTTTCCAAATGCGAAGCAAAAATATCCTGAATGTTCCGGGCAGTTTTAAGAGGACAATTCGCCATCAACTGGACAACATGGTCATACGATTCATTGAAATACTTTTCTGCCTGTTGCAATGCCAGCAGAGTTGCTTCGCTGACCGGAGTCATGTCATCAGCCAGACTTTCCCGAAAAAATGGCACTTCTGCACCGAATTTCTTGGCGGTATCTGCAATCTCCGGAGAATCTGTACTGACAATAATCCGTTTGAAAAGACCGCTCTCTTGCGCTACTTTGATCGAATGCGCTATCATCGGAAGTCCGTTGAATGGCAAAACGTTTTTTCCCGGCAAGCGCTTGGAACCTCCTCTTGCCGGGATGATTGCAATGACATTATTTGCATTACACATTTTACTTGATATCCTCCCAGCGCAGAACGTCATCTTCCAGAATGTCACGAGTGACTGTTCTGCCGTAGAGGTTTTCGGTTTCGTTCGGCGGAATTCCAAGTCCGGGACGTTTGGCGGTCAAATCCTCAGGCGTGATGATGCTGCCTTTGGCAATCGGACGGGCGGCAACCACACTGCGGCGGAATTTCAACTTTTTGGCTTCTTCATCTTCTGAAACTTTGCGCTGGAATGAACCCATGGACTTGGCAATGATTTTGGATTGTTCAACCAGCATTTTCATTTCCGGCGGATCTGCGGAAATCATGTGATCCCAGCCGGGAAGATCTTTGTCAATGGTAAAGTGTTTCTCAATAACACAAACACCCAGCGCCACGGAGGCAATCGGAATTGCAAAGCCCATTGAGTGATCAGAAAATCCGACCGGATAGCCGAATGTCTGCTGAAGCATGGTGATGTTGTGCAGGTTGATATCTTCGTATTTGGGCGGATAGATTGCAATACAATGCAGCAGAACAATGTTATGATTGCCTTCGGCTTCAATGGTTTTGACTGCTGTTTCAATTTCTGTCAAGGTACTCATGCCGGTTGAAAGCAAAACCGGTTTTCCGGTTCTGGCAATGTGTCTCAGCAAAAGCAGATTGTTGATATCCATCGAAGCAACTTTGTGAAAGGGAACGCCCACTTCATCCAGAAGATCAACTTCGTGGTCGGCAAAAGGACTTGATGAAAAATCAATACCGTTTTCGTCACAAAATTCTTTCAGTTCATAGTGCTGTTCAGGACGCAAATAGTAACGTTCACACATTTCTCTGAGTGAACCAAAATGTTTTTTGGGATTGTCTGTGTACTTCGTGTTACGTTCGTATTCTTCCCGGGCAATCAACGTCGCAGGTGACCATGATTGGAATTTTACGGCATCTGCCCCGCAGGCTTTGGCGGAAAGAATCATTTCTTTAGCAAGAATCATATCTCCGTTGTGGTTCGAGCCGATTTCTGCAATAACATAAGGTTCGCAGAAATTTGAGATTCTTTTTCTGGGGGTCAATTGGATTTCCATTGAGAGTCCTTTCTGTTAAAATAGGGGAGACAAATTATTTTTATTATTGAATCTTTTAATACTCTGTTTTACTTCTTTAATGCTGCCAATATCCGCGGACATGCCATGCCGTCGCCGTAGGGATTGACCGCTTTACTCATGGTTTCGTAATATTCTTTGTCATCAAGAAGTTTTGAGACTTCTGCAACAATCTTTTCAAAGTTTGTGCCGACAAGTTTGACCGTGCCCGCTTCAAGTGCTTCAGGACGCTCTGTCGTGTCGCGCATCACCAGTACCGGTTTGCCCAGTCCGGGAGCCTCTTCCTGAATGCCGCCGGAATCCGTCAGAACGATATCGCTCTTTTCCATCAAAAAGACAAAGGGCAGATAGTCCAGCGGTTCAATGAAGAACATATTTTCAGGCGGTGTTGCTCCGAATACCTCCGCAATCGGTTTGCGGACGTTGGGATTGAGGTGCATCGGATAAACAAAATCCACATCAGGATATTTTTCATTCAGCGTTTTGATCGCTGAACACATCGAAATAAATCCGTCTCCGAAGTTTTCCCGGCGGTGTCCTGTAATAAGAACCAGTTTTTTGCCGTTGACAAGACGCTTGACATCGTATCCTGAGTTTTTGAGAAACTCAGTCAATTCCGTCTGCATGGATTCGGAACTTTGCAGCTTTTTTGTCACCCAGTGCAGCGCATCAATGACGGTATTGCCCGTGACAAAAATGGAGTCCTCTGCAACGTTTTCTGTCAGCAGATTTTGACGGCTCAAAGGTGTCGGCGCAAAATTGTATGCGGCAATCCTGCCGGTGATCTGTCGGTTCATTTCCTCAGGAAAAGGACTGTAAATATTGTGCGTACGCAGTCCTGCTTCAACGTGTCCCACCGGAATTTGTTTATAAAACGCCGCAAGTGCCGCAGCAGTGGACGTGGTTGTGTCTCCGTGAACAAGAACCACATCAGGAGTGACTTTGTCAAAGACATCGCGCATACCGGTTAAGACTCGTGCTGTGACGTCATAAAGATCCTGTCCTGCTTTCATGATATTCAAATCAAAATCAGGCGTGATGTCAAACAGATTCAAAACCTGAACCAGCATTTGCCGGTGCTGACCGGTAACGCAGACAAAGGTTTCAAAATTTTCCGGTTCCGCCTGAAAAGCCTTGACCAGAGGCGCCATTTTGATTGCCTCAGGACGGGTTCCGAATACCAGCATGACTTTTTTCATTATCAGAGATTATTTTGTTATCTTTTGCAACGTTTCTGCTGAAACGGGATATTCAATATGAGAGTTCAAAATCGTCAGATTGAGAACGATACTGTCCGTTTCATCGGCGCGGCGAAGAACTTTTGCCTGAAGTCCGGCAAGAGGACCTTCTGTAACAACAACATCATCTCCTGCTGAAATTGCCGGATTTATCAGTATCGGTTCGCTCTGAGCTAAAATTTCACAGCGTTTCAGTACATTCAATTCTTTTATGAACGTTTCTTCTGAAGAAGACTCCCGTAACAACTCAATTTGAACAATATGTTTTTCTGAGATTTTCAACTCTCTGCGTTCTTCATCACTTAAACTCAGAAAAACATATCCCGGTATCATCGGCAGAAAAGATACGACTTTGGTTGCGTGGTGCAGCCGTGCTTTGGGAATCAACGGAAGAAAACAGGGAATCCCTCTTGCTTCCAGTGCGGACTTCAATTTTTTTTCTGTCCTGGGTTTGACATAAGCATATCCCCAGTGACGCTCAGGAATCTTCCTGATTTCCTCAAAAGTCATAATTTTTCCATGCCGTAGCACCGTCAGGGGATTATCCCGGACGGTAATCAGATTATTTTTCCACACTTTACCAAAACTTAATGTAACACTCCAAATGAAAATTACAAGTCCGGGCAAAGCAATATTAAAAGTTAAAGTAAATAAACGGAGATGTTTTTACAAAGAAAAACATTGATACGATCATAAGTGTCGCCGCCGTGAGCGCATTGAACCACGTCGGACGGAATTTTTTTGCCAGTTCAGGAACAGGTTTCAGGAAAATGATAATGAATATGCCCGCAAGAAAAAGACCCGTGTTAAAGCTTGAAATTGCCGGGATTTTCAGAGATTCCGGCAGAAACATCGCTTTGTAAAGCCGTTCCGCCTGTCTCCAACCGGTTGCACGGAATGGCACCCAGGCAAGGAGTACGAAGAAAAATGTCAGCAGCCGTGCCGGAATCAACGGCATTTTAAGATTGAAAACTTTGCTCCATACACGGTGCAGGATCAATGCTGCACCATGCAGCATTCCCCATAAGACAAAGAGCCAGCTTGCTCCGTGCCACAAGCCGCTGATGAAAAAGGTTATCAAGAGATTAAGATAAGTTCTGAAAGTGCCTTTCCTGTTTCCTCCCAGAGGAATGTAGATGGTCGTCATCAGAAAACGTCCCAGAGTCATGTGCCACTTGCGCCAGAAATCTGTAATGTTCTCTGCACGGTAGGGCGCTGAAAAGTTCTGCGGCAGAAAGATGTTGAAGACCATACCGATTCCGATTGCCATATCACAGTAACCGCTGAAATCAAAATAGATCTGAAACGTGTATGCCAATGCTGTTTCCCAGGCTTCAAAGAGATTGCCGGATATGTCGGCAAATCCGGCATCTGCAATTTCCGCAAAGAAGTCGGCAAGCAGGATTTTTTTGCCCAGTCCGAGAGCGAAAGCATACAATCCTGCGGCAATATTTCCGGCGTTGGGAACCAGATTTTCCTTCTTGTCAAACTGGCTCATCATCTCATCGGGCAGAACGATGGGACCGGCAATCAGCTGCGGAAAAAAGCAGACAAAAAGAGAATAAGTCAACAGATTATACCGTTTGGCCAGCTGCCGGGAATAAACCAGTTGGAGAAATGATATCTGTTGAAAGGTGAAAAAACTTATTCCCAGCGGCAGAAGAATATGTTTCAAGTGAAAAGACGTTCCCAAGGCGGCATTGATATTTTCCACAAAGAAGTCATAATACTTGAAGTATCCGAGTGCCAGTACATTACAGAGGATTCCGATGGTAAGAATCAGCCTTGAATTGTTTTTATACAGCCATTGGGCAAAAAAGTGATTGACAAAAATGGAACCGATGAGCAGCAGAGAATAACTCCAGTGAAACCAGGAATAAAAGACGACAGAAGCCAGCACAAGAAAAAGTTGAGATGCTGTTGTACTCTTTTTGCCCAGCAGGAAATAAACGATCGCTGTCAGCGGAAAAAAGAACAGCATGAAAGTAAATGTCGGGAATAACATGAAAAGTACCTCACTTGATTTCTTTCAGGTGTTTGTAATAAACAGGCATATTTGTCTTTATCAGTTCGCGGAGTTTCTTTTCGTTGGCGTGAACTTCTTCGGGCGTGGTAATCCTGTTTGAGCCTGAAACCAGTTTTTTCAGGACGATTTGAGCCGCTTCTCTGCTGAAATGCTGAACATCGCTGAAATAATCGTGACAGAGGACAATGCTGTCATCTGCTTGAAAATCATGCAGTTTGACATTGGGACGTTTGAGAAGTTCAAGCATAACCTGAGTTCTTTGTTTTATCAGCGCATCCGCTTCATTGAACTGTTCGCTCTGGCAGTAGGTGTAGATGTGATAGGGCGCAAGATAGACGGTGAAATCCACATCGGGATTGTTGTCAAACATGGGCAGAAGTTCATCTCGCAGATTTTTCTGATGCGCCTCTTTGTTGTACGGTGTCTGGGTGTGATGTGTTTCTGCATTTGAACGGGCATCACTCATAACGGCTTGCAGTCCGTATGGTTTACCGTCATATTCGGTTGAAAACATACGGTTTCTGTCTGCCTGATACTTGCGTTTTCCCGAGGGGCGCAGCTGACGTTTGATAAGATAGAGGATCGTTGAAAATGTCTGGCGCGAAAAGAGATAACGGTAATCCTGCGCGTGACTTTCCGTATACATGTAGTCAAACTGTTTGTAATGCGGTTTGGTTTTGTTGAGGGGATAAATATCCAGAGAAAAGACGATTCTTTTAAGATTTTTGCCCTTGATTTCAATGGCGGTATCCACCATCTTTTTGAGGTCGATCATGGTTCCGCCGGAGGCGGCGAATTTGAGGGAACGGCAGTTTAAGGTTTTATCAATATCCTCTATAAAAAAATTGCGTGTCATACTGGTTCCGATCATGAAAAGGTCAAATTTTTCATGTTTGAGCAGGGCAGGGGCGGTGGCGTAAATTTCGTGATAGACTGTTTTGTAAAAAAACGGCATCCGGTAACGGTAAAGCGGGTCAACGACAAAGGCAATCAGTGCGGCACCGCCGATAACGGCAGCAACTGCGGCAATAACGATTTTGCTCCAGGTTTTGCAGGAACACTCTTTCTGCAGCAGTCCGTAAATATACAGGAGCGTATTTTGGATTTTTTCTTTTTTCATCCGATGGGATTCTTTCATCGTTTCAGGGTTATTTTTTGCTGATGACTGCGAGCATTTCCACATTCATTGACCCCGGGAAAAAGTCAAAGGGAATCAACTTTTCAATATTGCAGCCGTTGGCAAGATAAATTTGCAGCGCAGGAACGATTTCGTCCGCACCGCAGAACATGTGGAGAATTTTTCCGGGACGGCGGGAAATGACCGTTTCCAGTACTCCGGGCATACATCCTTTGCGCGGCGGATCAAGCAGGATACGCTCCTTTTTTCCTTTCTGCGGCGGAAGTTTCCCTTTCAAAACATCGCCTGTGATGGAAAGCGTTTCGTAATGGAACTCTTTATCTTTGCAGTGAAATGCCGCGTTGGATTTTGCGGCTCTTATGGCATCGCCTGAAAGTTCCGCTCCCCAGACGGAGGCAACTTTATCGCTCAACGCCAGGGACCACAAACCGTATCCGCAGTAAAGGTCGATCAGGGCCGTTGTGTTTTCAGGCGCAAGATATTTTTCCAGTTCCTGAAGAAAGACAGGCAGAATGGACTCGTTGATTTGAGAAAACACCGTTGCAGGATAGAGCAGTTTTTTGCCGTTGATTTTCAGCGCAAGAAACTCCGGTCCGCAGAGTTTTTTGAATGCAACGCCTTTTTCGGGACGCTCCGCTTCAAGGTAGTAATCAGATGAACTTTCATCAAGGTATGCAAATCCGCTGCGCAGGGCGGGAATGTTTTCAACGGCTTCTTCTGCCACACTGCGGAGACTGCGGACGATATCTCCGTTGAGACGTTTGACGTTGAATATAACAGCATGTTCGGTGTAACTGCCTCTTATGATGATGTAATTGAGAGCTGTTGCCGCTGCTTTATGCCGGGGCAGGGAAAATTTGCGGTGACAGAAGTCATAAATTTCCTGATGCGCGGGTGCTTCCAATACGGACTTTGCAACGGGGGCTTTGCCATGACTTTTTCCCATGTGAAAAAAGAGTTTTCCATTGGCATAAGAGACTCTGCGTTTACCGGTCGTGCGGTAATTCCTCGGCATGGGGGAGGGGACGACCGGCAGCAGCGGGGCTTTGATTCTGCCTTCAGCCAGCAGTGCTTTCAGGGCATTGTTTTTGAGTTCCAGTTCCTGTTTGTAATCAAGAAAAGCCAGAGATTCCGGCGAAAAGCGGTTGATATCAATATTTCCGGCAGATTCCGGAAAAAAATCTGCAAAACTCATTTATTGCTGCTCCTCTGAAGGTTATTCTCTAAGTACAGGTCTCAAAGCACCCTTGCTTTGACCTGTCAAGGGGCATAAACTGACACCGGGATAATATATCATCGGACCGGGTGAAAATCAACAAATATCCGGAACTTCAGGAGTTTTTTCAATAAAGATCCCGGTCGCGGGCAGCTGGTGTTATTTCCGATAAGGTTAAGTCGGAAGGAAGTCTTTGACCGGACTTGAAATTATAAATTCGGCATGCGGACGCTCAAGCGGAAATATGAAATCAATATTTTTTTCATTTTAAAACTCCGGAACCCGCTGGAAAAACACATTCCGGATTGTTTTGACAACAGGCTTATAACCGAAAGAAGCAAGATATTCTGTCACCGGATGAGATAACACCTGTTCTAAATCAGAACAGGACATTTCAACGATTAACAGTTCCGGACAATACTTTTCCCAATTATTGGATTTTAATATCGCAAGTTCCAATCCCTCAACATCAATACTCATTAAAGTAACGGAAGTGTTCTCCGGCATATATTGTTGCAATATTCCGCCTAATGGCAGAGCTTCAAGTTCACGGGAGTCAAGCAATTCCCAGCCATTCCGACGATTTTCATTTAAAGTTTCCTCATTAAGGAAACCGTTTAATGCCGGTTCACGATACATATAAAACTGCATTTTTTTACGTTCACCAGCCACAGGAATTTCTAAATTTATATCACCGGAACGGAATTTCTTGAAAAGCCGCATAGAACCGGGTGTTGCATCAATATTTATTCCCCTCCACCCTTTTTTATAAAGTTTCCAGGTATTGGAATAACCAAACGGATGATGCGCGCCGATATCAACATAAAAACCAGTTTTCCTGCCGGAAAACATCTCCTCAAGAATACAATCTTCTCCCTCCTGTGCATAATGCCATTTCAGAAAGGGAATGTCCACGCCGCACAATGCACGGATTATCATCAATATTTTGTGTTTCACATGACTCAAAAATCTTTTCATTTTTCAAATTACTTTTTTATTTTCTTAATCCGTCTTCCATACATCTTTTCTGTTCTCAGGAAACAATACACCACAATAACAGAAATTCAAGTTTTCTGTTGCTGATTCACCCGAAAATCAGAATAAAAAATACGTTTTTATTGATTTTCAGCCTGATATGTGATACATTATGCATTGTGTTAATCATCAGAAAAATATTCAATCCGGAGACTTTTATGAAAACGTGTTTATATGCAAGGAATGAACAACTTGATCTTGTGCTTGAACTTGATGAACAGGGCAGGCAAATAAAATTTGCTGCCGGAAGTCTTGATTTTGATCGTTTTCCGGTGGATTTTGAGGTGCAGGACGACCTTGCAGGGCGGATTTTCTGCGGAAGAAATGCAAAAGTTGAAAGAACTGATGACAATTCGACAAAATATTTCTGGCAGGATGCCGATTTTTTTGTGACAGAAAAATGGTATTCTGAAAGTGATCACCTTGTCAGGAAAATGCAGATCACGGCAAACGAAAATGCGTCCAAACGTTCAGTTGCTTTGCGTATGCTGCTTTCTTATCCGCAAAAAGTTTATTCTCTCAAATGCTGGTCGGCAAATGAACGTTTCCCTTCTGAGATAGCCTGGGTCGGCGGACTTGAACTTTTTTATGAAGACGTGTGTTACGGAACGCTTATTCCTGCAGTGGCACTGTATGACAGCAGTACCAACTGCGGTTTGACTGTCGGCAGCCGTCCCGGAGCTTTTCCCGGCGGGAGACTTTCCTTTACATTCAGGGATTATCAACGGGAAGGGGTGGATGTTGCCTTTTCCTGTTTGCTGTTGAGCGGAACGCATCCTGTTGAATGTGAATTGCTCTATGCGCCGACTGAAGGGTGTTTCCGTTCTGCTCTTGCTTTCTGGTGCAGAAACTTTCCGGATTATTTTGAAGCGAAAGCTCCGGAAACCTGTCAGGCAAAGGGACCGTTTCTGATTACCAATCCGCAGATGGAGGAAAGTGTACTGGAAAAACTCGCCCGGAAATATTCTCCGCTCTGGGCGGAACTGCACAATTATTTCGGCAGATACGGGGAATATGCTCCCGAATCTGCGGAGTGGACTCCGATCATCAAAAAAGACTATCCGGCAGTTGAATGTGAAGATAAATTCAGTTTACAATCGGTCAATGATCATATTGCCAGACTGCACCGGCACAATATTCAGGCGATGGTTTATCTGCAGGCGACAGGAGACTGCTCCATTCCTTATGCTGAAGAATGTTTTCCGGATTCCATCGCCCGTAATTCTGCCGGAAATATGATAAAGACCTGGATCGACTGCTGTTTCACCAGTGCCATGCCGGGAACAAGTTTCCATGATCATCTGGTCAAACAGATCCACCGGTTTTTTGCGGTGTATCCGGAACTTGACGGAGTTTTCCTCGATCAGCTTTGTTATCATGCCATGGATTATGCTCATGCAGACGGTAAGACCGCCGTCAACTGCCGCGAAGCTGCCAGGTTCGGAGATTCCTATTTGGATACAGTGAAACTTATCAGTGAATATTTGCACAAGTCCGGCAAAGCGCTCTGGGCGAATGGTCCTTTCAGCCTGGAGGTTGCCCGTGAAGTTGACGGCATGATGTCAGAAGGTACCGGCAGTATTGCCGGAAGTTATCAGTATCTGACTTGCGGAAGCAAGGGGCTGCTGATACATTCCTATGCTTCAAGTGCGGCGGATGTTGAATCCATGTTCAGATATTGTTTGATTTGCGGCGGCAGCTGGTCGATCAGCGGCGATGCAGCCCGCAAGGTTCCTGAGGAGTACCCGGCAAAAGTTGAATATCTGTTTGAAAAGTGCGGACCGCTTGTCGATCTGATTGCCGGCTGCCGCTGGGTGCTTGAAGCTGCTCCTTTTGTTCTTCCTGAAGAATACAAGGGTAATCTCTTTGTTCTGCCGGATGGAAGATTGGCATTGACCGTCGTCAGCAGCCATGATACGCTGACCCGTTCTTCCCGCGGAGCGGATGAATCCTTCAAAGCAAAGATAAAATGCCGTGCTGCCGGAGAGGTCAAACAGGCAATGGTTCATTCTGTTGACGGTGTGTCGGCATGTTCTGTCGGGCATATCGACGGCGGTATTGAAATAGAAATATCCAATCACCGTGTATTCAGTGTGGTTTTGTTTGACAGAAAGTCCGTATAGAGAGGTTTCCCGATGATAAATCAAAATATGACATTTTCTTTTCCGCTTGAGCGTCCGCATTGCGGTGTTCCGCTTGCCAACGGCAATTTCGGAGTCTTGGTCTGGGGAAAGGATACGCTTAAAATCACCGTCAATCAGAATGACCTCTGGGATCACCGGGGCGGAGAATTGATTGATCCGAGAGATTCCTATGCTGAACTTACGGAATATGCCGGAAAATGCAATTTTGATGCAACGCTCAATCAGCAGTTTCATCGCACGCAGACCCAATTGAACCGTCCGCGCCGTCTGGCAGCGGGATGTTTTGAATTTTTATTTAAAAATGAAGCAAAATTGGTATCTGCTCAACTGGAATACGGAACCGGAAAGTTGACTGTCTTTCTTGATAACGGAAGTATTCTTGTTCTGACTCTGGTATTGAAACAGAACATCCTTTATCTGGAAGATGCGGCAAAAAACATCAGCAAAGTCAAACTGCATCCGGCATCGGATTATCCTCAAGTTAAGAATTTTAACGAAAAACGGGGTGTCGCACCTTATGAACTGCTCCCTGAC
The DNA here is from genome assembly GCA_015061725.1 of Lentisphaerota bacterium. Lineage (GTDB taxonomy): Bacteria > Verrucomicrobiota > Lentisphaeria > Victivallales > Victivallaceae > UBA1784. The sequence goes on from SUVX01000003.1 coordinate 35,511, forward strand.
GGTTGGAAAATCGTTCTGCCCGAAGATCCCGGAATGACTTTCCGTGCGGTTGAAACGCCTTACGGATACAAGATTTTTACGGATGATTCGGGGGACGATTCCAGGCGTGAGGCACAGCTTGCTTTTACAGCCGACTGGTGGTGTGAATTCTTTGATAAAACAGCAAAAGTTTCCACGCCGGACAAGTGGTGGAATGAATTTTATCTTTTCAATCTTTATAAACTGGGTGCGGCAACGTGTCCTTTCGGCAAAGCGGGCGGACTTCAGGGACCCTGGCACGAGGAGTATCAGGAGGCGAAGTGGTCCGGAGACTTTCATTTCAACGTCAATGTGCAGATGATTTACGGTCCGCTGTGTCAACTCGGCGTACCCGGACATCTTCTGCCGCTTTTTGATATGATAGAAAGTCCCGCCTTTACGGAGGCTATGAAACACAATGCCAAATCTCTTTTCCGTGTGGACGATGCGTTGTGGCAGACCCACGCTGTGGATGACCGCGGACAGCAATGCGGCTGGATTTCAAGCGGTACGGTACTTGACCCAGCCTGCGGTGCGTGGACGGCTCTTTTGTATTACAATTACTTCAATTATACGGGAGATATGGTGTTTTTGCGTGACCGGGCGTATCCGTACATATACGGAATCATGCGCGGATATGAAGAAATGCTGTGCAATTTTGAAATACCTCTGGCAATATCTGCGGAGTATGCTGCAAGCAACGGCAATATGATGGCAGTTGCGGGAAAGAATCCCTCTTATCAGCTGGCGGCGATCCGTAAACTTGCGATGATTTTAATTGAGATATCAAAGTTGCTGAAAAAGGAACCGCGTCCGATATGGCAGATGATTCTTGAAAAAGTTCCGCATTATTCGGTTGTGGAAGGCTATGATTCTTATTCAGGGAACTACGAAAAACGCATTGCCATCTGGGAAGGGCAGGATTTGGATGTCTGTCACCGTCACCACTCCCATCTGGGGGCGATCTGGCCGTTTGATTCTCTGCCTGAGAAATTTGATGAAGAGATGGAACAAATTGTCGGCAACAGCATAGACCATTGGATTTCAATGGGAATAGGCAAGTGGAGCGAATGGTGTATTCCGTGGGCGAACATCATTTATACCCGGATGGGATTGAATGAAGCGCCGATGCAGTTATTTAATATCTGGCGTGAAATATTTGTAAACGAGGGATTAAGTACGGTTTATCTGCCGCGAATGCTCAGTCTGATTGCACACCGCCGCCACGATATCGCCAAACCGAAGGATGACAACGAAGTCATGCAGCTGGATGGCTGCAGCGGATTTCTGGATGCTTTTACGCAGATGTGTGCCTATACGCGTTTTGACAAACTCTATCTTTTCAATGGGATGCCTCAAAAGTGGCAAGACGTCTCAATCACAAATCTTCTTCTTCCCGGCGGCGGCAGATTGACCGCCTCCCGCGCCCCCGGCAATGTTGAAATCACCGGCGGCTCGCGCAAATTTAAAGTGGTGCAAAGCCTTTAACAGCTTGCACCACTTTAAAAAACTGCAGGAGTTATTACTTTAAAGTATTTCCTATATACTTTGCAACATCATCAAGCGATAATTGTGTCTTTGCGAAACTTTTATGCTCATTTTCTGCATCTGTAAAAAGTTTGAGAAGGTTATTGGCATCTTGGACACCCGCCTCATTTGCCATCTTCAGCCATTCAATCCCCCATTCTCTCCAGGGCATGTTTTTGTTAAGCAAAATATTGGAGTCAAAGTTTTTCACTCGATAACTGCTGTTGATATATAAATTTGCATAGGTAACTGCTTGGAAATTGTTAATACAATTTGCTCTGTGTATTGTTGGATCTATGTAGCGGGAGGCTGCGTTTGCGAATTTTTCCCAATGGTGTGCATATTGGTTATATTTAAATCTCATATGATTTTTTAAGAAAAATATGCCAATGGAACACAGAGTGTTTTTGTCTGAAATAGAATATCCGAAGAGTTTTCCGTTTTTGTTTTCCTTTATGAAATCCTTCCATTTTTTCTTGCCGTAGTGAATATCTTCAAAAATTTTTTTGTAGCGCAACGCGTTAGCTGCTTTGGTTTTAACGTCGATGGTTTTGCAATTTGCTTTTAATTTTTCAATGGTTTCCCAGCCTTTTATCTTTTCTGTATTATTTCCGAAAAGCACGTAAAAAGTGGCCCATTCCAAATCAGACTCCGGACTATCAGTCTTTGCCAGATAATAGAATCCTTGCAATTTCTCATTTTTGTCAAAATGGAACTGTGCCAGTTGCCAGGCTGCATCCGAACAACCGCGTTCTGCTGCCTGGTACAGTAAAGTCATTTTATTTTCTGTCTTGATTCGGGATAATTCATATTCCAGGCAGCCGTAATCATTCCAGCGTCGCAGCATAAAGTTATTGATACCGAGAGCTGTGGACATGCAAATCCGGGCAACTCCGTAATTTTCATGCTTGACAGATTTTCGTCCGATGAATACACAAAAATCTGTGAATAAAGGCAGTAAACAAGAAATGATAAAGTAAAGATAGAGGAAAACGTGTGTACATTTCCGCATGAAGTCTTCAGAAAATAATTTTTTAAAAATTTTGCTCATTTTGTAAATATCCCTTTGCTTTGTTTGTTTAATTGTCAGTACTGAGAACTTTTTGTTTTTTTTGCTTTCTTCAAATCATTCTTGGAGTACAGAAACTGAAATATTGTTACTTTTCTGTTTTTAAATTTGGTGTAAATTTACCTGTTTTTTTCAACTCATTGAATTCCTCCCGTGAGTAAGTTTGAACTTTTAATGTTTGCGCCGGTTCAGGGCCAAAGAATTCATTTCTGTTGGTAAACTGATATTGTGTACCGCCCCCGGGGTGTTTGATTGCCCCCCAATGTTCAGCTGTTTCTGCAACGGTCGAACAGGTTATCGTACCGGATTTGTGTGCTTCGTAAACTCTGCAAAATTCAATTTTGCTGCCTTCCGGTAGACCTAATCTGTCCCTGAATGTATCTTCGTCCAAATGCAGGACCCCGTCTTTATCAATGAATGATATATCAGATATTTGATCGAATTTTGTAAAATAAGGACTGCTGCTGTTTTCAACCTGCCCTCCGATTCTGATAAATATTTCACCGACCTCTACAGTATGTTCTCTATGCGAATTTCCGGAGTCGATAATTTCTTCTCTTTTTTCCGGCGGTAGAGAGGAAGGTTGTTTTTTTAAATTGTTTGTAACATTGTAATCCGGTTCTGTTTCAGGCGGATTCCCATTGTAATTGCGATCCGGCAACGTTATGAGGGTTCCTTTGGAAGAGGCAATATCATCAAAGTATTTAAAACCTTCCGAAAGATGCTTATGATCGGTTGTATTCTGGGGCACATCCGGAGGAGGCTCTGAACCTGATGTTTCAGCAAATGGCGAAATTTCATCAGTTGTTGTTTCAGACGGTTTCCCGGTGTACCCGTGACGCTCAAGAGCCATATCGCAGAGATGACTTTGTTGTTGATACCCTTCCCAGTTTTCTTTTGCGATTTCAAGATTTGCTGCTTTTTCTTCCTCGCTCATTCCCTCATGATTACCGAAGCAGGCCTCTTTATAGGCGTTCGCATATTCCTGACCATCGCCCAATTCTTCTTTTTGTTTCAGCAGGTCATCAACAGAAGAATTTTCTGCTAATTTATCTGCTTGATCATTGAATTCTGTTGAAACATCCATTTTTTGAGATATCTCATTGCCCCGGTTTTCCAAAGCTTTATCAAACTCAACTTTGTCACATGACTCAGGAGTTTTCTGAATTTCCGGATTTTGAACTTCAGAGTTTTCGTTCACTTCATTCATTGTTAACTTTTCCTTAAGTCCAGTATACCATATTGTATTGCATAAAAAGAATCTTACTGATTACCGGAAGAAAAGAACTTGCCGGATATGACAACTTCTGTTTGAATTATTCTTCCTCAGAACGATGGTTATTATATCCTGTCAATGAAAAAATTTTTGCCATCACAATTAATTTTCAGTTTCACCTGTTGCAGTTTCCGACGTTTCTCCGGCGTATCCGTGACGTTCAAGAGCCATATCGCAGAGATGACTTTGTTGTTGATACCCTTCCCAGTTTTCCTTTGCAATTGCAATGTTTGCTGCTTTTTCTTCCTCGCTCATTCCCTCATGATTACCGAAGCAGGCCTCTTTATAGGCGTTCGCATATTCCTGACCATCGCCCAATTCTTCTTTTTGTCTCAGCAGGTCGTCAACAGAAGAATTTTCTGCCAATTTATCTGCCCGGTCATTGAATTCAGTTGAAATATCCATATCTTGAGATATCTCATTGATCCGGCTTTCCAAAACGTTATCAAAATTCTCTACACTCTCACATGACTCCGGTATTTGAGAATCCTGAACTTCATCAGCTTGTCGTTCTGTCAGCTCTCTTTCAGTTCTGTCTATGGAAAAAATTTTGCCATCAAAATCAACTTTTATAGTCTCAGCCGTTTCGGAGTGAGGATTTTTTGAAGCAAAATTGACACCATCAATGACGTCTTGCGTCCTTTTATCTGCCGTAAAGACGGTTTCGCAGAGCTGCCAACATCGCTGCGTTATTTTTGTGTTCTGCAACCTTCTCCACTGCGGTTGCTCGCTCTTCCGGGGTTTTAGCATTTTCTACTTCTTGTTCACTTTGATTTATTTTTTCTTTTTCTTTTTCTATATTGTTTTCAACTTCTTTTCTTTTTTCTTGATTTTCCTCTTCATTTTGTTCTGGAGTTTTCTCAATACCTGGTTCAGAATGGTTCGCAAGCGTTTCTTTCAGAGAGCTTTTAGTATTATCTTCCTGTTTCCGCTCCGATTGCGTTTCTTCTGACTCATTTTTTGAAATGCAGCGTTCTGTATCATTTCCTTTAAAAACAGAATCATCTCCGGAGCCGTAACGTTCCTCAAACCGACTGTCCCCATTTTGCTCATTGGAGATTGAAAGAGTCTCCTTTACTTCGCTTGCGTTTTCTGGAGGCGTGAAAGGACGTTCATTTTGTTTTTGATCATCCAATTTATCCTTTATCTCTTTCACCTCTTGCGAACTGAGATTGCCAGTTTCCTGTTGTTTTTTTTCATCACTGTCTTCTTGGGAGTCGTTTTTTTCATTATCCTCAAATATCTTATTGTCAATGTCTATTTGATTTTTGTCAAATTTCGCACCTGCCCTCTCTTGTTCATTTGTGTTTTGTAAGTCATCAGCTTTAGGAGCATCCTGAAAATACGTATATTCTCGTCCTCCCATGTTGCGGCCAGAGTCTGGGGGAGAGCCAGAATCTGTCGGTTTGAACGTCGGCTTATCTCCAGTGCCGTCTCCATCATCTCCTGGGGGGGGATCTCCCTGATCGCCATCTTCATCTGGTCCCTTGTCGAAGTTTTCATTCTCAGCCAAGGTTTTCTTCACCCCATAACGCTCAAGAGCCATATCGTAGAGATGACTTTGTTGTTGATACCCTTCCCAGTTTTCCTTTGCAATTGCAATGTTTGCTGCTTTTTCTTCCTCGCTCATTCCCTCATGATTACCGAAGCAGGCCTCTTTATAGGCGTTCGCATATTCCTGACCATCGCCCAATTCTTTTTTTTGGTTCAGTACGTCGCGAACATTAGAATTTTCTGCCAATTTATCTGCTTGGTCATTGAATTCTGTTGAAACATCCATTTTTTGAGATATCTCATTGCCCCGGTTTTCCAAAGCTTTATCAAAATCCTCAACCTTGTCACATGACTCCGGAGTTTTCTGAATTTCCGGATTTTGAACTTCAGAGTTTTCGTTCACTTCATTCATTTTAAATTTTTCCTTAAGTCCTGTATTCCATATTGTATTGCATAAAAAGAATCTTACCGGTTATCGGAAGAAATGATCTTGGCAGGTATGACAACTTCTGTTTGATTTATTCTTCCTCAAAACCATATTTATCATAACTCCTGCCAAAATCCCCAAAGCAGGATTCCCCAGGAAGCAAGCAGTGTAATCCAAAAAATAATTTTATTCTGCCGGGAAGATAAATATTCCGCATCATGAGTTCCAATCCAACTTGTTACTAAAGGAGTAATGAATTTTAGAAAGCCAATGCCTGCCAGACCATATTGGAACAATGATACAATACTGATAATAAATCCGGTATAAAGAATTTTTAAAGCCACTTTAGAGCGATTTTTAACAACTTTGAATTTCACTGTATGTTTAACATCAGGATTATATACGCTTGCTATTGTGAATGAGAATTCGCCTGCTTTATTGAATGTTATTTTTTTTGTGCTGGAAAAATATGTATAAATATCTCTGTCAGTGTCCGAGGAGGTTAATGTGCAAGTTGAGTCCCAGCAGTCTATTTTGTGATTTATTATATCATCTGCACTTGCTCCTTTTGCTTCAGCCTCAGCTTTGTTAAAAGCCGCATATTCAAATATGCATTCGACATCGGGAAAGCAAACAAATTTTTTTATTGATTTGATTTGCCCGATAATTGGTTCATGGTCAACTTTGGCAATTTTGTTTGAATACCTCTTCAAACACGGTTTCATTGCGCAGAGTATTGCATCAGGTATCGGCCTGACAGTAAATTTCTGAGATGCTGTAACGTCTTTATTATCTTTACTTGCCTTCTCAACCTTTGCAACAAACTCAAATACTCCTGGTTTGTTAAAACAATACTCCCAGGTGTAAATGATTTCGTTTCCAGTTATTTGGGGTTCCCCCAGCTTAAGAGGGCTACCTCCTAATGTGCATACCAAAGGATGAGTTTCGACATTATAGTGTCTGCTATTGTCTATTTTGATTTGCAATTTCAACTTAGTTCCGCAGGGATAACCATTATTACCAATGAGTTTTTCAGGCTGGATGACTGTATAAGAGAGCTTTACGCTGTCAGTACCGCCATCACTCAAAACATTGTAGCGCAAGTCAATTTTTTCGTTTTTCAGCGCCTTATCCAGCTCAGCTTCATCGGTAATATCCCAAACCGGAACATCTTTTCCCCAAATCGTTTTTTCCGGTGTAAGCACAAAAACCTTATCAATGTTAATCTTTTTTTTGTTGTATATGTAAGCGACAGAAACAGGAAGAGAGGACAATTCCAGAATTTTCTCATTCTTCTCTAACGGTTTGGTGCTCGTAATAGTTTCACCATCCTTCCAGGCAGCACCTTCATGCAGGTATGCTTCAAACTTAATATGTTCCCCCAATCTGGCGGTTTTAACTACCGAATTGTCTATCAGAAGATACGTTTTCTGGATATCCGGGTGAAACTCCGGAACGCAACAATGTAACAACTCTATGAGTTTTTTTGCTTCGTCAATTGTTTTAAACGTTGGTGTTTCCATGCAATTTTGGACAACTTCAATAAAACGTTTGTGCAAGTAAAAAAATTCAAGGAATTGCTCGATGATACCCAGCTCGTTTTTACCTAATGACCAAAAAGTATGGTTGCCCGAAATAGAAATATAGTTGGCTGACTCTTCCTCTCCTTTGAATACAAAACAGAAGAAGGGAGATTTATTGCGTAAATAATCATAGAACTCTTCCTTTTTCTCTTTATTATATTCAATAAAAAGAAAAGATGCGTCTTTCAAACAATCTGTTTCTTGAAATGTTATTTTTAAGGTGTCAGAGTGTAATTTGGGTAAGATATTATTCGTCCAGATATTACGGACTGTATCGTTGTTGAAATGGATTTTTATTTCCATTTCCTTAATACTGGTATCACTTATAAATTTCGCTAAATTTGTTACGTAGCCAGAAAATGGATTTGGGTCCGGAGCAGAACAAGTAATGTTTTCAAATTTTGCATGTTCTGCTTTTCCTAATTGTACTCGTGCCTTGAGACAATTAGCAAGGAATAGACTGTTTGTCTTAAGAGGGGTATCTGGCCTAAGAGTACGTAAATTAATATGCACTGCTTCTAAAAACGAAGTTAACCACGATAAATCATTTATGTCCAAATTTGTAAGACTGCATTTTCCGCGATATGAATCCACCAGAATATCAAATGAATCAGCCATTATTTTTTCTCCTATATAAATAATTTTTTGAATTGGATTGCCTGCACTTCAGTACCCCCATTCTCCCTTACACCGCCATTGATAAAAGACGCAAGCACATAATCAGTCAGCAAAGGTAACGCTTCATCTTTAATTTCCGAATCCGGGACGTAACGAGAGAATATTTTTGTAAAAGTGTCCTTCGGCGATTCTGAAGAAGCAACTCTTATTCGCAGGAATTCTTTCCAGCAGTTTTCACACTCCAGTAAAGCGATAAACAACCTGCCGTAGTTTCTTTTGACAACAATGTCAATGTTCGGATTTATTATCTTATCCAAATTAAGCCATTGGTGATAATACTCGCACAGTTCTCTTAAATCTTCTGCTTTGGCATCATATTTCCTACCTTTAAATAACGGTTCAATAGCTTCACTCCATGGAATATTATCACCCGCTAGCAGCTGTTCAGCATAGGTTGCCAAAGCAAGGACTAATTCGTGTCTCAATTTACGGTTTTCTTCATTTGTTATAACCTGGGGGGTGCCCACGTATCCCTTCTCAGCTTCATCAATTTTGACCATGACAGCTGCAACCCAGTTGCTCTGCATGACAATTGCTTTACCGGGGAGAAGTTTTGCGATTTCTTTCTGTTGGAGTTCATTCAACCCCATCGCATTTGCCATCGCTTCACAGTCAGATTGCTCCGGAAGACGCATGACAATTTTTGTGTTGGTATTTTTTATCGCAGAAATATCAACGGCTGTCGGGGATTGGTCAACAATAATAAAACCTTCACCATATGTACGCATTTCGGCAATGGCATTGCTGATCATCTCAATGGACTTTGCGACCAACTCAGAACCGCCGGGAATCGTTGCTGCATTTTTAAGCAGATTGTGCGCTTCTTCAATAATCGTAACGTGGTGAAGTTTTTTATTGGTTTCTACCTGAGTTTCTGCCATGCGATATTCTGAAAGCAGCATGACCAGAACGCCCATGATCATTGATTTTGTTTCCGGGGATCCCAGGCGACTCAAATCCACAATCGTCCTGCTGTTAAACAAATTCTCATAAGAAATATCAACCGGACTGCAGAAAATTTTTCCGAGAATACCGCCGGCAAGAGATTCCACACGGGTGACAAGAGCTCCGGTATAATCTCCTTTTGCATCTGCTGAATAATCTGAATTTTTGATAATTTCCCTGAGTTCTTGAACCAGCAAGGCAAAATCAGGATATTTTACCTTGCCTTCACCAATATAAAATGAGCCGCAAAGATCCCATCCGGCGGTTTCATAAGCCTGTTCCACTGCTTTTTTGAGAATGGCAGGCATTGCTGCTGTAAGCTCCCAGCAGGAACCGAAAATATTCAGAAGACGGTCAACATGTTCCAATACATGTATCCCATCGGGGAAACGGAACGGATTCAAGTGAAGCAATCGCTCTGAATAGGGATTAGTCGTGTAGATTTGAATTCCCTCAACATTCCGAAAGTCTTTTTTGTATTCTCCTTTGGCAGGTTCAATGACCAGAAAGTTCACTTTCTTATTTTCCAACTTCAGCAACCCCTGAATGATCGTACTCATCGTATTGGATTTGCCGCTGCCGGTTGAACCTGAAATAAAACAATGTCCGGTCAGGGTTTCCACATCCAGCTCCACACGGGTGTTTTCATCCGCTTTTCCCATGTGAAATACACACCCCAGGGGGATGGTTGCCGGCTCCTCTTTCTTGCCTGTCTCTTCCTCTTTCTTGCCTGTCTCTTCCTCTTTCTTGCCTGTCTCTTCCTTTTTATCCAATCTTTTTATACAGACTGATCTTTCAAAGGCGGCAATTGAGTCAACAACAATTCCCGGCAGGGATTTAAGAGGAATATTGAAAAAACGCGGCAGATCTTTGCCGCTGACGGCATTGGTCGGCGTAATCGTTTGAAATTGAGGAAATCCGTCTTTTCTTTCCAGAACAGGATGCATTCCGAACCTGATGTGATTATAGATATTTTGAAGATATTTTTTGCGACCATCAACCAACATTTTTATTGCGGCTTCCGCATCTTGTTGGGACTTTCTTTTTTGTGCCTTTAAAAATTCGATCCCTGCGGATTGTTCTTGTTTGTCGGGAATATGCCAGGTGTTGATATAACTTAATGAATCTGACGATTCATCTCCCAGGACGAGAGCTTTGTAGGAATTTGCAGCAAGAACGGCATCAACCTGTTTTTCTGAAACAAAGTAAGCTGCACATTCCCAGAGACCGTATGCTTCCGCAACGGTGATGCGCTGAATTGCATTGTCTATTTTTTCCAACATACAGACAATATTTTTGTTTTCATTTTCAATCGTCAATGTCTGGCTGGTACCGGTGGTTTTTGATTCGGTTTCAGTTGTCCCATTTCCTGTTTGTTTTGTCGTGGAGGTGTTTTTGCCGACAGAGTCAGATAAAGATGTTGTCTCGGATTTACTGAAGCTTGACGATGTTGAATGAGACGAGTTGGAGCCGGAGTTGCTGTTCCAACCATTACCGGACCATCCGAAAGATGAACTGCCCCCGTAACTGTAAGAAGTTCCCGTTGTTTCTCCAGAGTTTGAACTGGAACCGGTAGTTTTGGTGAAACTGCTGCCAATTGTGGTGGAAGTACTGAATGTTGTGTTGATTCCTTCAGAAAAAGAAGTGCTTTCATTTACACCATAGGCAAGAGTTTGTTTCTTGAATATTGAAAGTTGACTGTATGCATTTTCCAATTCCCGCTTTCTTGCCTGAACAATTTCCGGAGAAACAGGGGTGGCAATCAGATAAGCCATGTAATCCCGATTGCGCATTGAGTCGATAAATTGTTCAAGACCTATATTGGCGGCTTTGCCATCATCATCTTTTTTGACTGACGGCATTGCTGAAACGCAAACAATATTTTCAAAGTTTTTGCTTGAAACATCGTCTTGGGAAGCCTCGTTCAATTCACTGCCGGGAAAGGTGTTTTCGAAACTTTCTCGAAACATTTTTCCTATTTTTTCGGAATTTCCTGCATTGTCGGTTTGTATTCCGAAGAATAGTGACAACTCTCCTTTTTCCGTCATGATTGTTTCACCCTCAAAAGCGTCGTATTGTGGCGTTTTATTTTTGATAACCAGGAAAACGGATGGATTCATCGGCAATTGCAGCAGAGAAAGGAACACTATTTTCAGTTTCTCCATGATGCTGTCTTCCGGAGCATATACAAAACGGGCTAATTTGTACAGCCTGACCGTTGAACAGAATTCATCATCAATATTTCTCTGTGAAACTGCATCATAATTGATGCATTCCGGGAGATAGGTCCGGTTGATGGCTGTATCTACAATTGTGAGAAGTTCTTGAATTTTTTCTTTGGGTATAGCCCAATTAGCTTGTAATTTTTGAAGTGCAGTTTCTGAATTCGTACTCATGATTCTAACCCTTATTTTACTTACAACCAACCACCGGTATAGTTTTCATTTTTATCATCATTTCCCGGAATTTTTTTTGCAGTCTCCGCAGCAACACTGACTTTGTTTCCCAGCAAATGAAATATTGCAATTATATAGTTTATGAAAAAAAGTGGAATACTGAAGAGGAGAGTTAAAAATGAAATAATAACAAAAAGCAAAAAACCGACCAGACAGCCCTCCGGAAATTTTGAAAATGAGGACCCCAACATACTGCACCAAGCATTCCGAAAAGAGTCTTTCACCAAATTGTCGCCCTTTTGCTTCTTATCAGCCAACAGAGCAAGAGCACAAATGATTCCGCAATAAATAGAGAGATTAAGAGCGGCTCCCCGTTGGGTGTGGATACTTGCAAGTATATTCAGATATGCCTCAAAAATAATGAATCCCAATAAAGTTAATGCGATGGAATTTGAGAAGTTTTTTCGGTCTTCTTTGGTTCGTGTTGTTCTGATTACGCCGGCGGTTGTCAGCAGGCACAAAGCTATACTTACAGAAAGAACGACAATACTTTTATGAAACGAAAATAAATAAATAAATAAATAAGGCTGTTTCAGCAATTGCTGCAACAATCCAGCAGTAAATCAGTTTCATGGTTTATCCTGTGTTGTTGAAAATCAATATCTCCGTTTATCTGTGTAACGACGAAAAACGGCTGAAGAATCTTTATTCCGGAAAAATAAAACTCCTTTAATTTATCTCGCAACTGAAAGTTTGTCAAGAGAAAGTAAGTTTTTTTTTTTAATGTTATCGTAGTGCGGCATTTTTTATCTTTCTTTCAGGGAGTATATATTTTTATTGCTGTAAGCCGGATTGAAAAATCTGTAATATCACAAATGAGCAGTCTGAAGATCTGCAAGCAGGTGAAGCATCAATTGGTCTGCACTGTTCTTAAATACATCTGCCCTGCTGTTCCACTTGGTGTCTACGTGAATTTTATTCTGCGGTGTACATGTTATCGTTCCGGGAAATTTGATTATCAAGTCGTGAGAGAAGTATTTGTCCTTCTTTTTTATTTTGTCAAATATTTTGATATCGGTTCTCAATGTTGAGACAATTTCAAAATTTGCTTTGTTTCCATTTTTTGACACCAGATTATGTTCTTCATTATATGAAACCAGTGTTACTGAAACGGTATAACGGGCAATGTTGTAATTTGCGATGTTTTTTTCCAGTTCGTCCAACCTTTGGGCAATCTTTTTATTGGAAGCAAATGTTGTGAATATCTGCCCGTAAAGTTTTTCTATCTGGTTATTCTTTTCATCCACAATATATTTCCCGAATTTGGATTTAATAATACTTTCTCTCATAATAGGGCAGGTGTAAGGAGAACGACGGTTACGCGGTTTTTGCAAGTATTGAACAAGCTTAATAGTACCGCGCTGTTTATTCACTTCATAGGTTACTGTCAAATTGTTGATGGTATCTGTGAGAAATCCGGGCAATCTTCTGCGATTTGTTCCGAAAAAGGGTTTTGCCCTCATGCTCAGCCCATATCCTTGTATTTCCAGAGAAAATGTGTATGGTGAAACGGTAATCGGTTGTAATTCAAATTTTATCGGTAGTTCATCCATTATTTTATCAAAACGTTTTTTTAACTCAATCCTGTTTAAAGATTCTGAGTTTCTTTTGGGGGAGGGTATGTCGGGAGTTGGCATTGAGGATTTTATTTCAGGGCACGGCACGTCGGATATTGCCGGGATAACTTTATTGAGCGGCACAGGGGAGGTTGTATCAACTTTTTTTGAAATTTTTGCATATAAAACTTTATTCTCAACATAATGCCAGTTTTTGATATAGGGGAATTCTATTTCGAGTTTTACGTGACTTGTTAAAGGAAGTCTTGTATTTATTTCATTGAATAATATAAAACTATGGAATCCGGGCTTTAAGTTTATTCGGAAAGATTTTTTTGAGATATTGCGGGAATCGTCATAGCACATTGCGGGCATTTTCAACCGTAGTGTATTGTCTATGTACAATGCAAACGCTCCACTTTGATGCCTGAGCAGGGGCGATGGGTGGTTAACAAAAAATTTATATTCTCCGGAAATCGGTATACAAATATAGCCATGATATACTACTGTAAATTTCTTGTTGTTTGAATTCGGAAAGCTGATGTTCAGAGGGGTAAATGGATCGTTATAATCAGTTGGGGATTTCAGCGTTGCCGGAGGGGCATAGGGTATTATATCCGGCGACCATTTGCGCTGATCCCATCCCTCCCATAGTTTTATGTACATCCCATTGTGAAAATCACGGTTGTCCGCAAGATTTGTCAAATAGGTTTTTATAAGCTGTTGCCCAAGCATTACAAGATCGCGTTCTTTCTCTTGTGAAGAGAGTTTCTGCATGGCATAAATAATTTCTAAGGCGGAGATCCATGCTGCAATATCTTGTTTTATAATTTTTTTCTGTAGGATTTCTATGTCCCCTGTCACCCTTCTTTCAAGGTCGTTTAGCTGTTGCAGACGGTAGTCTACTGTTGGAAAACGAGTGTTCCTTTCTGATTTGCAGTGTTTAATCCTGAGAGACTTTTCCGTGCAGCAAAGAAGTTCCATACATTTGCGTAAGATTTTTTGTTGTACCGGATTCAAATTTCGGGTATCCTTTTCGAAATTCAGTACAAGTTCTTGTATATTCAGTTTTTCCGGTACTTGTCGATCAAGAAACTGTTTTTTGCGGAGTGTTCTCGGATTGCGGCAAATTGTAATAACTAACAAGATTACTAATAAACCCAATAGCAGATTGACCAACAGCGGGAGCGAAATTTTGAAATGGTGCATTTGAAAAATTTCCTAAACGATGTGTGAATAACTGTTGTATAAAACAGTTGCAGATGTTTGCATAAAAAGATTCCCCGATAAAATGTGTCTCTATAATCTATCTCTGAAATCTTTTTTTGTCAAGGAGTAAAAGAATATTTTTTTGCAGATTTTTACAGGGCATTTACTGCATTGTTTTTATATCATCGTGCAGGAGAGTAACCAGTTTTTTTGCGCTGACTTTGAATACGTCGGTTCTATCCCATCTGAAATGTGTTTTTTTGTTATGTCGGCTGAATGTATAGTGTCCCGGAGTTCTTGTTGTGATAGTATGAAAAAATTTTTTTTCTTTTGCTTGTGTTTTATCATATATTGAGACATCAGTTCCCAGAAATGAATGAATTTCAAAATTGATGTTATTTTTATCCTGTGATTTCAATACGTGTTCTTCTTCATAAGACACTAAGTCTATTGAAACGGTGAAACGGGGGGTATTATAATTCATGATGTTTTTTTCAAGCCGATCTAATCTTTGAGAGATTGTTTTGGTCGAAGCAAAGGGGGTGAATATTTGTTGATAAAGATTCGGAATGGGTGCGTTGTTTTGGGGGACAATGTATTTTCCCAATTCTGAATTGAGAATTATATTTCTCATAAGAGGGCTGGTGTATCGGGCGTATCTCCGATAAAAATAACTCGCAATATTTTCTCTATAAGGAACTTTGTATACCTTATATGTCTCAGTAAGATCTCCAATAGTGTTGATCAGCCGTCGGGGAAGGCGGGTGAATGGTGTGGGGAACGTTTGTTCAAGTGCGTTAAGCAGTTGTCCGGATGGCTTGTTGGAATTAACTCTGACGCGGTCAATCCGCAGTGCCAGCGCGTTTCCACGTATAATCGGGAAGTTTCTGATATTTACAACAATAGGCGGTAATTCAAACTTTAAAGGCATTTTTTTGATAATCTTGTCAAATCGTCCTCTTAGGTGAATGTCTGAATACTTTTTGCACAAGGTGGATGTGGCGTTTGCTAAAATCTTATATTTCCCGATAATTAAGTTGATGTTTTTTTTAAGCTGTTTAAATTCGGCAGAAAAAGAACTGATATCATTCAATTGTGGGAGATGGGAAAAAGAGAGTTCCTGATAAAATTCTTCAAGGAGTGATAAATATTGTTTCTGATTTGTTATTTTCTTTTCAAGATCACTGAGAAAAAGATACTGTTTATCGGAATTTAAAGCTGCAAAATTCATTTCGCAGGCTGCATTGTATTCCTTTTCAAAAATGGAAAATTGTAGTGCTGCCTCTTCGTGTTTAGAAGCTGTTTTTTTGATAATCTTGTCAAATCGTTCTCTTAGGTGAATATCAGAATACTTTTTGCACAAGGTGGATGTGGCGTTTGCTAAAATCTTATATTTCCCGATAATTAAGTTGATGTTTTTTTTAAGCTGTTTAAACTCGGCAGAAAAAGAACTGATATCATTCAATTGTGGGAGATGGGAAAAAGAGAGTTCCTGATAAAATTCTTCAAGGAGTGATAAATATTGTTTCTGATTTGTTATTTTCTTTTCAAGATCACTGAGAAAAAGAGACTGTTTATCGGAATTTAAAGTTGCAAAATTTATTTCGCAGGCGGCGTTGTACTCCTTTTCAAAAATGGAAAATTGTAATACTGCCTCTTCGTATTTAGAAGCTGTTTTTTTCTGAATTTTTGCTTTGATTTTTTCACTTGACGCTGGTGAAATTTTGTTATCAATAATAACAATGCCTTTTTGTTCCATTTTTTCTATGGCTTGCCGGGAAAGTATTTCGTGGTTGGAATCAATATGTACTACGTTGGTCTGTGTTTCCCCTTTTTGAATTTTTACACGAAAATCTACCGTGTCAGAGAATTTTTTGACAATCAGTAGTGGCGAAAATGAAGTGAATTTATCATCCTTTGAAATCAGCAAATAAACATCTTTATGGAATTTTATTTTTCCGCGAATATTGTAAATTCGACCTCCCTGTTTTAAAGTCTTCTGCTCACTGTATTCAATGAGTGAAAAATCATCTCCGATTCCAATAAGTTTTTTTTCTTCAGCTATCAATTTTTTTGCCTCACTTTTATGGTTGATTGCAAAAAGAAACAATAGCAGTAAAAGTACCAATGCGACGGAAATATTCCACAGATGTTTTTTTAAGTTATTTTTGAGGGAGCATAACATTTTTTTTACAAAATTTCTTAAATTTGCAATGCCGAATTTAGACCTTGGAAAACTTGTTTTATTGTGTGTTTGATACATTATACAACACTCCCTCACTGGATGAAAAAACAAAATAACCCATCACTGAACAGTTGTTTTGTGACCGGATCCAGATGCTTGCTCTTGTCGCGGCGTAGAGTTGCGAAGCAACCGAAGCCGGATGCTTGCTTGCTTGCTTGCTTGCTTGCTTGCTTGCTTGCTTGCTTGCTTGCTTGCTTGCTTATCCTTCACTTTAAAAGCATTCAGGAGGGAATCCGAAAATGATGGCAGCACACAACCGGTTCCGATGAATGGAACAGATGTTGTTGATATGATGGATGTTTGCATAAAATTCCCCCTGTGAAATATGCGATTTTTTATAAAATATCCCCGGAAACGTGTTTTGTCAAGTGTTGAATGGGGTGTTGGGGGATTTTCAGTAAAATACACTTTTTCAGATAATGTATTACTTCATCAACGGTTTGGAAGAGATTTTATTTGAAATAAACAGGCATCTTATGACCGGATGGACAAGAAACGCAACTTGCAAAATTTAAAACTTGTCTATTATGTTGCAAAAAAAACAGCACGCCTTGGTGAGGACGTGCTGCAATAAAAAACTTTGTCAGCGCAAATAAAAATACGCCGCTTTTTTTGAAAAGAGGATCCTCCTTCGCACAAGGCTACGGCGGACAAGGGGGGAGAAAATATACCTAAGCCGACGTTTCGGCTTCTTTTCTCGTGAAAAAAAGTTTTTCTCCTCCCCCCGATTCCCGTCTGCCCTTATCGGGTAAACGTGTTATTTTTTGGGTTCGATGACGTCGAAACCGCAGAGAGCGCGGAGTTCTTCAGGAACGACGATGGAGCCGTCGGCCTGCTGATAGTTTTCCATAATGGCGATCAGCAGACGGTCGGTTGCCGCCGTGGCGCTGATGGTGTGGACATACTTGCGCTCGTTTTCATCCTTGAAGCGGATGTTGAGACGGCGGCTCTGGAACTCGGTGAGGTTGGTGTTGCTGGTGACTTCGCGGTAGCAGCCGAAAGCCGGGAACCAGGCTTCAATATCATACTTCTTGTATCCCGGGGCTCCGAGGTCGCCGACGCAGACGTTGACAACGTGGTAGGGAATATTGAGTTTCTGAAGAATGAGTTCTTCGTTTTCCAGACAGAAATCATGCCACTTGGGAGATTCTTCAGGACGGCAGAAGATGATCTGTTCGACCTTGTGGAACTGGTGGACACGGAAGATACCGCGGGAGGCACGTCCGTAACTGCCGGATTCGGTACGGAAACAGGGGGTGAAAGCAGTGTACATGAGCGGCAGTTCTGCGCCGTCAAGAACATCGTCCGCATGGTAGCCGACGAGGGTCTGTTCACTGGTTCCGATCAGGGCGAGGTCTTCACCGTTGATATTATAGGTCTGATCGGCGAAGAACGGCAGATAACCGGTACCGAACAGAGTGCGTTCTTTGGCAAGACAGGGGGTCATGAACATGGTGAAACCACGGTCAACCAGCAGACGCTGGACCCAGAAATAAAGAGCCTGAGCAAGAATGGCGCCTTTGCCTTTCCAGTAATAGAAACCGGTCTGGGCAACTTTGGCACCGCGGGCGATATCCAGAATGTCGAGCATTTCGCCCAGTTCCTGATGATCGCGGAGTTTGAAATCAAATTCGCGGATGGTGCCGACTTTACGGATTTCAACGTTGCCGGTATCATCATCGCCGTCCGGAACATCGTCAGCCAGCATGTTGGGCAGACGGACCATGACTTCGTTGATCTGCTCCTGGAGTGCATCAAAAGCCTTTTCCTTGTCAGCCAGGTCAACTTTGAGTGTTTTGACCTTTTCTCTGGCGGCGGGATCGGCGGCGCACTGTTTGCTCAGACGGTTGCGTTCAGCGCGGAGTTCTTCGATTTCCTGATTGAGCTGACGGGCTTCAGCATCGATTTTAAGCAAAGCGGCGATATCCACATCATAACCGCGGCGGGTGCAGTTCTTCTGAACAGCTTCTGCATTTTCACGAATCAGTTTAATATCAATCATTTTTTATTACTCCATTGATTAGAACCGGGGCATGGGGAAGTTTGCCATGAAGGCGGTGACTTCTTCACCCAGAGCCTTGAGAGCTTCTTCGTCTTCGCGCATGGCAACACCGCGTTCGATGAAGTCGGCGATCTTGACCATATCAGCTTCTTTGAGTCCGCGGGTGGTGATGGCGGGGGTACCGATACGGATACCGCTGGTGACGAAGGGCTTTTCAGGATCGAACGGGATCATGTTTTTGTTGACGGTGATGCGGGCGATATCCAGAGCGTTGGCAACGGCTTTGCCGGTTGCGCCCTTGGGACGCAGGTCGATGAGCATCAAATGGTTGTCGGTACCGCCGGAAACGATACGGAATCCGCGGGCAGCCAGTTCAGAAGCAAGCTTGGCGGCGTTGAGACGCACCTGACGCTGATAATCTTTGAACTCCTGAGAGAGCGCTTCTTTGAAGCAGACGGCTTTGGCGGCGATGACGTGTTCCAGAGGTCCGCCCTGAAGTCCGGGGAAGACGGCGGAGTTGATCGCTTTGATGTACTGTTCTTTGCAGAGAATCAGACCGCCGCGGGGACCGCGCAGAGTCTTGTGGGTGGTGGTGGTGACAACGTCGCAGTAGGGAACGGGGTTGGGATGTTCTCCGGCGGCGACGAGACCGGCGATGTGCGCCATGTCAACGAAAAGGATCGCTCCGACTTTGTCGGCGATTTCGCGCAGACGGGCAAAGTCGATGGTGCGGGGATAGGCACTGGCTCCGGCAAGAATCATTCTGGGCTTGTGTTCAACAGCAAGTCTTTCGATTTCATCGTAGTCGATACATTCGGTTTCTTTGCTGACGCCGTAGGGGATCATGTTGTAGAGTTTGCCGGAGAAGTTCAGCGGATGTCCGTGGGTTAAGTGACCGCCGTGGTCAAGACTCATGGCAAGGACGGTATCTCCGGGCTGGCACAGTGCGGTGTAAACAGCCTGGTTGGCGCCGCTGCCGGAGTGGGGCTGAACGTTGGCGGCTTCAGCACCGAAAAGTTTTTTCACGCGTTCAATGGCGATGGATTCCACTTCATCAACGTGGATACAGCCGTTGTAGTAACGTTTGCCGGGATAGCCTTCTGCGTATTTGTTGGTAAGAACAGAACCCTGTGCGGCGCGGACGGCGCAGCTGGCAAAGTTTTCGCTGGCGATAAGTTCAATGCCGTCGTTCTGACGTTCGGCTTCTTTGTCGATGCAGGCGGCAATTTCGGGATCGGAAGCACGCAGAGCTGCGATATCATCATAGCTTAAAGTTTCCAGCTTCTGCAGACGGCGGACATGACGTTCAGCCTTGCTGAAGGGAACAGACAGCCAGGTGTCAATAAGGGATGTGGCCTGTTCAAAGGAGAGCAGATTTCCGGGGATGATGATAACGTTGGAGGCATTGTGTTCTCTGCTGGAAATAACGCGTTTTTCGACATCTCCCATGACCGCGCGGACACCGTGGTAACGGTTGGCGATGATACCCATGCCGACGCCGCTGGTGCAGATGACGACAGCGATATCAGCGGTGCCGAAACTGACCATTTTGGCAGCTTCGTTGCCGAAATCCGGATAATCGTCTTCGGGATCAATGGTGTGGGCGCCGCAGTCAACGACTTTAAGACCTTTGGCTGAGAGATAATCTGCGATTTTGTTTTTCAACTCAAAACCGCCGTGATCGGTGGCGATTGAAACAGTGAGTTCCTTGCCGAAAAAATCAATGATTTCCTGCATTATTTGACCCTTTTTTTATGTTTGAATAAAGTTTGAAAAATACAGTTTCCTCTAATATACACCCGTTTCCTGCTTTTTTAAAGTATTTTTTGCCTGCAAAAAACACTTTTTTACTTGACTGCCGGAAAAGTAACAGTACCGTTTTTGATCACGACTTTGCGGGTAAAATCGATACTGTAGGATTTTGGCGCATGTCCGAAAGGGTATCCCATATAGACCGGAACACCCAGTTTCGGTGCGATCTCTTTGAGAACTGCCGCAATTTCTTTCTTTGAACCGCTGCGGATAAAATGGCAGAACACAACACCGGCGGCACCGTCAAAAAACTTTTTCTCCAGCAGCAAATTCAAATTTTCTCTGATCACTTTGGGAGAAACTCTCACATCTTCGATAAAAATGATCCGTCCTTTTCTTTCGGGGAGATAATCTTTGCCGGTAAGAACGACAAAACGGCGCAACAGTCCGGCGAGTGCAAGTCCCTGACAGTCCCCGGGAACGAGCGTTTTGACCTTGACCGGTCCCAATGTCTTGCCGTGATGGATCTTTCTCATGGCATCGAGACTGTCGGCGGTCAATCCGGGAAGACCGCCTGCCATAGGTCCGGCAATGGGGTGTCCGTTCCCCTTGGCAAGCAGAGCATTGACGATAATGGTGATGTCGCTGTATCCCTGAAAATAAAGTCCGGGACGGTGTTTCAATTTTTTCCAATCGATATTATCCATGACCTGTTCGCTGCCGCGGCCGCCGCGAACACAGAAAATCATATCCACTTCAGGATCATTCCATGCTTGATAAAAGTCGCTGAGTCTGCCGGCAAGCGGAGCTTGGGCAACATCTTCTTGCCTGACAAAAGTATGCGGCATGATTTTGACCCGGTATCCAGCCTGCCGGAGCAGTTCCAATCCTGCTTTATGAGACTTGCTGCCGGGATAAGATCCGGGAGCGATACAGGCGATCGTCTTTACTCCGGGCGGCAGGATGCCGACACAACGTTTGGGATCTTTTTCCACCGGTTCGAACAATTCGGAATCCCTGGGAGCAGCCACTGCGCAACCAGCAGAAAGAACTGCCAGCAGAAAAGTAAAAATCTGTTTTTTCATCACATATTTCTCCTATAAATTTTCAGTTTCAAGGGATTTTAACAATGATTTCCCCTGTTTTTTTGCATCCTGAACCGGAATCCCGCTTTTATCACTCCGGCATCGATCAAAACATTGGCTTTGAGCAGAAGCGTTATCTTTCCCCGCCAGCCGGTCATGACTTGACCGTACAAATATTTTCGCCGGAATCTTTTTATTTTCAAACGATTTTATAATATAGCAGTATTTATCAAATTTGACAAGTTTTATTTTTTGCGGCTGCTTAATATATCCGACCGGTAAGATCTTTCAGTCTCGCCGCAGTGTCTTCTCAAAAAAAATGCGGTGCCGGAGCACCGCAGGACAAAAGAGAAATGAAAAAATCATTTCCCCGGTTTTTTCTGAGCAAGCCTTTGGATCTCTTTTTCGGACAAAGCTCTGCCGTAGCAGGTGAAATCACCCAGTTCACCTGCGAAGGGGCAGGGGTTTTTCCATGCGGGAACAAGCAGTCCGATACGGAAATTAAAACACTTGTAATAGGAATCGTAACCGAATTCGTTGAGCAGTTTGAATGGTCCGGTGGGTTTGATGATCTCTTTGCCGTTGACAAAGAAACGGATGATGCTGTTTTTCCAGACGATTGCAAGATGATCCCACTTGCCGGAGGCTTTGGGACCCTGGTAATAGAACCATTGAGGTTTTTCCTGTCCGCCCAATACCCAGTGTCCATCGGTATATTCCAGGTGGATCTGGTCGCCGTAGACCACGCCTCCGCGTTTGTTTTTACCGAAGTTTACCGGATATTTGTCAAACGGCAGCGGTTTTGCCCAGATCGTCCAAGAGCCTTCAGTCATGTTACAGTCTGCAGAAAGCCGTATTTCCGCATAATTGTTGTTTTTACCGTCAAAAGTCTGTTTGCCGGTCCAAATCATATCCGGACCGCCGACGGCAGACTTGTAACCGTTTTTCGCAGTCCATCTGCCCACGATTTCCGGTGCTTTGTTCTGTTTTTTGACAGGGGGGTAATGAGATTTTTTGTATCCGTCAAAGGGTACGTTGTATTTATACGGACGGTAAACGAAACCCTTGACAGCCGGTGCGGCTTTACGGGAAACTTTTTCCGGGGCTTTCCGGGGGATACCGGTGATATCCACAACGAAAATTTCAGCCGGCGGAATGGTCAGTGTATAGACCTTTTTGCCGTTTTGAATCGTTTCTTCCATCGGTGCATTACGACGCATTTCAACGGCTTTTGTTCCGGCAGGCGCTATCAGTTTGACTGTTGAGGTGCATTTTTTATCAAACTTTTCCACGGATTCCCAGGGAGCTTTGTTGACGCCGTCATTGTTGATCAATATCACTTTCCATGTGCCGTCAGGCATGACGTTGAACATGAATTGACAGTTGCCCTCCACCTGAATCGGCAAAACTTCGCGCTGAAGCTTTTGCAGCAGTTCCGTCATCTGTTTCGGAGCTTTGTAAATATTTGAAACTTTCTGCATATAGGGAGAGGTGACAAGCAAAACATTGCCTTTGCCGTAACGTTTTTTATAAACCAGCGGCGTGCTGTCAGAAGTTTTCATCAGAACTGTTGTGTTCTTATCTGTTTTGAAACGGTTGAGTACCAATCCGTCTTTTTTGACCGTTCCGGCAAGTTTGGTGATATTGAGAAACTCTTTATCATTTTCAAAGGGATAAAGCTGAGCTGAAGTCAGAACAAGCGTTCCGCCGTTGAACACATAGGTTTTGAGTGTGTCGGCAAGGGTTTGAGTGAAAGTTATATTATTGATGGGGAATACCACAGGATATTTTTCCAGCTGTGCCACTGAAACTTCAGGCGTATTCAGCGGATTGGCGATATAAAGGTCAAAAATATCTCCGAGAACAGAATTACGCATATTGTAGTTGGGTTTGCCTTGAGTCTTTTTCATGTAGGGCAGAATACCGAAATTGGGACTGATCGCCTGCATGGTGTATTCCAGCAGCAGGTCGCCTTCACGCAGAGGCATCAGTCCCTTCCAGTGCGTCTGATGCGGCAGGCGGTGATTGGCATCGAAACCGTGCTTTCTGTCAGCCAGCAGCAGGATGGGGGCATAAGATTCGCCGCGTTTGCCTTTGGGGTTTTGGCTCCATTCATAAATGTCTTTCAGTGCTTTGCCGTTATCGGTCAATTCATAAAGTCCGTTTTTGCCCTTCCAGGCCTGTCCGTACGGCTGATTTTCACAGCTGATGTAATTGTGTCCGGTGTAGTATGCCATGTAGTAGTTGCGCAGACTCAACGAGGCGGGGGAGCCGAATCCGACACCGACAAATTTGCCGAAGGGACTTTCTGAATAACAGCAGGTGTAACTCCAGACATAGTTTGCGTGATAGATTTGTGACGGTACGCTGTACTGTCTTGCAGCACCGCGCTGAAACACATAACTGACTCTGAACTGGGTGTCATTGTGTTCGGGAGTCAACTCCTGTGCGCTCATGGTTCCGCCGTTATCCAGACCGTAGTGCTGATAGTTGAATTGTCCTGAAAGCCCGAAAAGTTCCGGACCGTAAACATCTTTGTGAATATCCCAGAATTTTTTGAAGTTTTTGACCATATCTTCCCGGTCGGCGGGAATCTTGAAGAATTCTTTCAGCTGTTTGAACATTCCGGCGTTGGGACGGTTTAAGGTGTGCATGAAGTTTGCATCCCACTCGCCCAGCTGAATTCCCAGAAGCGTATCGGCATATTCTTTTTTGATCTGCCGGAGTTTTTCCTGATTAATGTTTTCTTTTTTCAGTCCCCAGAATTTACCGTTGATCCAGCGGTTGCGGGGATTTAAAAAGAATGGGAATTTTTTCAATCTTGCGTTTTTGACGATCCAGGGGTTGTAAACGATGGCAGCAGATTCCAGCTCAAGTTCAATTTGCTTTGACGGTTTTTCAAGAGTGATGTCAATGATACCCTTGTTATTGATGATTTTACCTTTGTGCTGTTTTAATTGAGCTTTGACGACTTTTCCGGCAGTTCCGGCTCCGTGAGAGAATCTGAAACGCCTGATTGCTGTTTTTGAGGAAACTTTCATCGCCGCTTTCAACGGACTGAAACGCGTCTTGACATCGCCGACATCGCCGGATAAAGTACAGTAAGTTTTTTTATCGTTGTCAGTCAATGCCTCAGTGTTCAGTATCATATCTTTTTTTCCGGCGGAGAGTGTGATTTCCGGAAAAATCTTTTTCCCTTTGGCATCAAAAGCGGTGAAATTGTTCAGAGAGAGCAAACGGTTTTCTGTATTGCTGCCTTCAAAGAAAAGCCAGGTCGATGTCGCAGAATTTTTTACGAATTCTTCATTTGAAACACCTTTCAGAGAATGCCAGTTCGGAGTTAAAATCAGCCAGAAATCCCGTCCGTTTTGAAAATGCTTTTTCCAGGTGACATTATATGCCCGTTGAGGATTCGCGACAAAATCTCCGGCACTGACAGCTGCAAACGCAAGTGCTGCAACGCAAAAAAGCAGATATTTTGACTTCATGTTACTTTCTCCTTTATTTATTTAACCGTAAAATGGTGTCGTTGATAATAGCCATGGACGGCATAAGACAAGTGCCGTGTGAGGTTTCGGGAATTGATATGAATT
This sequence comes from Lentisphaerota bacterium, assembly GCA_015061725.1. Taxonomy (GTDB): domain Bacteria; phylum Verrucomicrobiota; class Lentisphaeria; order Victivallales; family Victivallaceae; genus UBA1784. The sequence goes on from SUVX01000003.1 coordinate 60,426, forward strand.
TAATATCCTTGTGTTTGTAAATCCGTTTCATTCTGGAATAGATCAATTGATTTTCTTCCACCCTTGAAGCGATATCTCTCTGGGGATCGCCGCAGAAAAAGATCATGGGCGGTGCTTCTTTTGAAGCGTGATATATGGGGGCATATTCATCGACAGCCAAATCTTTTACTGCCGGATCTTTCTGTCTGCGTTCGGCAAGGATTTGAAAATGGGTCGTCATCTGTCCTGAAACGGGATAAACTGCGGCAAGTTCTTTGGGCGAGTGTCCGAAGGTTTTGAGATATTTTTTATCAAGTGCGATCATTGCAGAAAGGTATCCGCCGGCAGAGTGTCCTGAAATATAAACTTTTTTTGGATCACCACCGTATTTTTTTATGTTATCAAGTACCCACGAGACCGCTGCGGCAGCATCGTAAATGTAATCCGGATGACTGACTGTTTTTCCCGCAAGACGGTAATTGACTGCAACGATGGCGATTTTATTTGTGTTGATTTCCTGCGGAAAAAATTTATCTCCCCACTTCAAGCCGCCGCCGTGAAGCCAGACAAGAGTCGGAAAATTTTTTGTTTCCGGTGTTTTGATATCCAGTTTGCAATATCGGGTAACGGCCTGTTTGTTTCCACTGACAGGATAGAATTTTCCGTAATAAGAAATATTTTTCCATTCCCCGGAAAACAGAAGACAGCTGCTTGCAAGTGCAAAAGTTGTCAACAGTTTTTTCATAACGAGTATGTTCCTTTTTTTAATCGTTGTCCTGTACCCAATATTTGAAATTGAAGGTATTGGCGGCAAATTCTGCTGTAAAAGTACCGACGTGTCCATCAAAAAACAGCATATTGGCTTTGTTGTTGTGCGTATAACGGACTCCTTTGAAATAGGTGGTTTCCGATGCAGGCATCTTGCCGCCTTCGCAGTCTCTTGATTTTGTAAGAGAAAGCCATCTGCTGGGCCATGCCTGATTGAGGTTCATGGTTTGACCTGAAAAATCGCCGATCAGAAATTTTTCACTCGGCTTGTTGATTTTTTTGAAAAATCCGATAACGGAATAAGAGTTGTAGGCACCTGTTTCACTACTGTAACGGACGACTCTTGCGTAACTTAAATAAAGGTCAGCTGTGTTATCGGTTCTTTCTTTGAAATAAGGTGCTTTCGGACAGCGGAGTGACCGTGGATAGAGATGGTTGTAACCGTCAATAAGGCGGTCACGCAATCCGAAATAACTGCGGTAGACGGGATTTCCTGCCCACATGCGCCGGACGGAATCGTTGCCGCCACCGATTTTTTCGTAATTCATCATCGAAGGAATTTTAACTCCGAAATCACCTTCGTACATATTTTCCGTGCTTCCGAACTGTCTTAAATTGTTCTGACAGGTGGAATCTTTTGCTTTGTCCCGTGCCTGCTGTAATGCCGGAAGAAGCATCGCCGCAAGAATTGCGATAATCGCAATCACAACCAGCAGTTCTATGAGAGTAAAGGGGCTGGATGCGAGGGGAAAAGACAACTTTTTTTCACGGGAAAAAAAGTTTTCTTTTCCCCTCGCGCTCCCCTTTTCTTTCAAAAAAAGCGGGGTATTTTGTTGTTGGGCGAAACCAGCCGTATTCTGCGGCGCACCGATATCCGTTTTTGTCCGTTTTTGTCCGTTTTTGTCCGTTTTTAACGCGCCGCCCCACCAAGACAGCATGCCGCAGCGGTTATACAAAACACCTGTTTTACAAGCAGCACTCACCAGCAGTTCAATCAGGGTAAATGCCGATTTGAAAAGACGAAGTTTTCCCATGGTGATTTTCTGTTTGAACAGAAGACTTTTCTCTGAAGATGATATTTTGACCATTCCTAAAACTCCTGTAATGAGATTTTTTTGGGTTTCTTTATATAATATATTGAAAAAAACACTTGAAACAATAGAGGAAACAGGTTAAATTATTGGATATTGATGAAAAAATATGTGATTTTGTCTATTTTTTGAGGTTGACGTGAAAAATCAGGATAGAGTACAGCAGGTTTTAGAAATCAATAAAGAAAATACCTTGTTGTGGCATTCAGTTTGTGGAGTTGAGCGTTCTCTGTTATGGTTGCGTTTTATAGGTTCTGTCTCCTGGCCCAACGGCTATTGGGTGCATCATCCGCTGACATCGTATCTTGATGTTCAAATGCTTGATGAAGGGCGGCTTATTCTGACTCGTGACGGACATGAAACCGTGATTGCAGGTCCTGCGCTTGTGATTATTCCCCCGGGGGAACATAAACTTGCGGCGGATACCGCAGGCGTGTGCCGCAAGCGGCATCTGGGAATTCAGGGGACGGTCGTTGTCAATAATCTTGCGAAACTTAATCTGGATAAAGTACATATCCTGCCGGGATTTCAAAATCCTGAATTTGATAAACTTTTCAACACGCTCCGGCAAATGATGCGGGAGAAAAATCCGGAAACGGTCAGTAAGCTCAGTGTTCTTGCCTATGAAATGCTTCTGTTGTTATCGCACTGTACCGAGCAGCAGCCTTTTCCTGAGGAATTGATGTGGGCGGTTCATTTTATCCGCAGGGAATTTGCTTCTATCGTTTCTCTTGCAGACATCTGCCTGTACTGCAACAGGGCTAAAAGTACACTTCAGGGACTGTTCAAGCATTATATGAATACAACGCCGATGCAGTACCTGACTGAAGTTCGGATGAATCATGCGGCAAAGCAGTTGAGAAATACCCTTATGCCCATCAAGGAAATTGCTGAAAAATGCGGTTATTCTGACCAGCTTTATTTTTCAAGTGCTTTCAAAAAACATTTTCATTGTTCGCCGAGAGCATACCGCAAAGCGGCGGGAATGCCGGAGCCGGAAAAGATAGAGTAATGTATATTCCAAACACGGATAGATAACAAAAATATCGGTTCGTCGACGGTTTGCGACAGAAACAGGCAGAAAACGGAAAAACTGAAAGACGGGGTTGAAAAAGACCGGAATCGCTTCTGTTGTCAAATGCGCAAAAAAGAGTTTTCAATGGACCACATGGACAACATGGACAACATGGACAACATGGGCGCAGTAATGCTGAATAGTCCATTTTGTCCATCTGGTCACCCCGGTCCATCAAATGCCTGTTTGGGCAAAAACGAAATTTCAAGCGGGGGGCAATAATCCTCTCAACAAAATACCCCGCTTTTTTTGAAAAGAGGATCCGCCTTCGCACAAGGCTGCGGCGGACAGGGGAAGAGAGTTTAATATCCGGGGGCAATAATCCTCTCAACAAAATACCCCGCTTTTTTGAAAAGTGGATCCACCTTCACACAAGGCTGCGGCGGACAGGGGAAGAGAGTTTAATATCCGGGGGCAATAATCCTCTCAACAAAATACCCCGCTTTTTTGAAAAGTGGAGAGGGGTCCGGGGGGAGGCGAAAAACTTTTTTTCACGTGAAAAAAAGTTTTTCGCCTTCCCCCGGCTCCCATCTGCTCTTTATCAGAAAAGTTCCAGCTGTTCGGGGGGAGGGGCAAGCAGTTCGCGTACCGGACGGAAGGTCATTCTGTGGATCGGGCAGGGACCGAGGGTTTTCAAGGCTTCGAGGTGGGCGGGCGTTCCGTAACCCATGTGTGAAGCAAAGCCGTAACCGGGGTAGAGTTTGTCATATTCTTCCATCAGTTCGTCACGGTGGACTTTGGCAAGGATGCTTGCTGCCGCAATGCTGGCGGAACGGGCGTCACCTTTTACAAGATTACGGCAGGGGACGGCGAAACCTTTGACGGGCAGTCCGTCAACGAGAACGAAGTCTGCCTGTTTCTGCAAATTCAAGACCGCCTGACGCATCGCCTGATGGGTGGCGTTGAGGATATTGATTTGATCAATGATTGAAGCACTTACTTCAACCACGCTGTGATAACACTCCGGCAGCGCAAGCAGTTCGTCTCGCAGTTTTCTGCGGTCGCAGTCTGAAAGCTGCTTGGAGTCAAAGAATCCGGGAAGTTCCGGAATGTCAGGCAGAATGACTGCCGCTGCAACCACGGGACCCGCTAACGGTCCGCGACCGGCTTCGTCTACGCCTGCAATAAAACAAAAACCCTCTGAACGGAGCTCGCGCTCCGTGCAGAGGAGTTCATGATCCTGTGTAATGCCTTTGCGGCAGGAACGGTCGGACTTACTTGACACGACGTTCTTTGACACGGGCATCGCGACCGACTTTGTCGCGGAGATAGTACAGTTTTGCACGGCGGACAGCACCACGACGGATGACTTCCACCTTTTCCAGACGGGGGCTGTTGATCGGGAACACACGCTCGACACCCTGTCCGGCCTGAACACGGCGAACCGTGAAGGTCTCTTCGATGCCGGAGCCGCGTCTTGCGATCACGACACCCTGGAACTGCTGAATACGCTCATTGTCGCCCTCGACGATCTTCACCGAAATTTTGACGGTGTCGCCGACGTTGAACTCATGACGGTTCTCACGAACCTGCTCTTTACGGATTTTGTCCAATATCGTCATTTTCAAACCTCTTTTTCCGTTTGACTCATAAAATTTTCCCACATATCCGGCCGGCGTTCTCTGGTGAGGCTCTCACGCTGTTTCTGCCTGAATTTGGCAATTTTACCGTGATCGCCGCTCAAAAGAACCTCCGGAACCCGGAGACCGCGAAACTCTGTCGGACGCGTATATTGCGGATACTCCAACAGATTACCGGAGTGTGACTCATCAACACTTGATGCATCATCACCCAGCACTCCCGGCAGTAATCTTGCGACGGCGTCTGTGATAATCATCGCAGGAAGAACTCCGCTGGTCAGAACGAAATCCCCGAGGGAGATTTCCATATCAACAGCAAGCTCTATCGCACGCTCGTCAACACCTTCATAGTGTCCGGTAACGATAACAAGGTGTTCGTAATTTGCCAGCTCCTTTGCAAGGCTCTGATTGAACACTCTGCCTCTCGGAGAAGTCAGGATAACCAGACTGTTCTCCTTTTTTACCGACTCTATTGCGGATACCACCGGCTCCGCCATCATCAACATTCCCGGTCCGCCGCCATAGGGTTTATCGTCAACAGTTCCCCGCGCATCAAGCGCAAAGTTTCTGATATTGACGGTGCCGAGCTCCAGTAAATTGCGTTCTGAAGCACGCCCTATGATGCTTTCTCCCAGTGGTCCGGGAAACAACTCCGGAAACAACGTCAGTACATCTATTCGCACAACGCCGCCTCCTGAAATTCAAATAAGATCAATCCAGCACATCAACGGAAACGCGCTTGTGCTGACGTCCCGCTGCGCCACTGACAAGAGAACGGATAGACATAATAATCTTGCCGCGCTTGCCGACGATCTTACCGATATCTTCCTTACGGCAACGGATTTTGATGGCCGCGCCTTCGCTGGTCTCGGTCGTTTCAATGCTGACTTCTTCAGGATAGTCAACCAGGGCCTTGACCACATATTCAACAAATCCTTCAAGATCACGGATGCTGCCGGAAAGTTCTTTTCCGCAACCGCAGGTGCAACCGCAGGACTTATCGCTGGAAGAACCGAAAATCAAACCCATTAACTTCTTGAACATAATTCAATCTCTCGAAGTTTCAAATTAAGCTTCGGGTGCAGCCTCCGGAGCGGCTTCAGCAGCGGCTGCTGCGGCAGCGGCTTCTTCTGCAGCTTTGGCTTTGGCTTCTTCTTCAGCCTTGATTCTGGCGGCGACTTTCTTGGACACGCTCGGCTTGCGGACACGATCCTTGAGGACGATGCCGTTGCGTTTGCGGTCGATGATGTCCTGAACAGTTTCGGAAATCACGGCGCCGACGCCTTTCCAGTAATCTGCGCGATCCAGATTGATATCTTCAACTTTTCTGCAGGGATCATAGTAACCCAGCTCTTCAATCGCTTTTCCGTCACGGCTGGAACGCTGATCCATAACCACCACCCGGAAACAGGACTGATTGCGGGTACCGGTACGCTTTAATCTGATTCTGACCATAAAATTTTTACCTCTATTTTTTGTTTAGTCTATTACCGCATTTTTTTGAAGCTCCGGCGTAACAGCCACGTTATTTTTTACCGCCGGTACGGCAATCAATCAGCTCCCAGGTCCAGAGGATTGACCATAAGCATCATGTCTGCCGCCTTCAGTTTATGCGTGCAATTTTTATAATATATCGCCTCTTTGCCGTTTTTTCAAGCCGATTTTCACGTTGTTTTCACAGAAAAACGGTGTTCCTGCAAGGAGGAACCGGATATGACAGACTCCGGACCGGGTTTTATTCAGAAACCTGTTTTGCCTGATAGGGGTGCGTGTATCTGCTTCTGAATTCCGGATCACTTTCTGAGAGCAGAACAGATTTCAAAAAGGCATCAGCCTGTTCGGGCCAGTTGATGACATCAAGGGTATTTTTACCCAGAAGCATACCGTGATCTCCCCAGTAATTGAGGGCAAGTTCGCAGGGACGGTGCGCCTGTGCCATTTTTTCGGCAAAGACCATGCTGTTGCGGTAACTTACGACCTGATCGCAGATGGTGTGCAGTAAAAACGTCGGAGGCGTTTTTTCATTGACAAACTCAGGAAGAGAACACTTTTTACGGAGAGCGGGGAAGTTTTCTCCCAGCAGATTCTGCTGACTGCCGACATGACTCCAATCTTCAAAAGCAAGGACGCCGTAACAGAGGATCATGCCGTTGGGGATATGTGAAAAATTGTCGCAGAAATCATTGTCTGAGGCATCCAGATCATCGCAGATAAGCCCGGGACAGCCCGCCAGATGGGCTCCGGCGGAGAAACCGCAGGTGTAGATCTGATCGGGGATGATACCCCATTTTTCAGCATTGGCACGGATCATTTTCATTGCCCGCATGGCATCCAGTTGAGGTTCCGGATAGCGTGCGGGCGCAGTCCGGTAATCCAGAACAAAGGCGTGATACCCCAGCGTATTGAATTTTTTTGCGGTGGGCGTGCCTTCGGTCGGTTCACAGACGATTCCGTATCCGCCGCCGGGAATGATCAGTATTGCAGGAGCCTGCGGTTTGTCAATCAGAAAAGGGACGATGGAGGGACGGTCGGTTTGGGTTTTGATGGATTGATCTTTCCAGAGATAAATTTTTTCCATCGTAAAATCTCCTGTTGTTATATTATTCCTGCAGGGGCAGGTGAATGTTCATTTTTGAAAGAATGTTTTGAATTTCCTGCTTCACCTGTTCGGGCGTGACCGCGGTCATGCACTTGTGATCGGTGGGGCAGTCGTGGCGGAAGCAGGGCGCACAGTCGGGCTGATCGCTCAATAAACTCCACTTTGAGGAAATCGGACCCGTGGCGGTGTAGTCCGTCGGACCGAAAACTGTTATGCCGTAATTGCCGGTCGCCGCTCCCAGGTGCATGACTCCGGAATCGTTGGCAAGAATGACAAGGGCGGATTTCAGCAGCCAGAAAAGTTCATCCAGTTCTGTTTCGCCGCAGAGGTTGATGATTTTTTTCTCATTCAAACCCTGAACGACCTCTTCTCCTGTTGCCCTTTCGCCTTTGCCGCCGACAACGGCAACAATGCCGCCGCGTTTGATCCAGTCGGCGGCGACGGCGCGGAAAGCCAGCGCAGGCCAGCGTTTGGCCGTACCGTAAGCGGCGCCGGGACACATGACAAGAAGCTGACTGTGTCCGCAGAGCGCACCGATGGGCGCACGGTTTTCGTCAGGCGTACCGGGAGGAACAAATCCCGGGAGACTGCCGTCCCAGTCCGGCGCACCCAGCGCACGGACGATTTCAATATACTGTCTTGCCAGATGTCCTGACGGTGCTTTTTTATCCGTTGGACGGAGTGTACTGCTTAAAAACAGATTCCGCAGTCCTCTGCCGGGAATGCCGTACAGTTTTTTTATTCCCGCCGCGCGCATAAGCATTGCATCGCGGAAAGAACGGTTGAACATGACACCTATACCCAGACGTTTGTTTTTAAGTGCATTGTATTCCTGCGCGCTCCACATTTTGTGCGCGCTTTTAAGTCCGATGAAACCATCCACAAACGGCAGCATATAAAAGAGTTTGCGCTGATACTCCGGCGCAATGACAAACAGCGCACGGTCCTGAGGAACGGTTTTTTTCAGAAGTTCCAGCGCAGGCAGAGCCATTACGCTGTCGCCCAGATGATTGGGCATGCGTACCGCAATCCCGTTGCGCCATGCGCTGTGGGAAAGAGTGATCTTTTTGAACTCCGGAGCAGGAAATTCTGTCCTGATATCCAGATTTTTGACCTTGAAATTGCAGGACATAAAGAACCTTACTTGCTGTTTTTGCGGATAGTTGCGGCTCCGGCATGGGCATCAAGTCCCTCCATCATGCCGAAACGTTCAACGACTTCAGCTTCACGCATCAGGGCGCGGCGGTCGTATTTGACGATACTGGTGCGGCGGAAAAATCCGCAGGTTTCCAGACCGTTGAAACTCTTTGCACTGCCGGCAGTCGGCAGAACGTGTGAGGGACCGGCGCAGAAATCACCCACGGGTTCCGGCGTCCAGGCGCCGAGGAAGATTGCTCCCGCCGCCTGAATCTTTCCGCACCACTTTTCGGGATTTTCGATTTGAAGTTCCAGGTGTTCCGGCGCATATTTTCCGGCGAGGTCACAGGCAGTTTCCAGGTCAGGGACCCAGATCAGAAACACACCGTTGTTTTCAACTTTTTCAATGGTTTCTTGACGTGAGAGCAGCGCTTTCTGACGGAGAAACTCTTTTTCAACTTTTTCAATCAAAGTTTTATCAGTCGTGACCATGACCGCCTGTTCCAGTCCGCTGCCGTGTTCCGCCTGACTGAGCAAATCGGCGGCAACAAAAGCGGGATTTGCCGTTTCGTCTGCAACAACGAGGATTTCAGAGGGACCGGCAACCAGGTCGATGGCAACTTCACCGTAAAGCAGTTTTTTTGCCGCCGTTACATAGGCATTGCCGGGACCTGCGATTTTTTCAACTTTGCGGATGCTTTGAGTTCCGACGGCAAGAGCCGCAACGCCGTAAACACCGCCCAGACGGTAGACTTCATCAACGCCCGCCAAATGCATGGCATACATGGTCGCCGGATGCAGTCCGCCCGGAGGCGTGATGGCGACAACTTCTTTGACTCCCGCTGCTTTTGCGATTCCCGCCGTGTGAATGACGGTTGACACCAGCGGAGCTGTACCGCCGGGAACATAGACGCCCACGCGTTCCATGGGGGTGAATTTTTCACCGACAGTCACACCGGGACGGGGAGACTTTTTCCAGTTGCGCGGTTTGGTGAGTTTTGCAAATGCCTGCACCTGAGCCAAGGCGGTTTTGATGGCTTTTCTGTCTCCGGCAGAGAGTTTTTGGCCGGCGGCAGCAAGTTCCTCAGGTGTCACACGGAATTGTTCCGGGGTAAGATCGGTGCGGTCAAACTTCTTTGCGTATTTGACCAGTGCCGCATCGCCGTTTGCACGGACATCAGCAATAATTTCCGCTGCGGCTTTTTCCGCTTCGGGCGGGAAGGGCGCACGGGTGTAGAGTGCTGCCAATTCGTTTTCAAATCCGGGAGTACCCCAAAACAATTTTTTCATTTTTCAAAACTCAACAAAAAGGTTATTATTTTAATTCAACGACTTCGTTGTCGATCAATCTTGTCGTGCCGTAGAAGACTGCGGCGGCAACCAGAAGTGCCTTGGTGCCGGAAACGGGTTCTTCCATGGTATCCACATCCAGAGCTGTCACATAATCAATTCTGCCGCCGGATTCCTCAATACCCTTGCGGGCCCGGGCAAGAGCAGACTCGAGAACCGAAGCTCCGTCGGCTTCAACTTTTTCGCGGACCGCAAGCAGATTTCTGTGGATGGCAAGGGCGCGGGTACGTTCGTCATCAGAAAGATAACGGTTGCGTGAACTTAAAGCCAGTCCATCTGTATCGCGCACCAGCGGCGCACCGATGATTTCAACAGGAAAATCCAGGTCGCGGACCATACGTTTGATGACCAGAAGCTGCTGGGCATCTTTCCAGCCGAAAACGGCGAAGTCCGGCATGACCAGATTAAAGAGCTTTGAAACCACCGTCGTTACGCCCCGGTAGAAACAGGGACGGCTGGCACCGCACAGGGGACCTGAAAGTTTCTTTTCTTCAACCCAGGTACTGGAGTCAGCGTTGTACATTTCTCCCGGTTCGGGAGCAAAAATAACATCCACCTTGTGTTCGGTACACATGGCAAGGTCGCGTTCAAAGTCGCGGGGATAGCGGTCAAGGTCCTCCGTCGGTCCGAATTGAGTCGGATTGACGAAAATGGAAACGATGACAACATCGGCTTTTTCGCGGGCAATATCAATTAAAGACATATGTCCGGCGTGCAGATATCCCATTGTGGGAACGAAACCGACCGTTTTGCCGGAGCGTTTAAGCTCCAGCGCGAACTGTTGAAGTTCGCGCCTGGTCTTAAAGATTTTCATTTCAACTCTTATGCCTCAACCATCCAGTTGTGGATATCTTCACATTCGCCGTACTGGATTCCGGTCATGCGGTCATAGAGTTTTTTCATGACAGGACCGATGGATTCAGCTTCATAGGTGTAAACGGTGTCGCCGTCGTAAATCTTGCTGACGGGGGTGAGAACCACAGCCGTTCCGCAGGCGGCGACTTCGGCAAAGTCAGCCAGTTCCTCAATGCGGACTTTGCGGCGTTCAACGGTAAGACCCAGATCTTCAGCGACCTGCATCAGACTCTTGTTGGTGATGGAGGGCAGAATGGAATCGGATTTGCTGGTGACATACTTGCCGTCTTTGGTGATGGCGAGGAAGTTGCTGGTTCCGAATTCATCAATATAGGTGTGGGTCGCAGGATCAATGAAAAGTGCAACGGGGCAGCCTCTGTCTTTTGCCATTTTGCTGGAAATCAGACTTGCGGCATAGTTTCCGGCGGCCTTGATGTGTCCGGTACCGTGCGGTGCGGCGCGGTCGTAATCGCGGGCGATGAGAGCTTCGACCGGTTTGATACCGTTCTTGTAATAGGCGCCCACGGGAACAGCCATGATGACCAGTTCGTATTCCAGACTGGGGGAAACGCCGATCTGAGAACTGGTTCCGAACATCACAGGACGCAGATAGAGAGAACCGCCGCTGCCGTAGGGAGGCACATATTCTTCGTTGTCGCGGACGACGGTTTTGACTGCTTCAATGAAACGTTCAACGGGGAACTCCGGCATCATCAGGTGACGGGCGGAGCTGTTGAGACGGCGGGCATTTTCGTCGGGACGGAAGATTTTGACCTTGCCGTCTTTGCCGCGGAAAGCCTTCATGCCTTCAAAAACAGCCTGACCGTAGTGCAGTACGTTGGCGGCTACGGACATGGTGATGTCATAGGTGTTGTAAAGTTTGCCTTCGCTCCATTGGCCGTCGGCGTAGTGAAAACGGATGTTGCTTTTGGTGGGACGGAATTGAAATCCGAGATTAGCCCAATCAAGTTCCATGATAAAACCTCCATAAATTTGTGATTGGATAAATTACAAGTTTATCCATAAATATATCACCTTTCCGCCGTAATATCAAGGAATTTTTTTGTAAAATCCCTGATTACCCTGCAGTTCTCTGCTGAACAGCCTGTCGGACGGTTCCGGATTTATCTGTTCAACTTATTCCAGACGGGTTCCAGATCAACGATTTTGTTTTCTGTTGCCGCCTGATCCAGCGCAAGGGCGAACACGGCGCTTTCCAGACCTTCACTGCCGCTGCACTTGGGAAGAGTGCCGTTTTTCATGGTATCGAACAACTCTTTCATAATGAGGCTGTCGCCGCCTGCGTGCGCATCGGCTTTGAGAAATTCATAAACGCTGACGGCATCGTCTCCCATGGCTTTACATTCTATTCTGCGGTGCAGGAGTTCCAGAATAATGGTTCCTTCTGTGCAGAGGAAAAACATTCTCCGCTCCGGAATCACGCTGCCCATGGTGGAGGTGAAACTCACGCGGATATTATTGCGGTATTCTGCAACAGAAACTTGCGTGTCCATGAGGTCGGAATCGTTGCCGAATGCTGAACCTGAGGCCTTGGGGTCGCGCCAGGTGTAGAAATTTTCTGCGCCGTATTTCTGTTCCAGATCGGCGTTTTCTTTTGTAAAGTATGATTTGCCGCCGAAAGAAGCTACTTTTGACGGCAGAGAGTTGCAGAACCAGTTGATCAAATCCAGGTCATGACAGCACTTTTCCAGAATATGCGGACCTGAAAGTTTCGTGTATCTGCGCCAATTCCGCATGATGTAGGCGCCGTGAGCGGGGGCGATGTGTTCATTCCCCTCAATGGCAAGCAGTTTGCCGAAACGTCCGGAGTCGAGCAATTCTTTGGCTTTGCGGTAAATCTGTCCGTAACGGAGAACGAATCCGGTTGCAAAAAGAACATCGCTCTCTTTCCATGCCTGATAAATTTCAAGACAGTCGTCAATGGTGGTTGCAAGGGGTTTTTCTGTAAAAACGTGTTTCCCTGCGGCAAAGGCACTGAGGATCTGTTCTTTGTGGAAAACATTGGGAGAAAATACCATGACCCAGGTTACCCCCGGGAAGTTGATCGCTTCTTCTGCTGTTTTTGCTCTGCAGGCATCGGGCGCATTCCAGTGTTCCAAAGCGCGTTCAAGTTCACTTTGATCCGGATCATAGGCGGAAACGACTTCAACTTCTCTGTTTGAATCCATCAGAAGATTATTGACAACATAATAGGAACGGTTTCCGCATCCTAAAACCGCGATTTTGATTTTTGAATCCATATTTTATTCTTTCAACTGTTTGTTGGGGTATTCTGCAATGAATTTCAAATACTGATAAGCCAGATATTTCTGTCCTGCATCCGAAAGGTGAACTCCGCCGATGTCAAAGAGAAAAGCTTTTTCTTTTTGCGGAAGTTTTTTCATCGGGGTATAAATATCGCGGTAAACGGCATCAAACTGCGGAGCAAGTTTGCTCAGAACGGCATTGAAATCTTCCATGAATTCAGGTTTGGCAAACAGGACAAAAGGTCCCTGCGGTCTGCGTTTTTTTGCCCGTTCATGGTTGGCAAGGATAAGTTCGTAATTGCTGCAGGTTGAGGAATAAAGCACGATTTTGCATTGAGGCATGGCTTTGCGTATTGCCGTAAGCGTTTGGATATATAATTTCTCTTGTTTTTCTTTGGGAACGAGCGGAACCTTGTAATTCTGAAGTGATGAGGTGCGGGTGTCATTGTGTCCCAGCTGGATGAATACCATATCTGCGGGAAATGAGAAAAGTTTATCATACTCCTGCTGCTGGAAGACTCTTTTTTTGAACTGTTTTAATTCAACGCCCATTCTGTCCCAAACTCTCTCGATATAGTCCCCGCGGACGGCGGCGTTGCGGATGACGACTTTTCCGGGATTGTATTTTTTGAGCCAGAACTCAAATTGTTTGACGGCGCCGGAATCAGCGTTGCTGTGGAAATTTTTATCCAGCAGACTGTCTCCGATGACAAGGATACGCAGCGGCTTTTTCAGGCGGATGGATTTTGCCAGAGTATCAAATTTATCATATTCCTGCGGTTGGAGTACCTCGATTGCGGCGGAGGCGGTATTTCCGTTGGCTGCCAGAACAAAACGTTTTCCTCTGTTGAGGGATTGGTGTGAAACTTTGACGATACCTCCGGTGTCGGGTTTCATGTCAACAGGAGCCGGAGATGCCGGATCCGCCGCCGGGAAAAACTGTACCTTGTCAATCCGGGGAGAAACCGAAAAACGTAAATCAGGATAACGTTCCCCGGGACGGATCGCCGCAAATTCAGGCTCGACAGAAACTTTCAGAGAAGAGTCTTTGAGCTGTGCCAGATTTATCTGGTCAAATTTGACACTGCCTTCTGATACAAGTTCAAACTGCCATCCCATTCTGACGGCGGTGAAGCGTGACAGATCGGGGGCAAACTGCAGCGTTTGTTTTTTGCCGGTCAAGCGTTGAGGAGTACTCCAGATTGTTTTGTATTTCAGTTTGTTCCGCTTATCGAAGCTGTAAACAGCAAGGCCGATTCGGATATCGCCTGTTCCCTGTGCAAAGGCTGTGAGAAGAAAACGCTCTCCCGGCAGCGGACGGTAGGGGACATACAGTGAAAAAATATTTCCGCCGGCTTTGCCATGTTTGACGGTTGAAGATAACTTGAGATGTCCTGTTTTATCCCATTCGATTTTTCCCCGTCTGCCCGGCAGTACGAACCAGTTTTCTGTTCCCGAAGCGAAAGTCCATATTTTCAACGGACGGTCGGCTTTCATGGATTTTGATGGCTTTTCTGAAAACCAGTATTCGGCTGAAAAAAGTGTTGAGAATAAACTCAGGCAAAATAAAATTATGATCTGTTTTTTCATATCATACCTCGTTTTTACAGATTACTTTTTATGAATGATAAACCAGCGGGTTTCACCTGCCTTTAAATTCAGACGCAGAGTCCGCTTGCGGACGGGCAGTCGGCTGCCTGAAAAAACATCCTGAACAAAATCGGCATCGCAGGGCAGCGTGAAAACGGTTTTTCCGTTATGCAGTGCATAAATTGAAAGAAAACGGTTGTTGACACAACTCCATGCTTTGCCGGGGGCGGATATGCGGTAAATGCCGCTTTGTTCAGCAAGCAAATGGAACAACTCTGCCGAGATCCCGCCCGGAGAAGCGACGTATACCGAACGCCATGACGGGAATTTTCTGCTGACGATCGCGGCAGTTCTGTCGTCGGCATAGCGGGCATAAACTTTATCCGCAGGACCGGGAAGAACCCGGAAGCGCTGAATGTCCCAGGGGGCTCTGCCCGGAGCCGGAAAGTCTGAGTATAAACTTCTGTTCACATCCTGCATACCCTGGATCGGATTCAAATTTTGAACACAGGATAGAACCAGCGGACGGCGTCTTCTGAAATCTGTTTTAATATCAAATCCCGTTAATTTTTTCATCGCCTCAACGGAGTTGTTCCGCTGTGTGACGTAACCGGAACCGTAACAGAAAATCAGAGTTCTGTTATCCTTTTTAAGCATTTTATCTATCTGTTCTCTCTCTTTTGCGGACAATTGATAGGTGTTGAGGAAACAAATCATTTTGTACTGCTTTGTTTTGCCGGAAGAAAGAAAATCATCCAGATACCAGGTGTCAAACGGTACGCCTGATGAGGCGAACAGCCAGCCCTGATTTTCGCACAGCGATGCGGCGAGCCAGTTGCGTTCTCCGTTGATACTGTCACGCTTCATGATAACAGCGCATTGCATCTTGAGCAGGGTGTCTTTTTTGCGGTGGATACGGTCATAGATATCGTATCCGGTTTTGATTTCCCGCATCAGCGCAGGGTGTCCGAAAGAATTGTTGTCAATATCAAACATCCACCAGCCGCCGTTGCCGGTTGCTATCTGCTGAGCCGCCTGTTTGCGGAAAGTGCTTTGAAATGCCGCAATGTTCTGCGGAATACCGATTTTTTCTGTTGTAACTTCATTGCGGTAATTTTCACGCACAAATGAACGGAAATCAAATTCACTCAACCAGAGTTTGTTATGCTTTCTGAACGAGTTGAACGGCACAAGTTCTCCTGAAATCAGTCCGGGATTGCGATGCTGATAATTCGGCTGGGTCACCAGAATATCAAGCACATCAGCTTCAAAAAAGCGGGAGGGATTTTTGACGTTGAATCTATCCATTTGCCAGGCTGTACCCAGTACCGGTTTGCCCAAAGCTTCACGGATTCCCTTCAACATGATTTCTTTGATTTTCCAAATCCGTTCCTCTCTGAAAATCTCGTAATCAAAACGGTGCCGGTCACGGGGAAATGAAAGAAATTGCGTTCCCCTGTAACTTTTTTCAACGACCTGAGCGTTAGCAAGGGTGACTTCGGGATTTCCCCAAGCTTTTTGAAGTGCTTTATCTGTACGGTACTTCTTTTTCAGCCAGGCGCGCCAGCTTTTTTTACCTGCGGGACTGAAATCAGGATCGCGGATTTCAAACTGTCCGTCATGTCCGCCGACGACAAAAGCACCGATGACCATTTTATCCATGCCGGTCTTTTTAAGTTCAGCGATAAATGCCTTGAGCATATCGGCGATATCCGAGAAAGGCTTATCCGCATAGGGCGATGGCCAGCGGAACATGTTTCTGCCCGGTTTTTCTGGAAAAAATCCCCGCAGGTGCAGCGTATTTCCCCAGGCACAGTGACCTTTGCTGTTCAGCCAGAGCGTTTCCGGGTTTTTGTCCATATAATTTTCGGGCCAGGAGACATTGAAACCGAGGATGATATGATTTTCCGGAATCAAGCGCAGCGTGCGGCGTAAAGATGAAAGAAGCGGGGTGAAGTTGTATTTTTTTGTTCCGGCATCCGGCCAGACGGGAACTGAGGCAAGATTTGCAAAGTGAGATTGTTCCGGACCGGTCGAGAGATTCAGTACAACGTTGCTGATCTTTATGCCTGCAGCATTGAAAGACTTGTAATCCCCGAAATCCGGCAGCAGAGGATAATAAAGAACCGGAGGATATATCTTGTCATTGATTTTGATTCCGACTGCGCCTGAGGGATAACTTGCTGTTTTGACAAACGCCTGCGGACGGGCATCCAATATTTTCTGAGCCGATTCAAGTGTTTCTGATGGCAGTGCCGGATACTGTGTCGAAGACGGCAGGGTCCATAAAGGTGACGGCAAAGTAAGATCATCCAGATACAACGTAACGGGATTTCCGTAAATTCTGATGACCGGACGGCAGAGACGGGGACGGGACGTTGATTTTAACGTCATCAGATTTTTCTGCCAGACTCCCGGCGGAGAAGTTCTTGTGTAACTGAAAGTCCGTCTGATATAGTTCCCCCTGATCGTATTCCATTGGCTGTCTGGAATATCCGCACCGTGTTCATCCAGCAGACGGAACAATATCAGTGATTCTGCCGGAGCGTTGCCCGTATGGTAATATCCGCGGAAAAACCAGGTTTCATTTGCGGGGATCTCAACAAGTTTTTTACTGCGGAGTTCCAGAAAACCAAGTCCGTTGCTTTTTTCGACTTGCAGGGCTTTGCTGCCGGAACGGACGATTTTGTTTTGAAGACTGATTTTCCCTGAAGCACCGTCGCGGCAAATCAATTCCCAGTTGTCAAGTCCGTTTTCAAATCCGCCGTTTGCAAGTTGAGAAGGCACATTGTTTTTGTATCCGCTTTCAGCCCAGGAGAGTTTTTTTCTGAATTTTTCAGGTACGCCCGGGAGATTCCAGAGAGCGTTGGCAAGCGTCTGTTTCCAATCGGATGTGGCAGAGTCATAAAATTTTTCCAGAATCGCAAAAGCATCAGGTTCTGTCACAAGCAAAGTTGTTACAGCAAATCCCGGCAGATGTTT
Source organism: Lentisphaerota bacterium (assembly GCA_015061725.1). GTDB lineage: Bacteria > Verrucomicrobiota > Lentisphaeria > Victivallales > Victivallaceae > UBA1784. The sequence continues at coordinate 77,699 of SUVX01000003.1, forward strand.
CTGCGGCGGATTTTTAATCGTATCCAACAGCGCAGGTGTTGCTTGCGGATATTTTTTGCCCGCCTGAATAAGTATCCGCATGGCTGAAAAACGGACACGGTAATTCCGGTGAGTCAATGCTGCGGCGGCTTTGCGGAGATTTTTATCGCTGTAATTTTGTGTTTCTTCTATCTGACACAGCTCTTTTGTCAACTGTACCGCATTTCCGTAAACTGTAAGACAGCTGAAAGTCAGCAGCAAGAGGAGGAGTTTCATCAGAACGCATCTCCGTAACCGTTCCACTGGAGATATTTCCATGTCATGCCAAGAGTCTGATGCGGGTTGAGAGCATTGACCTGCAAGGCACTGACATGACCGTCAACATACAGCATATTCAGGATGCCGCCATGGCGGAGTGCATCCGGATTGCCGCAGGTCGTTGAAGTCGAAACGGTGAAAGTTACACGGTTGTATCCTGCCACAGCGGCAGTGCCTGCCCATTTGGAATCCATGGCGGCAAACATCCTTGACGGATAACGTACATCTGAAGTGTGCAGATTGACAAAGTCTGAAACAGCACCGTTATCCCGTCCGCGTCTGAAGCGTCCCCATCCGAAAGTCTGGTAAGCCATACCGATACCGGAATATTTCATGTTGTAGGTGTTTTCTGCATAAGAGTCCTGAGCATAATCCGGTGCTGAGTTCAGCGAGGGACAGACGAAGACACCCCGGTTCAGATAGTTGTTGAAAGTAAGGAAACCTGTCCAGTCCGGATTGACCTTGTAACCGTTGATATAGGCGTGATTGGTTGAATAATGGATATAGAAACCGTTGTAGTTGTCCGCATACTGCTGAAAAGCGGTGCCGATCTGCTTTTCATTGCTCTGACAGAGTGCTTTGCGCGATGCTTCTCTTGCTTTCTGCAACGCGGGCATAAGCATTGAGGCTAAAATTGCAATGATTGCAATCACGACCAAAAGTTCAATGAGAGTAAAAGTAAAGCTGTTTTTTTTCTGTTTCATAAATATAAAATCCTTGTTTATTTGGGTGATTTTTGATATGAAAATCCTCTGTGTTTGAATTTATTTTGTGAACATGATATATTATACCATATTATAATGGTAAAAACAATGATAAAAAAACGAAAAAATTTAACCGATTCTGTACAAAAAGAGGATTTCTGGGAAAACATCTCTGAAAAAGTTGCCGGGATCACTTTTGACAGTACCAGACTTGCGGCTTTTTCTCCCCGGTTGCCGGAATTGAAAAATATCCATATTTTCCGCCGTAACGAACAGTATAAAGGGGTGCTGCCCAACATTCACGCCTACTTTGTTCTGTGGATTTGCCTTTCCGGAGAAGGCAGGCTGCTGATTGATGAGGCAAATGTCGGACTTCAGCCGCATGAAGGAATTCTGGTCCTGCCGGGGCAGCCGCACTGTCTGCCGGATAATCAGGGACGCAGGGTCGAATGGCTGCTCATCCGTTTTGAAAGTAAGGACCACGGATGGTTTTCCGTCTTCCGGAATGTCCGTCTGCAGTTTTCAGCGCGGAGTGCGGAAATATTGGCACAAATGCTGGCGCATTATGAAGAACGGGAAAATGCTTTTGCCTGTTCTGCCTGCGGTGCGGCTCTGCTGCAGCTGCTTGCCGTTCTTTCTGAAAACAGGCTCGCTTTGACAGATGTGTTGCGCTCGGAGTACGGACAATCCACTGCCGCTTACATACGGGAATTGTGCGAATTGATGATCCAGATGCCGCCGGTCAAAGATCCGTTTAAAATCGTTGCGGTGCGCCGCAATGTCACGCCGGAGTATCTCCACGCGCTTTTCCGCAAAAAGACGGGATACACCTCAAGAAAATTTCTGATTTGGCAGAAATTGAATCTTGCCCAGCATCTTCTGGTGAACTCTGAATTATCCGTATCTGAAATCGCTCTGCGCTGCGGTTTTTCAGGGATTTATCCGTTTTCCAGATTTTTCAGCAAACACAGCGGTATGCCGCCGAGCGCATACCGCAAAAAGAGAGAACAGCAGTAAACGGAAAATTTATTTGACGGGAGTTATCTGTTTCTGCACTGGTTTTCCGGAGGCAAGACAGCGGACTGTGATATTGACCTTTCCTGGCGGCAGATTGCAACTTCCGGCGTTTGTTTGACAAAGCGGTGTGGCGGTGCTAATTTATATTGAAGAATTAAAATGTGTCGTGTAAAAATGGTGTCAGTTTATGTTTTCTTTTTCTTCTCCTTTTTGTATTTCCTCAGAACGCATTGAAGCGTGTGCCGCCAAAAACAGTGTTCCGGGCTTTGAAATTCCCGGACTTGCTGAAGTTTCAGGTCTGCTGCAGGCTCAGGAACCGGATGTTGATGCTATCCGTAAAAAACTCTGTCAGGGGTGCGGCAGTCTGCTGAATACTGTTGCAAACAAAGAGTTCAGATCGTTTTTTGCGGAAATTCTTTCTTTGCTTGAAGAGCAGGGCAGCCGGGTTTATCTTCAGGCGGTCAAAAATAACTCTTGCTTTGCCGATGATGAATTTTTTGCCCTGCCGCTGCTTACGGCTGATTTTTACCGTCTTGCCGCAGAACGATTTTCCGATGGCAATCTTTATACCCTGTTTGAAGCAGAAATTTCTTTTGCCGATGCGTGGGAATTTGTTGATTCTCTTGAGATGCCGGATGTTCTTGAAAAGTTTTTAGCCGGCTTTTGTGCGGATGAATTTATGTTTGAAAACAAAAGTGCTTCTTTGAAAAAAATTCTTCCCGACATAAGTGAACAGCCCGTTTGAATGTGATATAAAAAGCTGAACTTGTCAGTTTTAAGCCTCAAAATTGCTTGAAATCAGAGAAAATCACAGAAAAAATGTTATTTTCTTGTAATTTGGGGTGACAAATCATACTTTAAGGAGTATATTATTCAAAATGTATATTTGCTGAGGGTTTCAGACCTGAAGGCGGATACGAAAACAAAACCAATCCAGGAGGATTTTATTATGCAGGTACCTTTGCTTGATCTTCGTGCTCAGTACAGCCCCCTCAAGGCTGAAATTCTTGAAACTGTTGCTGAACTGTGTGACTCCCAGCGTTTCATTCTCGGACCCAAAGTTGAAGCTTTTGAACAGGAACTTGCAGCTTACTGCCAGTCCGGCGGTGCCGTCGGTGTTACCAGCGGTTCTGATGCACTGATCATCGCTCTGATGGTTGAGGGTGTCAAGCCCGGAGATGAAATCATCACCTCTCCCTTTACTTTCTTTGCGACCGTCGGCGCCATCGTCCGTTGCGGTGCCAAACCCGTCTTCGCCGATATTGACCCCGTGACTTTCAACATTGATCCGGCAAAGATCGCTGAAAAGATCACCCCCAAGACCCGCGGTATCATCCCCGTTCACCTGTTCGGACAGGCGGCGGATATGGATCCGATCATGGAAATCGCCAAAGCCAACAACCTTTTCGTCATCGAAGATGCCTGTCAGGCGATCGGTGCCGAATACAAAGGCAAACGCGTCGGTTCCATCGGTAACTACGGTGCTTTCAGCTTCTTCCCCAGCAAGAATCTGGGCTGCTTCGGCGACGGCGGAGCCGTGACCTGCCGTGCTGAAAAGACCGATATTCTCAAGATTTTCCGCAACCACGGACAGAGCAAGACCTATATCCACGAATACGTCGGCGGCAACTTCCGTCTGGATGCGCTTCAGGCAGCGATTCTTTCCATCAAACTGCGTCACCTTGACTCCTGGAGCATCGCCCGTCAGAACAACGCTGAAGATTACAAGAAACTCTTTGCCGAAGCTGGAATCACTGATGATATGATCACGCTGCCTGCCTGTGCGGATTACCCTGTCCGTCACATCTTCAACCAGTTCTGTATCCGTGTCCATGGCGGTAAACGCGATGCGCTCAAGAACTTCCTGTCTGAAAACAATATCGGCTGTGCGATCTACTATCCGCTGTCTCTGCATCTGCAGGAGTGCTTCAAGGATCTGGGCGGCAAAGTCGGAGATTATCCGGAATGTGAAAAGGCAACTTCCGAAGTTCTGGCTCTGCCGATTTACGGAGAAACCACACCCGAACAGCGTGCCTATGTCGTTGAAACCATTGCCAAATTCTTCAAGTAAGAAGTATTCAAAGTGGCACATCACAGCGACACAGAAAAAGTTGAATTCAAGCCGCAGACCTATCTGCGGCTGATTTCTTATGCCCGCCCGTACTGGCTGCGCCTGACGGTCGGTATCGTTGCCGGTATGCTGGCAGGCGGTTCGCTCTTTTTCGGATTGATGATGATTCCGCAGCTTGTGGGCGTTGTCGATTCCGGAAAAGGAAACAAGGTTTCAATTTCCCGTCAGGCTCAGGCTGAACAAGTTGTCAAAGCTGTTTCGCAATCAGGCTTGACTGCGGAACAGAAAGTGGAGGCTGTTGACCGGATTTTGAATCCGCCTGACTCCGATCCGCAGTTGACAAAACTCCTGAAACAGGCGGAGTCGGCAATCAAAACTTACCGTCTGCCCTGCCGTCTTGAAAAACGGACTCTTTATGTATCCTGGCCTGTCGAATTTCAGTTTGAACTGGTCAAGAGCAACGGACAGCTTGCCTGGCAGGTTTTTGCCGTTTATACATTCATGTTCGTTTTGGCCTGGCTGATAAAATCTGTGGCGCATTACGTCAATGCGTATTGTACGCGCATGGTCGGTGCCTGTGTCGTGGCGGATTTGCGTGAAATCATTTTCAAAAAACTTTCAGGTCAATCTCTGTCGTTCTATGCAAATATGGATGTCGGACACTTGATCAGCCGCTGTACCAATGATACATCGGCTCTTGAAGACTCCATTTCACATTCGGTTGAAGATTTGACCAGTGCGCCGATTCAGATACTTGCCTGTTTTGCGGCGATTCTGGTTGCCTGTAAGGAGTACAACAGTTTTTCTCTTGCTGTGATTCTCTTTATCGGTGTGCCGGTATTGATTGTGCCGATGCACATTTTGGGACGTAAAATCCGTAAAATTTACAGAAAAAGTTTCGCCGCCATTGCGGATGTGTTTTCGCGTATGCACGAAACTTTTTCCGGAATAAAGGTTGTCAAAGCCTGCTATACCGAAGAGTACGAAAACAACCGTTTCCATGAAAACAACCGCAAATATCTCAAACAGGTTTTGAGAGCCATGCGTTTGCAGCTGCTTGTTTCTCCCACAATGGAGTTTGTTGCCGTTCTGGGAACGCTGGTTTTTCTGGTTTATTCTTATTGGGACGGCGTGACCCTCACGCAGCTGGCGGCGTTGCTGTCTCCGGCATTTATGGCGTACCGTCCGATCAAATCCCTTTCAAAAGTCGTGGCGTTGATTCAGCGCTCCATGGCGGCGGCGGACCGTTTCTTTGCTCTGCTGGATACGGATACCTCTCTCCCTGAAAAGAAAGATGCAAAAAAACTGGAGTCGTTCTCTCAGGGAATTGAACTTGAAAATGTCTCTTTCAAATACGGAGACAAACAAATTCTCAAAGATATCAATCTTTCGATTCCGCGCGGCAGTATGGTTGCTGTGGTTGGGGAAACCGGTTCCGGAAAATCCACGATTGCCAATCTGATTGCCCGTTTTTATGATGCCACATCAGGAACTATCCGTATTGACGGCGTGGATGTGCGCGACTGTGAAATTGCTTCTCTCCGCAAGCTGATCGGGGTTGTGACGCAGGAGCCGGTGCTTTTCAACGAGTCCATCGCCGACAATATCGCTTACGGCAATGAGGGGGCTTCGCGTGAAGATATTATCAACGCCGCAAAACTTGCCAATGCGCATGAGTTTATCGTCAGCGGCCGCCATGCCGGAGATTACGATGCCGGAGTCGGTGAAAAGGGATTCAAACTTTCCGGCGGTGAAAAGCAGCGTATTGCCATTGCCCGTGCGATTTTGAGAAATCCGCCCATCCTGATTCTGGACGAGGCGACCAGCGCGTTGGATACCGTGACCGAACGTCAGGTTCAGGAGGCTCTCAACCGTGTCATGGCAAACCGTACCGTTTTTGCCATCGCCCACCGTTTGAGTACGATCCGTCATGCTGACTGTATTATCGTGCTTCAGCAGGGTAAAATCGTGGAGTCCGGTACGCATGATGAACTTCTTGCTCTGGGCGGCATTTACCGCAGACTCCATGATACGCAATTTTCGCATTAAGTGATTTTGCGGGGGGAAGTGAAAATGAAGTTGCCCGAGGCCATTCATTTTATCGGTATCGGCGGAGCCGGTATGGCGCCCATGGCGGAGCTGCTGCTTGCCAGAGGCGTGAAAGTTTCCGGTTCCGATCTTGCGTTTAATGAAAAATGCCGTCATCTTGAAGAGGGCGGGGCGGTCATCCGTAAGGGACACGCCTCTGAAAATGTGCCGGATGATACCGGCATGATCGTTTTTTCTTCTGCCGTGACAGAAGATAATCCAGAAAGGATTCGCGGGCGGGAATTGAATATTCCTGAAATGCGGCGCGGTGAATTTCTTGCCTTATTTCTTTCGCTGTACCGCCGTGTTGCCGCTGTTTCAGGCTCTCACGGAAAAAGTTCCATTACGGCGATGCTGGTTCATATATTGCTTGAATGCGGTTTTCAGCCGGGGTATATGATCGGTGCCGCTGTGCCGGGAGGAAAATCCTCAGACGGCGGTTTGGGAGATGATATTTTTGTGACCGAAGCGGATGAGTCTGATGCCACGCACAAACTGCTGTCTCCTTATCTTGGAATCGTTCCCAATGTGGATGGCGATCACGCCTGGAGTGTCGGCGGCGATGAGGCATTGAAAGAAAATTTCAGAATTTTTGCCCGCCGTTCTGAGAAAGTTCTCTGTTTTGATACAGAGAAAGAACTTTTTTCAGGCATGAAAAATTTATTGATGTTTCCTTTTCCGTCTGAAAATGAAACTTTTGCCTGTCATTGCGGCTTCATGGCACTCAATGCCCGCCTTGCCGTTGAAAGTGCCGTACAGCTGGGTTGTGATCGCCAAAAGGCGATAGAAGCGGTCTCATCCTACAAGGGCATCAGCCGGCGGATGACGCTCCGGCGCAACGATGAAAAATTGATTGTCATTGAGGACTACGCTCATCACCCGAAAGAAGTGGAGCGTGCCATTGATTTTCTCAGAATAAAGTATCCGGACTGTCATCTGCGGATCGTTTTTCAACCGCACCGTTACGCGCGTCTGGAAAAATTCTTTGATGATTTTGTCCGGGTCCTGCGCGGGGCGGATTCTCTCTTTACCGTTCCTGTCTTTGCCGCATGGACTGAAAGCGGAAAAGTTGATTCTGCTATGCTTGCCGGTGAGTGCGGCGGCATTTTCATTTCAGGAGTTTGGCAGGAAAATGCTGAAAAAGTTCTTGTTCCGCCTGAAGACGGCAGAAAATTGCTGATTGCCGTTCTCGGTGCGGGTGATATTGAAGAAATTATACCATATCTGTAATATTTCCGGGGGGATAATATGTATAACTGTATCATTTGCCGTTACCATGAAATTGCAACCAAAGGTAACAACCGCAACATGTTTGAGCGTTGCCTGGTGGAAAATATCCGCCGTCTGCTCAAAGGGATCGTTGACTGCAAGGTTTTGCGTATCAGAGGACGTATCTGGATTGAACATCCTGAAAAGAGAAATTATACTCTTGAGGAAGTTCAGGCAATGGTTCCTGCTTTGCAAAAAGCATTCGGCATTGAAACGTTTTCTCCTGCCATGCGTGTTGACAGCGATATGGATGCCATCCGCAATACGGTTATAAAAATGATTCCCCGGGTGTTTGAGGGAAAACCCGATACCGTGACGTTCCGTGTGCGTGCGCGGCGCAGCAACAAGCGTTTCCCTTTAAAGAGCAAAGATATTGAGATTGATCTTGTGTCTGCGGTTGCAAGCTGCTTTGACCACAGACGGTTTAAACTCAATCTCAACGATGATGCGGAGCTGACTTTAGGCTGTGAAGTCCGGGACGAATTTTCTCTGCTTTACTTTGATACCTATGAGGGTCCCGGCGGACTGCCTGTCGGCAGCAATCCCAAGGTGCTTACACTGCTTTCAGGCGGCATTGATTCACCTGTTGCGGCATACCTTATCATGAAACGCGGTTCGCCGACGGATTTTGTTTCTTTCCACAGTTTCCCCTATACGCCTGAGGAAACGACCGATAAAGTCAAAGGCATTGCCGCGCATCTCAACACCTTTCAGGCAGGCGGAAAACTCCATCTGGTGAATCTGCTGGAGTTCCAGAAGGCCGTCCGTGATAATTGCTCCGAACGCTTGCGGACCGTTCTCTACCGCCGAGCCATGCTGCGTATTGCTGAACGTATCGCAAAGGAAACCGGCTGCCGCGCTCTGGTGACAGGAGATGCTCTGGGACAGGTCGCAAGCCAGACCCTTGTCAATATGGATACCATCAACCGCGCAATAGATATGCTTGTATTGCGTCCCGTTGTGGGAGAGGACAAACTTGACACCATTGCCACCGCTGAAAAGATCGGTACGATGAAACTCTCTGAAAAACAGGTTCCTGACAGCTGTACGGTTTTTGCGCCCTCAAGTCCTGCGACTTCTGCGCCGCTTGTGATTGCAGAAAAAGAGGAACAGCTCATTCCGGATTATGCCGGAATCATTGACAGAATCGTTTCTTCAAGAGAGATCATTCAGGGAATTTGAGGCGGGGAAAGTTATGTTTGAAATGTTTTCCGGTTTTCTGAACTCTGTTTATTTCGGCATTACCGCCATGGTGATTGTCGGCAGCAGTTGGTGTCTGGTCGGACTTGTAATGGGCGATGCGCCGAAAAAGAATGTGGATACCAGCATGGTTCAGTTTTTCGGAGCCGCATTCAGCTGTCTGGTAAGTTTGATTCTCTGGATTACGGCAATTCCCACTGTGAATTGTTCTCTTTCAGTGTTGTTTCTTGCCTGCGGCGTTTACGCGCTCGGAACATTTATGAACTTTCATATGCTTCAATTTATGTCCGCCGCCATGCAGCTGGGACCCAACGGCGTGATCTGGTCGATCATTCAATCGGCTTTCATTTTTCCTTTTATCGGCGGAATTCTGTTTTTTGATGTGAAATTCACTTTTCTGCGCGGCATCGGCATATTTCTGCTGCTTGCAGCACTTTTCTGTTTCGGCAGAGTCAAAGACAACTCTGTCAAAGGCTCCGACGGCAAATGGAAAAAACTTGCTTTCATCTGTTTCGGAATCGTTGCCATTCAGCAGAACTTGACCACTGCACCCTCTTATTTTGAGGAGGCAAGAGAAATACCGAGTATCATCCGGACTTTAGCCAACTCTTTCGGTGTTCTGCTGGCGGCAGCCATTTCAAACGGAATAAAAATTTCACGTCAGCCTGAGTTCAAAGAGGTTCTTAAAAAGAGCTTCTTCAACCGGCACCTGTGGAAATATGTCTGCGCATTGCAGTTTTTCAGTTTGATTTTTGCCTACACGCTGCAGTTCCCCGGCATGGATGTCATGGCAAAAGCGGGTCTGGGCGGTATGTGTTACCCGACAATGGTCGGTTCCTGCATTGTTTCTTTCACGCTGTCAAGCGTATTTATTCTCAAAGAAAAAGTCCGGAAAATCCAGATGGCAGCTCTTGTCCTGTGTATTCTCGGATTGATCCTCATCTGTCTGCCCGCTTAATCCCGATAAGGGTAGATGGGAGTCGGGGGAAGGAGAAAAACTTTTTTTCACGGGAAAAAGCCGAAACGTCGGCTTCGGTATATTTTCTCCCCCCTTGTCCGCCGTAGCCTTGTGCAAAGGCGGAAACCCTTTTCAAGAAAAGCGAAGTATTTGTTGAGGGAGAATCTGTTTGGTATTGGTGGATCCCTATTGGTTAAGGGAATCCGCCAGACGTACAGTTGCAGTTCTGAGCAGTTCTTCTGCCCGGGGCTTTATCTTTTCAAAGGGCATATCCGCCGGAACTGTGGCGCAGACTTTATCAAAGGATTTGAAGTTTTCTCCCAAAACTTTTCCTGAAAGCAGAATACAGGGGACGCCGTGTTTTTTGCACGTTTGGGCAACCACAGCACAGAGTTTTCCGTTATCGGTCTGGGAGTCGGAACAGCCCTCTCCGGTCACAAGAAAATCTGCATTTTCAAGTTTTTCTTCAAGAAAAGTTGCCGCAATCGCAAGACTTGCGCCGGATTCAGGAACGGCATTGCAAAAAGCGCGCAAACCAAGCCCGAGTCCGCCTGCCGCACCATCGCCGGGAAGATCTTCTGAAATAAAATTCTGCTGAATGAGGACTTTTCTTAAATTGGCAAGTCCCTCTTCCAGAAGCGGCATCATTTCAGGCGTTGCCCCTTTCTGCGGCGCAAAGACGGCGACTGCGCCGTTACTGCCCAGAAGCGGATTGGTCACATCTGAAGCAATGCGGATTTTACACTCCTTTAAAAGCGGATTGACTGCGGAACTGTCAATTTTTGCGATTTTTTGCAGCATACCGCCGCAAAGACCTGAAAGAAGATTGTTGTTTTTATCATAGAATTTGTATCCGAGCGCCTCAGCCATACCGGTTCCGCCGTCAACTGTGGCACTGCCGCCGATACCGATAATGATGTTTTTTATGCCCCGTTTCAGGACTTCAACAATCATTTCCCCCGTTCCGTATGTGGAAGTTTTCATGGGGTTGCGTTCAGCGGGAGAAAGCAATGTCATACCTGAAGCCTCAGCCATTTCAAGAAATGCCGTGTCGCTGGTGGTACCGATTGTTGCATTCACTGTTTCTTCCAGAGGTCCGCGGACCTGAAGTGTAAAGAGTTCGCCGTTATTGGCACTTGTGAGTGCCCTGACCGTTCCCTCACCGCCGTCGGCGAGGGGAACGCAGATGACTTCCGCCCCCGGAATCACGGATAAAAAGGCCTCTTTTTCAATTTGAGAAACCTGTTCCGCAGTCAGGGAACCCTTGAATTTATCGGGGGCGAGAACGATTTTCACGATCTGACCTCTTTTGAGAACTCCGGAACCTTGATGGCGTCAATGCGCAGTTTGAACCATTTTTCTGCCAGTTTCTCCCAGCCGGTGACCGGAATGCCCGGACGGTCGGCGATACCGTAACCGTGTCCGCCACATTCGTAGAGGTGCATTTCAGCCTTGACTCCGGCATCTTTGAGCGCCTTGTACCAGACGAGGGCGTTTTCAACATGGATACCGTCATCTTCTGTCTGGATGATAAAGGTCGGCGGAGTCTTTTCTGTAACGGAAAATTCGGGAGCAACTTTCAAATCTTCTGTCGCAAGATAAGCGGGGTAAATAATTGCCGCGTAATCCGGAATAAACGGCATTTGATCGATTTCATCGCAGACGGGGTAGGGTTCGCTGCCCGGAGCAGAAACGCGTGCGGCAAGGTGCGCTCCGGCAGAAAAACCGATCACGCCGATCTGATTTGCCGCGACGTTGAATTCATTTGAATAGTAACGGATGAAGCGGATCGCTCTTGCGGCATCGGCAAACGCGGCATCACGCTGCAGAGGACAGCGGTAATTGAGCAGAAAAGCCGAAAAGCCGATACTGTTGAAATAACTGCAGAGCGCATAACCTTCTGCTTCAACTGAGGTATAACGGTAACCGCCGCCGGGACAGACCAGAACTGCCGGAGCCTTGCCTTTGGACTGGACGGGAGAGAAAACGATTTCAGGCTCCGTCACATTGTGCAGGCGCAATCTGCCGTCTCCGACACTGTTGTCGTAACGCAGAGGTTCTGTTGCCAAATTTTCAGAGCAGGGTGCAGTCCCCTGCCAGAGTTTGAATGATTTATAACGCAGCGCAATACGAAGCAGTTCAGGTTCCTGTGCGGTGAAATCACCGGAGCCGTCTTTGCAGAAATTTTTAATGGAGTCTTTCAACATTTTTGAGACCTTTCACTTATACAAGTTTGCCGAACAGAGAAACGGGATTTGTCTGCACGATTTCAACGTTGCGGAGCGTTCCCTGTTCAATTTTTTCATCGGGTTCAAAGTGGACCATGATATTGGTTCCGGTTCTGCCTGACCAGCGTTCCGGATTGCGGGGACTGACACCCTCAACCAGCACTTCAACGGTTTGGTTTTTCATGGCGGCAAGGCGTTTTTCAACGCGTGCGGCAAGATCGCCCAGCAGAATCTGATTGCGTTCCTCTTTGACTTCTTCGGGAACGGAATCCTCACGCTCTGCGGATTTTGCCCCCGGACGGGGAGAGTATTTAAAGACGAAACTCTGAGCGTAATCCACCTGATTCATCACCTCTCTTGTCATGGCAAAATCTTCATCGGTTTCACCCGGGAATCCGACGATGACATCCGTTGAAAAGGTGATATCGGGAATAGCGGCTTTAAGTTCCGCAACTTTGGCAAGATAGGATTCTCTTGTATACTGGCGGTTCATCTCGCGCAGGACCCGGTCGGAACCGGACTGCAGCGGCAGATGGATGTTGTGACAGACCTTTTTTGAACGCGCAAGCGTTTCAATTAAGCGGTCATTGAAATAGGTCACGTAGGGGGATGTGTAACGGATACGCAGAAGTCCGTCAATTTTATCCAGTTCATCCAGAAGTTCCGCAAAGGGAGAGTATCCGGCAGCGGGCGGACGGGTATCGCCGTTGAGTCCGTATGCTGCCACATTCTGTCCCAGAAGCAGGATTTCTTTTGTGCCGTTGGCGACAAGAGTTTTGGCTTCATTGATCACATCTTCAAGGGAACGGCTGATTTCTCTGCCGCGCACATAAGGAACGATGCAGTAACTGCAGAAACGGTTGCAGCCTCTTGTGATGGCAATTTCAGCGTGCCAGCCGCCGGAAAAGTGTCCGGACATGCCGGTCAATACATCGGGGGAGGGGGTGGTTTCTGAGAAACGCTCGCGTTCGGCGCTGATTTTTTCAAGTTTTTCAGGCAGGGTGTGCAGCTGACCGGTACCGAGGACAAAATCCAGGTGCGGCAGTTCTTCAAGGAGTTTGTCTCCCAGACGTTGTGCCATACATCCGGCAACGCCGATAATCAAGCCGGGCTTGACGGCTTTGAGTTTTTTCATATAGCCGATTTTGCCCTTTGCCTTGCGTTCGGCGGCATCGCGCACGCTGCAGGTGTTGAAAATAAGTGCATCGGCTTCTTCTTCCGAAAAAACGATTTCGTGTCCCTGTGCTTTGAGCTGTGAAGCCATGGCATCAGAGTCGCGTTCATTCATCTGGCAGCCGTAAGTTTTGATGTAAACTTTCATGTGTGACTCCTTGATTAAAGCAGGGTCAGATTATCCCGGTGGACCATCTCAATTTCGCAGTCGCTGCCCATGGCGGCGTGGATTTGATCCGAGTGACAGCCGCAAAGTTTGATACATTCTGCGGAGGTGTAGTTGACCAGTCCTCTTGCGAAGGGGATGCCGTAGGAATCGGCAATTTCAACGGTGTCTCCGCGTTTGAATTCTCCTGAAACGTTTGTCACACCGGCAGGGAGCAGACTTTTGCCTGAGTTGACAATGGCGTTGAAGGCACCGGCATCGACGGTCAGGCGTCCTGAAACTTTGCTGAAAAAGGTGAACCAGCGTTTGTGACCTGAGAGTCTTCTGCCTTTGGGGAGGAAGAGTGTACCGATATCTTCGCCTTTTAAAAGTCTTTCAATGGTATCGGGTTCTCTGCCGTCGGCGATCCAGAGATAGCCGCCTGCGGAGGTCACGATATTGGCGGCGCGCAGTTTGGATTCCATACCGCCAATTGAAAATTTGGAGTCATCCGTACCGCCGGCAAGTCCGAGAATATCATCAGAGAGTTTGGAGACAACTGAGATACGGTCGCTCAACTTGCCGTTTTCGTCGCGGTTTTTAAGTCCGTCAACAGTGGTTAAGAGAACGGTGAGGTTGCTGCCTGTGAGAGACCCGAGAAGTCCGGCGAGGGTGTCGTTATCACCGAATTTAAGTTCGTTGACAGAAACGGAGTCGTTTTCATTGACAATGGGCAGTACGCCGCTTTCCCAGAGGGCGTTGATACAGTTCATGACGTTGAGATAACGTTCTCTCTGGCGCAAATCTGCGGCGGTCAGAAGCAGCTGCGCGGCTTCAAAACCGTGCCGTTTGCATTCGGCGGAATAAATCGCCATCAATGCGCTCTGTCCGACAGCGGCGAGGGCCTGGATTTTTGCAAGTTCACGCGGACGGGATTTGACTTTGAGTGTTTCCATACCCATACCGACGGCGCCTGAAGTTACCAGCAGAACTTTGCGTCCTGATTTGCGGATAGCCGCCACGCCGTCCACCAGACGGGCGATGGATTCCCTGTCAATAAGCAGGCGTGTTCCCGCCTTGATAATAACCTGTTTGCTTGCAGCCAGAGCCGCACTGCGTCCTTTTTTATTCATATCGGAAAATTCTCCATTTTTTTATCTGTTTATTCATCTTATTAATATAGTCTGTACTTTCTCTTTTTGCAAGATAAAGTGATTTTAAAAGTCATTTGCGAATGGAGATAATCGGAAGTTTCTCTTTGTGTTTTTTCCGGACAGGCTGTCGTACTGTGCCTTGAGAACACAGAAACCGGCAGCCGGTGGTTTTATTGACCATCAGGTATGCAGAAAAATCTGCCGCAAAACATCAGTTTTTGCCTCCCGTCAGTATATGTCCGGAAGAATGCGGCGCAATTATTTGTATTCCATCACAAGGAGTGTGATGTCATCGTTCTGAGGTGTTGAACCGGCAAATTCAGATACTTCGGCGCGGATCAAATGCACAGTTTCCATCGGCGTTACAATGCTGCCGGAGAGTGTCTTCAAAAAACGTTCTTCTCCGAAAAGCTGTTTGCTGCAATTCATCGCTTCAGTGACACCGTCAGTATAAAGAATGATTTGGTCATTCTTTTTCAACTGCAGGTCAACGGCAGTGTATCTGGCTTTGCGCGAGGCACTCAAAACAAGAGAATGCTTGATCCTCAGGTATTCTGCTGTACCGTCTGCGTGTTTCAGCACAGGCGGATTGTGTCCGGCATTGACGCAGGTCATGATACCTGTTTTCAAATTGATGACTCCGGCAAAGGCGGTCAGAAACATGTGGGCTTTATTGTTTTTGCAAAGTTCCTGATTTGCCAGATCAAAAGCTTCTGCAGGAGGATATTTCTGAATCAGTTCCTTGAGCAGGGTTTTTGCGGTCATCATATAGAGTGCTGCTGTAATTCCCTTGCCGGATACATCAGCAATCAGAATCGCCAGATTGTCTTCATCGAGCGCAAAAAAATCATAAAAATCTCCACCGACTTCGCGTGCAGTGAACATGCCTGCATGGAGAACGTACCGTTCGTTATCTTTGAAATCGACCGGCAGGACCGAGGTTTGGATCATTCTTCCTGTTTCCAATTCGTCATCAAGACGTTTGGCTTCATCTTCTATCGCTTTTTTCAGCGCTGAAACCGTTGCGTTGATACCGTTTGAAAGCGTACAGAATTCAGTTGTTGTGGATACCGTTACCTTTTTTTCCAGATTTCCGCCGGTAATTTCATTCAGAGAATCATTTACTGAATAGATACCGTTGATGACGACTTTCTGCAGCAGCCGGGACACCAGAAGAAAGATGACTCCGAACAAAATCAAGTTGCCGATGATCAGCACTTTGAGGATTGAATCCCGGGAAACATACATCTCTTCCTGAGGCAGTTCTGCAGTCAGCAGATACTTGTCGTATACGATGCAAAGAAGTAAACTGCTGCTTGTCCGGAATACTTTTTTATAGCCAGCCGGCAAACCGGTACTTTCTGTTATACGCAATGAACCATTGGTACCGATCCGGGTTTCTTTTTCGATTTGTTTGATATCTGCCAGATGCTGCGCTTCAATGATCCGTTCCGGGCGGTAGCCGATTTGGACAATACCGGGTTTGTCAATGCGGGCGACTCCTGCGTACTGAAAGTATATTCCTTTGGCTCCATTAATCTGCGGATCCTGTACCAATTCAAATGACGGATCGGTGATCGCCGGCATGAACGCCGCAGATTGGGCAGTGGATGCCATATTGTAGTTGCGGTAACTTTTGACGCCGCTTGCAGCTTCGTTGGCACGCGAGGCAATCAGAATGCCTTTGTCATCGGAAACATGCAATTCATCAACATCAAGCTTTTTGCGGAGTGTATCAAGTTTTCCGTCATTGTTCAATATGGAGGGATCTGAGGCAACCAGCAACGCAAAAGCATGTGTTTTTGCGAGAGCCGCTGCATCGGAAATGTGTGTTACCGCTTTGAGGTTATGTTCAGTGACACTGATTTTACGGCATACCCCGGTCAGGGTTGACTCCAGCATATCTACGGCGGAAAGTTCCGCAAGATAACTGTGCAGATGCCAGGAGACTGCAAAGGTGATCAGAAATGCCAGTACAACGAGCAAAAACAGCCATTTTTGAAATAGATATTTCATTTATTCTGTTTCTCCAGACACTTGGTGAGGATCAATATATTTTTACCGTCTTTCCGGCTGTATTCTACCGAATCCATCATACTTTTGACCATGAACATTCCGAGTCCGCCGACTTTTCTTTCCGAAAGCGCACTTCCTGTATCCGGATCAGAGATTTCAAGCGGGTCGAATGCTGTACCGGAATCGCTGAAAATGATCCGGAGTTCCCGTGTCGGGGAAACGAATTCAATAGAAACTTCTACTGTGCCGTTCCCGTCAGGATAAGCATAAGAGGCGATATTTGTGAAAATCTCGTCACAGGAAATCAACAGCTTTTTTTGGATACTTTTCCCGATATCAAGTTCAGCTGCAATACTCAAAATCCATTGCCGGAGTACTGGAAACTCCTTGCGGTCAGCCGGTACGATCAGTTGAGTATTGCCGTCGCAGTTGAATATTTTGATCTCTTCCGTCATCGGGATATAACCTTATTTCAGGTTCAGCAGAGAATCAAAACCGGTCATTTCAAAAACATCACGGACATCTTCGTTGACATTTTCGACAGTCATATTACCGTCAACATCTTCCATTTGCTGATTTGCCATGAGAACAACCCGCAAACCGGCGCTGGAAATGTAGTCAACAGCCGTGAAGTCAAGAATAAGATCTTTGATCCCCGTAAGATTTTCCTGCAGTTGTGAATCAAGTTCCGGGGCGGTTACGGTGTCAATATTGCCGCTGATGACAACAGTAAGAGTACTGTCCTGTCTATTGAAAATGACTTTCATTTTTTTGTAGATCCTTATGTTTTTATGTTTTTCAGAGAGTGATCAACAGTTGATTTTTGTTATCCGCAAGGGGAGTGAATGTCATGGTTTTGCTCCGCTTTTTAATGATCATGCGGGCAAGTTCTCCTGAAACGGAGTCACTATCCAGCGGATTTTCCGCATTGCCCTGCCATTGGAGACAAAGTTCTGTCGTTTTAGTTTCTTCGGAAATGCCGATTTCCAGGTCGATCCTGCTGATTTCCGGAAAGATGACATTGACCAGCAATTCTTCCAATACGGAATACAACGCTTTTATCTGTTTGCTGTCGAGCATTTGTTTTTCAGCAAACGCCACAACCTGACTCTGAAAGTTGTACAGGTCAAAATCCGCCCTGTCCAGATTGAAGTTGAGCATATCAATCCGCCGCAGGAAAGCCTTTGTTTTGGGTTTTGCAGGATTTTCAAAAAGTTCTTTCGCCGGACCTGATTCATAAACAATACCCTCATCCATATAGAAAATGCGGGTTGAGACATCGCGGGCAAAACGCATCTCGTGGGTGACAATGATCATGGTTATTCCGGTTTTTGCGAGATTACGCATAACGGAAAGAACTTCGTTGACCATGGTGGGATCAAGAGCTGACGTCGGTTCGTCAAAGAGAATGATTTCAGGTTCCATTGCCAGAGCCCGGGCAATGGCGATACGCTGCTGCTGACCGCCGGAAAGTTCTTGCGGGAGGGCATTGGCTTTTCCCTCAAGTCCGACCAGTTTCAGCAGCGTCATCGCCTGAGATTCTGCTTCACTTCTGTTCTTTTTTAAGAGGGATATCGGTGCCATTGCGATATTTTCCAGCACGGTCAGGTGTCCGAACAGATTGAATGATTGAAACACCATCCCCATTTTACGGCGGACTGCGGTGATATCAGTTCGGGCGTCGAGAATATTTTTTCCATCGATCCATATTTCGCCGCCGTCGGGCTGTTCCAACAGGTTCAGACAGCGCAGAAATGTACTTTTACCGGTTCCGGAAGGTCCGATGATAGAGATGACTTCTCCTTTTTCAATAACGGCATTCACATCTTTGAGAACGGCATTGCCGTTGTAGATTTTTTTCAGATTTCTGACTTCGATCATTTTTCAGACTCCATTTTTTTACTGCGTCGTTTGGCGGGATCAAGACGGTTATCCAGCCAGACCAGAAATCCGGCGAGGAACCATGCGGTCGCAAAGTAAATCAACGCTGTTGCAATCAGCGGGAAAAATGCTTCATAAGTCCGGCTGCGGATAATGTCGCTTGCTTTTGTCAAATCCTGAATGGCGATGTAACCGACGATCGAGGTGGATTTTAGCATGTTGATAAATTCCCCCCGGTAGACGGGCAGAATCTGGCGCAATGCCTGCGGAAGCACAACCTTTGTGAAAGTCTGAAAACGGTTGAACCCCAGAGCCAGAGCCGCTTCGCGCTGCCCCCTGGGGACGGAGTCGATTCCGGTTCGGAGCATTTCACCTGCGTAGGCGGCAAAGTTCAGCGAAAAACCGATGATCGCCACGAGAACTGCACTGATATCCATAGACGCGAACACCAGATAGTAAAGCACCATGAGCAGCACCAGGATTGGTGTACCCTGCAGCAGGTAGATGAAGGCTTTGCCGCAGAATTGGACAAACTTGTTTTTTGCCGTCCGCAGAAACCATACCGGAAAAGCCAGAATTGTTCCGGAAACCGTTGCTGCGATGGTGATGGCAACAGTAATCAGCAAACCGTCCAGCACCAGCCGCCAGCGGGATTCGCGCACGAATGTACGCATGAAACTTGTTTTCAAATCTGCAACGGCTTTTTTTACAAATTTTTGGAAACTGAATGTTTGTGCGGAGGAAACTTGCTCTTTTCTGACCAGAATAGTTACGCCGCCTTTGTAATGCGGATGGACGAAATCCACCTTTTCCATGCGCTCTTTGGTAATGGACATTGAACCGCCTGAAAGGTCTGCTTTTCCGGAAGCGATCATTTCCATTCTGGCTCCGCCGACAATGGATATCAAATCAAGTTTCATATCCAATTCTGCGGCAATACGGTTGAGAACATCGATTTCATATCCGGTTTGAGAGCCGTCCGATCCGATATAACACAGTGGCTCAGAGTAGGGTGCCAACGCCGCACGCAAGACTCCGTTTTTACCGGTGGAACCGAATTTTTTTGCCCAATCGGTCAGAATTTTTTTGGTCGGGTCGGAACCGCACCAGACTGTTTTGAGCTGTGCAAGTTCGCCTGTTGCGTGCATTTTTTTGACAACCGCAGAAGCTGCATCCCTTAATTTTGAATTTTTTGGCAACGCAAAGCCGTAGTTGTCTTCGACGAATATGTCCGCAATTTTGAGGGTATCCGGATTTCGGCTGACAAAGTTTTTGGCTATGGGTTCATCCAGCAGGACTGCTTTTACCTTGTTGGCAATCAAAGCTTGAACGGCGCTGTGGTTGTCATTGAAATAAACATAATCCACTCCTGAAACGAACTGGTTTGTCAGTGTATTGAGATTGCCGCCGACAAAGACTCCGACCTGCTTCCCGGAAAGATCGGTTACTTTTTGGATCATTCCGTTGGTATTTTTTGCGGAGCTGCAGTTGTCTTTATGGATGAGTGCTGCGATGCTGGAATCTACATAGCTGTCAGAAAACAGCACATTTTCCCCGCGTTCTGTTGTCGCATTCAAATTTGCGATCAACAAGTCGATCTTTCCGGTTTCCAGAGAGGAAAGCAAGGCGGGATAGGTCATGTTTTTGAGTTCAATTTCAGCATTGAGATAAAGCGCAAGACGCCGGGTGAACTCAATGTCAAAACCGGAAAGTTTTCTTTGGGAATCAAAGAAATTCATAGGTGGATTCAATCCCTCTGTACCCACGATCAGTTTACGGGTCGGCTTGACCGGTTGGGGGATATCCGGGACGGCGGGAAGAGCTGCACTTTGGCACCATCTTTTAAACATGGCATCATAGGTTCCGTCTTCCCGGTACTGTTTGATGAAGGCATTGACTTCCCCGCAGAGTTTTTTATGCTTTTTAGGCATACCGATCACAATGGATTCATCGGCGATTTTTTCATCGAGAAGAGCCAGATGACCGGGATCGGTAAGCGTGACATACATCATGCTGTTGCGGTCAAACAAAAAGGCATCGATCTTTTTGCTCCGGACAGCAAGATACCCGTCTCCGAGAGAGTTGAAATAGACCAGTTTTGCTTTCGGATACTTTTTTTCTCCGACAGTCATGGCTGCGGCACCCTCAGGAACTCCGATCCGCATACCGGGTTTGGATAGATCAAACTTTGCACCTTTACCGGTTTCTGCCGATTTTTTACCGCAGCCAGAAAACAGTGCTGCAGTCAGTGCCAGAAACAGTACAATGCATTGAAATTGTGTTTTCAAAGCAAGCCTCCCTGATTTTTAATTGTATGTTGATATCTCGATTTTTGTAATGGAACTAATCATTTGACAAAAGTACATCCTGTCCTTGTTTTTCAGTGATCAAACAGAAAAATAATGGAAAATCAGGCACCTAATAAAATTACTCTTGAAATATTGATTTGTCAAGCGGAAAATTGATTTTTCAGGAGATGAATCATGTAAAGTTGACGGATGAACTTTCAAACAAAGCGTTGTCCGGAATATTGCAGATGGATTTATATCTGAAACAAAAGTCTTGATGCACCGGATTTTTAACAATACAGGCAGTCGGAAATACTTGTTCTGAAGGTCATTCAGCGTTGAATGTCACTCAGAAGGGATATCTGCTGCTATTTTTCTGCAAATTTGCGCACATCTCTTGAAATATTTGAAATCAATGGTATCTTAAATAGGATAACGTATAAAGAATAAAAATTCAGTCAGGAGATGATATGTTTATCAAAGTCGGTTTGATCGGTGTTTCCGGTTACGGAAGAGCGCATTTGAACAATCTTTTGAATCTGGTCAAAAAAGGTGTTGCCGAAATCACCGCTGCTGTTATTATCAATCCGGAACAGGTTCCGGATGCGCTGCAGATCCTTGGAGATATGGGAACAAAGATTTACCCCTCCACCGATGCCATGTTTGCGGAACTTGCAGGAGAACTTGATCTTGTCTGTATTCCGACGGGAATTGCTTTCCACGAACCGATGACTATTCAGGCCCTTGCTGCCGGAGCTAACGTGCTGGTTGAAAAACCCGCCGCAGGAACGACTGCCGCCGTTGAACGCATGATTGAAGCCGAAAAGAAATACGGCAAATTCGTCGCCGTCGGATTCCAGCATACTTACGCCCGTGAAATCCAGTTCATCAAACAGTATCTGCTCGGACAGAGACTTGGAAAAGTCCGCAAAATCATCTGCGCCGGTATCTGGCCCCGCACCGATCAGTATTACGCCCGCAACAACTGGGCGGGAAAAATGCTTGCCGCCGACGGTACGCCGATTTACGACTCCCCCATCAACAATGCGTTTGCGCATTATCTCAATCTGGAATTGTTCTTTGCCGGAGAATCTTTCGGCAAATCCGCCCACGCTGTTTCCGTTGAGGGCAAACTTTACCGTGCCCGCAAAACGATTGAAACCTTTGACAGCTGTACGGTGCGTTTCAAGACTGAAAACGATGTGGAAATCGTCACCATGCTCACCCACACTTCTGCCGAGAATGTTGATCCCATCATCCGCATTGAATGTGAAAAGGGCGAAGTTTACTGGCAGGTCAACGGCACCTGGAATATCCGCAGCGCCAACGGAGAAGTTCTGTATTCCGGCAAGGTCGAAGCCCCGCACGGAGATATGTTTATGGATATGGTCCGCAAGGCTTCAGGTGAGTGCGTCTTCTGCTGTCCTCTGAGTGTTGCCGCAGAGCATACCAACTGTATTGAAATGCTGACCAAAGAACTTGAAGTCACCCTTCTTGAAGACTCTGTTACCTGTAATCAGCCCGATGGACAATTTGTCCTTGACAACGTGGTTGATGTTTTTGCCTCCTGCCTCAAATCCGGCAAACTCCCCTGCGAATCCGGCATCACCTGGAAATAACCCCTTTTTTCTGAATAAGGGGAGATGGCATTGCGGGGAGGGGAAAAACCTCTTTTCACGAGAAAAGAAGTTTTTCCCCTCCCCGCACCCCACCCCTTTTCGAGAAAAGCGGAGTATTTGTAGGGAAGATAGGTTGAAATCCTGATGTATTTCTGTCCGATAAGGGAGCAGAGGTTTCAAGAAAAGCAGGGTATTTTGTTGGGGAAATGTATTGATATTTTGTTGAAAGCACTGTTTGAACGCTGAGCTGCGTTTCTACGGTGCTTTTCAGGTTTCTTTGGTGTCCGGTTGGTAAAACCAGTGTTTTTTCCCGTGGATATCCCATTGTGAAAAGGATTCCCGGTTGGGGCGAAGTATCGGCAGAGCGCTGTCTGAGTTGCGGAATTGGCGCGGAGATACGGAAAAATGTTCTTTGAAACATTTTGAAAAATAAAATTGATTGCTGAATTGCAGTCTGCGTGATATTTCCTGTATCGGCAGTCCCGTTGTCCGCAATAACTCCGCTGATCGTTCCAGACGCCGACGGGTTATGTATTCCCCCGGTGTGCAGTTGAGGTGTTTTTTGAATGTGCGGTAAATTGTCGGTTGTGAAAGTTGAGAAACACTTTTTAACATTTTCATTGAAATATTATCTTCAAGATAATGCTCAATTGTATCCAGAATTCTTTGCAGCGGATTGGGAACTGTTTGATTTACTCCCGCTTTGAGCATATACAATTCATAAAGCAACTGTCGTGGAAATGTCCGCAGCATAAATTCCGGACACTCCGCTGAAAAACGGTCAATGACATATCTTCCCAGATGCAGCAGCGGATGATCCAGCGGAATCTCAAAGACTGCAGTATCTTCAAAGCCTTCTGTTATTTCATTCCTGCGGTTGAAAAATTCCGGCAGCTCCGGCGTTGCCGCATGAAAAGGACCGTAACGGATGGGATTTTCATGCGGCATATCCGGAATAATATGTATTGAGCCTGTGATAAAAGGCTGCATTGTATCCGTTATCCAGGATATTGAGTGATTCCACGGCGCAAATATCACTTTTCCCGGTGTCATTTTGATCGATACATTATTGATTTTTAAAGTTCCTTTGCCGGATTCACACCAACAGAGAAAGCGGCTTTGAACTTGCGTGTAGGTAAAGGCACTGGCAGGTTGTATCCGGTGTGTCCAGTTTGCGTAAATTACCATTGCATTTTGCCAGAGTTTTTCATCCATAAGTATTTGTTCTTCGTTTTGAGCGATAAAATACAGTATCTTTTGATAATATAATATATTTTTAATGAAAGTCAAATACTGTATATTAAAGAAGATGGAATTTTTTATATCGTTAAGGGAAATGTATATGTGCAAAAAATTATTGTTGTTGGTATGGCTTTTGCCATTCGTAAGTTTTGGCGGAACGGATGTATTGCAGTTGCGGTGCATTCCTTCTCCGAATCTGCTCAAAAATGTTCAGTTCAGTAAAATTGATTCCAAGGGCAGACCTGAATCCTGGGTGTTTGACAATTGTTCAAAATCACCGCATTTCAAATCCCGGATTTTTCGGGATTCGGGTGTAGATGTTCTTGAAATTGATACCCCATGGCAGAAGTTCGGCTACTATCTGCAGAAAGTTGCAGTTCAGGAGGGCGTCTCTTATTATGCTTCTGTTGACGTTCAAAGTGATAATCCTGTACCGGCAATCTGGTTGCGGTGTATGGGTAAAAAAAATGCTGACGGCAAAGTTGCGGAAAAACTGGAATATGTCATCAAAGCCTATTTGTATCACAGTGAAGAAAGAAAAGAGGTTTTGAAAGATTTTATTGATGAAAAATTGATAAGTACTTTAAGTGCAGATGCTTGGAGCCGTATTGGCAAAGAGATTCAAATTCCGGAGAAAAAGCAGATGAAATCTCTGGATTTCCGTATCGGTATTTGTGGCGGCAACGCAGGAAAGGTCCGTCTGAGTAATCCTGTTTTCAGAAAGGCTGAAGCCGTATTGGAAATAAAAGTTTCCGGTAAAAATTGGCATTCCCTGACTGTAAAAGGAGCCAGACCGTCATTTAAAAAACTTGACTCCGCAAAAGATATGCAGCTTGTTTCCGTTAAAATGCCACATGCAGGCAGGATTTACAAAGTGGAATTAAAAGGCGTAGACGGCAGAATTGTTACCAGGGAGGTCACAAATGAATAAGATTTTGGGTACTATTTGCTTACTTACCGTCTTTTCCGCTTCAAGTCAACCGTTGCTGGAAATCACAGAGTTTGGCAAAAAATCTCCGTCTGTACGAATCAAAATTGCCGGAAAAAATCAGGAGATTTCAGGTGAAAACTGGAATTGTTCCATTGAGAAAAAATCCGGAAAAGTTAATCTCCGTACTTTGAAATTCCAAAGTTCTTTGCACGAACCGCTCCGTCTTGCAGTTAAATACACTCTGCCGCTGGATTTCAAACCGCTGCGTTTCTGGGACGGACATAAAGAACATCAAGTTCAAAAACTGCCGTTGGAACGCACTGATTTTCTGGAAGCCTTTCCGCTTGCCGTTGCGGATAATGGAAAAAAGGGAACGGCTCTCGGATTTGCCCCTGAAAATATTTTAAGCGGATTTTGCCGTTCTCTGACGGAAAAGTCTCTTATTCTTGAAACCCGTATAGTGGTTGATGACCGCAGAGTACAGACACTTGTCATTACGGAGTTTGATTTTAAGCCTGAATTCGGTTGGCGTAATGCGGTTGAAGATTATCAAAATGCGTTTCCGTCATATTTTCGTTCGATGAAGGGCGTAGATCGGAGAATCTACGGCGTGGGCGGCTATCTTTCCGGAGCGCATAAACAAAGAGCATTTCAGCTTCACTCCGCCCGTTTCAGCGGTATCAACTGGGAATGGACTTATGCTCCGTGGTATGAATCCGGCAACTGGTATCCGGTGGGAGCCGGTTGGCAAAAAGAAAAGAACGAGTTCCGCAATTACGCAAAAATCCGCAGTAACGCCATGTTGACACGCGAAGAATATGATAATGCTCTGAAAACGCAGATACAATACGGTAATAAGAGTGCTGCAATGTTCTACTATATTCTTGTAAAAGATATCCATCAGAACGTTGCAAAATCTTACCATCTGGCGGTGCAGGGCAACAGCGGACTGCATTCTCTGCCTTCCAACCGCGGCAAGACAAAATCTGCATTTGCCCCGGGAAGTCTGCTTTTTGATTATCTCAAAGAACAGTTGAAACAGGTCGTTGATAATTATGAGGTTTCAGGATTTTCCTTTGATATGGCAAACAGCAGTTATCACTTTACAACACCGAGTCAGCTGGAATACGCTGTCGGCAGATCATGGTATGATGACGGCAGAATTTATACTTCTGATACCGTTGCGCCGATACCGTTTGCCGACTATATCCATACGCTCAAACGCAACGGAAAACCCATGGGGACGATTTTTAATGCCGCATTGAGTAAATTTTCTCCTTTTACCATGTTCCGCTGCGATGCGGCAATTATGGAGGGACCTCCGCAATACAATTACTCCATCGTTCTGCCGCTGCGTTTGATTATGGGGCGTAAGCCGTTTTCGTTCTGGCATTTTACACCCGCTGTTTCAGACGGGATCAAAACAGGATTTCTTGCCAATGATCCGGTTGGAAAAGCCAGGGTGAATCTCGGATTGAAGCAGTTTTATCTTCTGAAATGTTATGAATTGGGTGCCAATCCGATGAATTGGGAAACTATTGACGGATTCTGGAAAAATCATCTGCCGGTTTTGCGGGTATTGAGTGAAGCAGGCTATCATCCTGTTTCTGCCGTCAAAGACTCCGGAACGTTTTGGGTCGGACGTTTCGGAGACGGGTGCAGAACGCTGTTGACTGTCAGCAATCCCGGGAAAGAAAAAGTTACCCGTACCCTGAGAGTAGTCAACAGTTATCTCGGAAAAGATAAATATGTTTTCTTTCCGCAGCAGGGAAAATTAAGACAGAAAATATCCAATGGAGAAACTGTTTTCAAGTTGACTCTTGCCCCCAAAGAAGTCATTGTTTTGCGGACTGTTGCAGTTAAAGGAAATATTTCAGAATTCACCGCAAGTGCAGAAAATTTGAATCTTACGTTTATCGCAGACAAGCCTTTTACTTTTGAACTGCCGTCTGAAGACTGTTACGGACGCCGTATTCCCGGAGATAAGAACGGTATTTTTTCGGGCAGAGCTGATAAAAGCAAAAAATTGGTCATGCTGCCTGCGTGCGGTATCTTTGCGGACTCCGAATCCATGGTTGCGATGCTCAACAAGGAAACGGTTCCTGAGATTGAAGCAGGTAAGGCTCCTGAAATTCAAACTGCTGCAGAAATGGTTGCAATGTACCGTTCCCACGTTAAGGCAAGTATGCTTTACTGCGGAAAAATAAACAATCGTGAACCCGGATTTATGAGAGCCGATTTGTGCAAAGCTGATCTTAAAATCACGGTTCCCGGTGTGGGGCAGGGCGGTAAAAGAATCTGTGTCGGCACTCTTGCCGATTTTCCCGGATTCAAAGTTCCTGAAAATTTTGCAGGTGCTTTCCTTGCCATGCCGGATTCCCATACACTCTGGATTGGCGGCAGAACTCCGGCTGAAGTCCGTAAGGCGGCTGATATGTATTTTTCAATATTGGATAAAAGTCAATTATCAGTTGTTAAAGTTGACTTCAAAAATCCTGCAGGATGGGGAGGAAATGAAAAATTTGTTGCAGGAAAAGGACAGAAGTATTTGCAGATAACCGGCAATCCTGAGAAGAAAAACAACAACTGGCGTTACCAGTGGCATCCGGTTGCAGGCGCAAAAGGAGGAGATGAAGTTGCCTTTACTGTATCATGCAAACTTGAAAAACTCTCATCCGGAAAAGTTCAACTTGGTGTATATGAGTTTGCTGATGAAAAAGGACGCAAGTCTCTACGCTTTTCTTCGGTTGAAGTCAAGGCAGGTTTTTCGTGGCAAACAATTTCAGGTAAAGTCAAACTGCATAAAAACACCCGGATGGCCCGGTTTTATTTTCTCTGCCGCAATCTGGGAAAATCTGATGTTTTTCAGGTAAGAAGTCTTGAATTATCCACAATTACAAAATAAAAGGAGTTGGTTTTATGAAACAGAAATTTACGCTGATTGAACTTTTGGTCGTCATTGCCATTATCGCCATTTTGGCGGCTATGCTTATGCCCGCACTGCAAAGTGCCAGAGAAAGAGGACGTGCTGCCAGTTGCTCAAACAATCTGAAACATATCGGCTCAGCTGCAGCGCAGTACGGCAGTGATTATGACGGTTATTTTCTGCATTATCAGGGCTTGTCTCCGTGGTATTCTGCGATGAATAAACTCAGCAGTTATCTCGGTGGACCGGCTAAATTAACGAGTGCCGATCAGGCTCTGTTGCCCGCGATCTTCAAATGTCCCTCTGCACCGCACAAAGAGCGTATGGTTCCGTATGGATTTGCTTACAATCCGCAAACGGCAAAGTATTATACACTCCCGCTTTTCAAACTTACCAGATATCCGACCAATGCGGGCAATTCATTTACCGTGGAATTCGGAACTCCCGGAAATACGTTTATTGCCGGAGATGCATTTTGTTCAACTTCCGGAAAAGAGACCAATTCCTGTTTAAGCACCGGAGACAATGTTGCCAGCGGTTATGCGATTCCGAGTTTGCGCCACAAACAAAGCGGAAATTATGTGTTTGTCGATGGTCATGTTCAGGCAATTACTTCCAACGATCTTCTTTGCGGAACATATACCGTGAAATTCGGCACCTGCACGCCGAACTGGAGACCGCTGAGAAGATACTTTTTCCTGACGGATGCTCCCGGCGTATATCAGCATTAAATCACATCGGACTCTTGATAAAATGGAATATCTTTGCGGACAATATTTTCTCAACAGTGATTTGCGGGCAGACGAAATCCGCCAACATATACGCGAACTTTGTAATGCCGGGTATGAGACGGTTTTTCTTCATGCCCGTGCCGGACTTAAAACCCCTTATCTTTCGCAGGATTGGTTTGATGCGTTAGACGTTGCCGTTGATGAACTGGTAAGCAGCGGTATGAAGTTTGCCATTTGGGATGAAGACAATTTTCCATCAGGAGATGCCGGAAACAGAATCTGCTGTTCTTATCCTGAATTTGCCTCCTCCCGTCTGGAGTTTCAGATAAGTGAGGCAAAAGCGGGGCAAAAGACGATAAAATATTTTTCTGCCGGCAGTGCCTTTGCCGGTTGCTTTGCTGTTTATGAAGATGGAACTCTTTGCAATCTCAAAGACCATTGCGGAACTTTGCGTGAAAGTTGGCAAAAGAGCCGAATTCAGTCATCTGCGTATTCTGCAACTGCAACGCTGCCTTATCCGCATCGCCGCAGAGCGATGGAAACTTCGCGGTATGCCGTTTTATGGACCCCCGACCAGGATTGCCGTCTTGTCTGTATTGAGTGTATCCACAGTACTCCGGGAAATCACAGCGGGGATTTACTGAATCCTGAAGCAACTCAAACGCTGATTGATTTGACTCATGCGGAATATGAACGCCGTTTCAAAAACAAAATGAAATATTGTTCTGCCTCGTTTATGGATGAACCGTGTCCAGCCGGGGAGTATCCGTGGACACGGCATTTTCCTGAAGAATTTTTCAAAGATCACGGTTATGATTTAACGGAACTTCTGCCGCATATCGGAATGAATATAGATGAAACTTCTGTTAAAATCCGCAACGATTACCGCAAAACACTGCACCGTCTACTCTGTCAGAATTATCTTGAACCGGTGAAAAAATGGCTCAACGTCAGAAATATTGACAGTACAGGACATCTCACACGTTCTGAAGATATTTCATGGTCCGCACTTTACTGGCCCAATCAGCTGCGTTGTTTCAAGTATCTGGATATTCCCTGCTGTGATCCTCTGGGGGCAGGAGTCGGAGAAATGGGTGCTTCTGCCCATCACATCGGCATAAAACTTGTCTCATCCGCAGCCCGTCTTTTCGGTAAAAAAGCCGCCGGAGCAGATGCGTTTGCCGTCGGCGGAGATACAATAAGTTTGAGTGATTTGACTTTTGTGTTGAATTATCATCTGGTTATGGGTGTTACCTGGTTCAATGTTCACGGCTTGTACTACACGCTTGAGGGGGCTCGGCGTGATGAAGCACCACCGTCGCTTTTTGTTCAGCACTCTCAATGGCCGCACATGAAAACATTTCTTAATTACCTTAAAAAACGGTGTGACCAGTTGAACGGCGTTCACGTCTGCAATCTTGAATTGCTTTATCCTGCCACTGCATTGCAGAGCAGTCTGCCGGAGGAGTTGTATCCGGCAGAGGCGTTACATCTTACCGCAGAAAAACTCCTGTCGCACCAATGGGATTTTGAATTGATCGACGAAGTCACTTTATCGGAACAGGATCCGTCTGATTTTGTCAGACTCCGTCCGTATTTTCTGGTTGCTCATGCTTCTGTGATTGAGCGCAGTACAGCGTTGTGGTTCAAGCGTTATGCCGCTGCCGGAGGTACTTTGCTTATCACCGGAATAATTCCGCAAATTCTTTCGGGGAATGATTCTGAAAATACTGAATTCCGCTCATTTTTTGAAAAACATTTCTGCACGGATTTCTGTGATAAGATTTGCGGTGTTGCGTTGTCAGGAAAAAATGTTGAACAAATTCTGATTCGTCAAATTTGCAAAGATAATGAAATCCGGACATTTTTGTTCAATCGGGGTAATCAGACATTCCGTGGCAATTTTGCAGGTACTGATATTGAAATTGCACCGGGTGAGGGGGGATTTGCAGATGAATTATCTGTGAAAAATAATTTTCCGGAATTGGAAATTTCTTCATGGAAACTTAAGTTTTCTTCCAACAGCGTTCCGTTGTATTATTGGGAATCATCTTCGCTGAAAGCATTTGACCTGCTGAGCAAAAACAATACCGGACTTTATCCGGTTGCGGAAAGCGGCGATTATTATTCTGTATTTACCATTGATTCTCCGTTGGAAAAAGTTTTTTTCACAACTGAAGAAGAATCTCTCAGACACGTGGAATTTTTCCTCAACGGAACGCCGTTGAAAAATTATCAAAAAGCTGATTTCCGTGACTGCCGTGAGGTGGAGTGCGAAATAACCTCTCTGCTGAAAACTGGACGGAATATTTTAACCTGTTGCGGCGAACTTATGAAAAATCCGCCGTATTTGCGGGGAAATTTCAAAGTCCGTTTCCCACTGGGAAATTGCGGATACCCGGTGCTGTCTTCTGCGCCGGAAGTGTTTGAACTTGCAATGCCGAAAGATTTCCGAAATCTCGGATACGGATCGTTTTCAGGGACTGCTGTGTATGAAGGGAAGACCAATGTCGGAAAAAGTGGTGTATACTCTCTGAAACTTGACACCGAAAAAGATTCCGTTAAAATTTTTGTTGACGGAAAAGAATACGGTACATTGTTTACCCCACCGTATCAGCTTGAACTTGAACTTAACTTCGGAGAACACGACATTCGTCTGGAGCTGTGCAATGCTTCCGGTAATCGTGATATTCTTGCCGGAGTACCGGCAGGCTTGCAAAGTTGAATCTTCATATTGAGAAAAACATCATCGGTTTGTTCCGTTGTTGAAAGGAAGGACAGAGGAAAACTTCTTTTTTATGCGAAAAGAAGTTTTCCTCTTCCCTCTTTGCTTGAAAAAAACAAAATAAATGCTACTTTAATCTCAGACAATACAAGGAATTTTACCCTATGAATAATAATACTGTTAAACTGGGCGTGATCGGTCTCGGACCGCGCGCGGAAACTCTGCTTGCAACTCTCCGTGATTTTTCTCAGGAGGAGTGTTGCGTAACTGCCGTATGCGATATCAATCCGGAAAGAGTCAATTTTACCTGTGAACTTTTCAGAAAAAATAATCTGCCAATTCCCGCCGTCTATTCAAAGCATACGGAACTGCTCGCTGATAAAAATGTGGATGCCGTCCTGATCCCCACCTCCTGGAATTCCCATCTTGCCATTGCCAAAGATGCCATGAAAGCTGGCAAATATGCCGGTATTGAAGTCGGCGGCGCCTCTTCTGTTGAAGAACTCTGGCAGCTTGTCCACAACGCCGAAGAATACGGCGGCTCCTGCATGATGCTTGAAAACTGCTGCTACGGCAGAAACGAATTGATGGTTATGAATCTTGTCCGCAAAGGTATGTTCGGAGAACTTGTCCATTGTTCCTGCGGCTACGAGCATGATATCGGTGCCGAACTTGTCGGAGAAGAAAGATGCGGCACGGAACGCGCCGTCCATAACCTGAAACGCAACTGCGATCTTTACCCCACGCACGGACTCGGTCCCATTGCAAAAATTCTCAACATCAACAGAGGAAACCGCTTTTTGAGTATCTGTTCTTTTGCCTCAAAAGCCTGCGG
This sequence comes from Lentisphaerota bacterium, assembly GCA_015061725.1. Lineage (GTDB taxonomy): Bacteria > Verrucomicrobiota > Lentisphaeria > Victivallales > Victivallaceae > UBA1784. The sequence goes on from SUVX01000003.1 coordinate 109,197, forward strand.
ATTCAAGCAGCGGGCAAAGGAACTGGGAGCTGCTGTCACGGACTATGCCATGGGAGATGTGGTTTCAAGCATCATCAAATGTGCCAACGGCGAAACGATTGCCCTGACGCACAGCATTTCTCTGCCCCGTCCTTACTCCCGCGACTGCCGTGTTCAGGGAACAAAGGGTATCTGGCTTGAAGATGCCAAAGGTATTTTTATTGAAGGCATCAGCGAAACGCAAATCAATATTGACGTTGCCGGAAATCCCTATTCCTCCCACCTCTGGGATCCGGTTGACAAATTCTATGAGGAATACGATCACCCCATCTGGAAAGAGTTCCGCGACAATCCGACCGGCGGACACGGCGGTATGGATACACTTGCATTGAGAGCATTTCTTGATGCCGTCCGCAACCGGACTGTTCCGCCCATTGACGTTTATGACTGCGCCGCATGGATGGCGGTGACCGCCCTTTCTGAAGCCTCCATTGCTGCCGGAAGCGTTCCTGTTCCTTTCCCCGACTTCACCAACGGTAAATGGATTTATCCTGCCGGAGAGAAAATTTCAAAGTGGGATCTTAACAGCTGATTTTAAATAATCGAGCAGAGAAAGATGAACAGCAAACTGCCGTTATTGTCATGGGGGGCGCCTGTCAGCGGAGACAGAGCCTGTATTTCAGCGCATTTGAATCAATTTGCAGAAGCGGGCATTCACCGGTTGAATCTTGATGTTGCCAATGTCCGCCGCTGTTGGGAGGAACCGGGATTCGGTACTCTTTTACGCAAGTGTGCTGAAAAAGCGGGATTGGATATTTTTGACGTCCATGCGCCGCACGGTTCGATTGAATCTCTGGGGTATCCCGTAAAAGAAGATGAAATGTTTGCCGTTGACTCCATTAAAAAGAGCATTGCAGCTGCTTCTGAACTCGGCGCTCGGACGGTAACTGTTCACACTTCCCGGACTCTTTTGACCGGAGAGCGCGCGCCCGGCGGCGTGGAATATCCCTCGGTCGATCTGCCGCGCGCCAAATCGTGTATTTGCCGTCAGTTGGATATTTTGCTTCCCTATGCTGAAAAAATGCAGGTGGTGATTGCCGTTGAAAACCTCTTTCTGCCCTCATCGACCGGAGACTTTCTCAATACGGTGATAAAAGAGTATGATTCTGCGTATCTCGGATACTGTTACGATTCCGGACACGCTCTGCTGCTTGAAGATTTCCCCGGTAAAAATTTTGAAGACATTGCCGGATGGATACGCTGCGGCTGGGAGAATGACTGTGTTATTCCGCAGGGCAGTCAGCTGGATGCCATGCTTGAAAATATCATCACCTGTCATCTGCACGATAACAACGGTATCGGCGATCTGCACGTTCTTCCGGGACTCGGTATTGCGGATTGGAAAAATATCGTTAAAAAACTTGAAACCGCGCCGCGTTTGATTTCCATTCAGTCTGAAATCAAAGCGTATGATACGGCAGAAGTTTCTCTTGAAGAACAGCTTGACAGTTTCAAACAGGCAGGCTTTACTCTTTGAAATCAAGGGAGGGAAAAGAGAGAGTTTTGCCGAAAAGTCTTTCTTTCCCCCTGATTCCCTCACTGGTGCCGCGACATAAAGATTATTACAATCCGTAACGTTTTTCAGCGTTCCGTAAAACGTTGAAACTTTTCAACGACTTCCATCAGCATCGGCGGAATTTTTGCGATTCCGTCTTTGCGGATTTCTTCCGGAATACCGTAAAAGGCTTCGGCAATGCTTCCTGTCATGGCGGCGATGGTATCGCTGTCGCCGCCCAAACTTACGGCAGTACGGATGGCATCTTCAAAATCAGAGGATTCCAGAAAAGCCTCAATTGCCTGCGGTACGCTGTGGGCGCACTCCAGACTGCCGATGTAGGAATTGCGGATTCCGTCAATGGTGAAGTCAAGACGGTAATACTTTTCATTGATGTACGCGCGGATCTTCTCTTTATCTTTGGTCGTTCTTGCAAGAAAAATTGCAGCAGCAACGGCTTGAGCGCCCTTGATTCCCTCGGGGTGATTATGGGTGACTTCTGCGCTTATTTTTGCCATTTCCTCCACTTTTTCCAGCGAATCAAACAGCCAGCCGACGGGGGAAACCCGCATGGCTGAACCGTTTGAAAAACTGTTGTAAGGTTTTTTGTCAAGATAATCCGACATCCATCTGCGGAAACTTTTTCCGTAAGGCACATTCTGAAAACAATTGCCGAACTCTTTGAGATTGTCAATAAGAGCATGACGCAAATCAACAATTCTCGGTTGTTTCAAATGTGCCAGAAATGCTTCTGCCACAGCGCAGGTCAAAACAGAATCGTCTGTAACTTTTGACCTGCTGACAAACAGAGGAAAATCCTTTCTTTTGATGTTCTTTTCCTGAGCTTCATAGGGGGAACCGATGATATCTCCGATAATTGCACCAAGCATTATTTCACCTCTGATGTGTCAATTTTGGGGAAGGCGATGAAACCTTTTCCGATAATGTGTCCTTTTTTGAAGATACGCTGAAGCAGATCCACGCCGGAATTCAATCCCATTTCAGCCAGAGCTTTTTCGGCAGTCTGCGGCATGATGGGAACAGCCAGCTGCCACATCAGACGGAGTGTTTCCAGAGCGCAGATCAAAATGTGCGCCTGAGCTTCGCCTGTCAACTGCCAGGGCTTGTGCAAACTTAAAAAACCGTTGAGTTTTGAAGCGATTTCCGTTATCAGCACAGCACAATCTCTGATGTTGAAAAGAGTCGGTTCAGCCGTCGCCATTTCTCTGACACTTCTGTAAATACCGTCAAGGAAAATCTCACAGTTTTCATCTGTGCCGTTCAATTCGGGAATAACGCCGTTCAGATTTCTGCTGACGAGAGTCAACACTCTGAAAAACACATTGCCGATGTTGTTGACCAGATCCGCATTGCAGCATTGACGGATAAGTTCATAACCCATCGGGGAATCATTGTTTCCCATATTTTTAGCAAGATAAAAACGGAACACCTCCGGACCGAAAATTTTGATTGCCTTGACCGGATCGACCACATTGCCGCGTTCTTTGGACATTTTGCGGTTATCTTCACCAAGCCAGTGACCATGCACCCAGACATTGCCGACGGGCTTCAATCCCAGCACCCTGAGCATGATCGGCCAGTAAATGCAGTGGGGCTTTGAGATATCCTTGCCGATCAAGTGACAGGAGTGCTGCCAGTATTGAGCGCGTTCTTCATCAAACTTGTAATATTCAAGTGTCGAGATGTAATTAAGGAGCGCATCAAACCAGACATAAGTCACATAGTCTTTGTCAAAAGGCAGTTCAATACCGTGAGTGACGCGCGACTTCGGACGCGAAATACACAACGGCGGCAGTTCATTTTCAAGCAGATTGAGTATCTCATTGCGGACGGATTCCGGCTGGATCCACCGGGGATTTTCCAGAATATAAGATCTGAGCCATTCCCTGTGCGGTTCCAGCGGAAAGAGATAGTTTGTTTCCGCTACTTCAATCGGTTTCTTTTTATGATCTTTGCAGAAACCGTTTTCATCCAGATCGGCAGGCGTCTTGAACATTTCGCAGCCTTCGCAGTAAAGTCCGGCATATTCGTTTTTTTCAAAACCTTTTTGATCATGGACTTTTTGCAGAGCCGTCAGAACGCTGATACGGTGTTCATCGGGCAGAGAAGTTCTGACGAAGTGGTTGAAATCCACGTTCAAACTTGTGAAAAGGTCGTGAAACTGCTTGTTTCTGTGTTCGAGATAGGCTTCTGTGCTCAGGTTGCTTTCGCTGATTTTCTGCTGCATTTTCTGCCCGTTTTCGTCCACACCGGTAGACATCGCGACCCAATTTCCCTGTATAAGATTCCAGCGTTTGATGATATCAGCCATGACGCTGGTATGAGCGTGTCCGGCATGAGGATCACCGCTGGGGTAATAAATCGGCGTTGTGATGTACTTGAGTTTGCGTCCGGTGAAAGAGTGATTGACCCGTCTGAAACGGAAGAAAATCACAAGGACGCTGCCGTCAGCGTTTGCATTTCCGGAAACGTTTTCGCAAAACTCTTCACGCGAAGAAAATCCGGCCTGCCGGATTTCATCAGCAGATACTTCTTCAAGTGAACGGACAAAAGTTTCAGTGACAAGAATGATCCATTTCTGATCGCTTGTACAGTAAAACAATTTGCCGTCAAGCTTTTCGTCAAGGCTGCCCTGCGGGTGTCCCTGCGCGTCGATGAAGCCGATGCCGCGGCACGGTTCTGTCTGCCAAACTTTTGCTGTTTCGTTCCAATACAGACCGGGCTGCGTGTAAATTGCCGCATGAAGAGTTTTGACTCCTGCGGAAATCAACAGCATTTCTTCCTCTGAAAAATGGAAATAATCGTGTTTCCGGGGACTTTGTTTGGTAAGATTTTCAAAAAACATGACAATCCCTCCTTGAAATTTCAGGGGTTCCGCCGGGCACTCTTGTCTGCCCGCTGTAAAAAAACGATACACAGGCAGATACAATGAGGTAGGAAGATAAGGTTTCGAAGATGCTTTTTCCTGTCTTTTTTGATGAGTTTAAAAGATTTTATTGTATGTCCTGTCGGATAAAAGCATAAAATACATCGTTTTTTTTATTTTGCAAATGAATTTGTAAAAAAAATAGCTCTGTTCCCTATACGGGTAGATAATTACCCGTAGGGTATTGTTCTTACTTTATAAAATACTTCGCTTTTCTTGAAAAGGGTTGGGGTTTGGGGAAGGGGAAAACTTCTTTTCTCGTGAA
>SUVX01000136.1 GCA_015061725.1 Lentisphaerota bacterium
CTTGCAAAGCAAGCGCTTCATGTACCGGAGGTGCGCTTCATATTTGCCGGAGGCAAATGCTTCATACTTTTGTGTGCTTGACACGCAGAGGCGTGCAAGACACAAAGTGCTTCATTCAATCAGCGTTTACGCTGATTGAGTTGCTGGTTGTTATTGCAATAATTGCAATTTTAGCGGCGATGCTTATGCCCGCGCTGAACAAGGCACGGGACAGGGCAAAGAATGCACAGTGCATGAATCAGCTCAAAACGCTCTCAAACTGGTCTCAGTTGTATCTGGACAGTTACGGCAACCGTTTCTGGTATTACTTCGGTCCGGCTTCCAGCGGTCCGTTGTGGATGCGCCTGCTGGTCGGTATGAACGGAAGAGAATACAAAACGTCAGACTTTGATAAAAATTTTGTCTGTCCCTCCGATCCGGTGATGAACAAGCTGGGCGAACCTTTGAATTTTGACAGATTCGGAAAAAATGCGGCATCTTACGGTTACAGCGCACACTTTTATCCGGATGCTCTGAAAAAGAAGTCCGGCAGCATCCGTTTTCCCTCCAAATACTTTTTCATTGCCGATGCCTCAGATGAACCCTATGCCAATGTCGGACCGGTGACCAACAGTACAGCCAATATGCAGCGGACAAGGATCGGCGCACAAAATTATTTTTCAGCAGCTCCAAACAAAATCGCCGCTTATCATAACGACGGCTCCAATGCCATTTTTGTTGACGGACACGTTGCGCACATTCTTTACAGCATCCATACCGACCAGAAACCGCCGTGGAAAGTTGAATAAATAAAGGGAAACAAAAAAATGAATATAAAGCAAACTCTCCTTTTGACAGCAATGCTGTTTTTTCTCTCAGCCGGAGCCGTCACTCTTGTCAAAGACAATAAAGCAGTCAGTTTTATCATCATTCCAGAAAAAGCCCAGCCGAGCGTAAAAATCGCCGCTGAAGAACTGGTTTATCATATCCAAAAATCCACAGGTGCAAAGTTGCCGGTTTACACTGAAAATACCGTTCCGTCATCAGCAAAAGGCTTCAGGATTTATCTTGGAAACTGCAAAAAAAGGATTATTGATCCTGCGAAACTGCCCCCTGCCGGATTTCTGATAAAAACCGAAAAAGATACGCTTTATATCACCGGCAACGACCGGGATACCGGTCCTGTGGGCAGTTCCTGGCACGCGGTCTGGCACGGTACACTCTGGGGCGTTTACGAATTTCTTGAAACACAGCTGGGTGTCCGCTGGATCTGGCCGGGAGAACTGGGAGAAGTCATCCCTCAAAAGTCCACCATAAAAATAAAGCCGCTGAAACTGTCAGCTTCTCCCAAACTGCGTTTCACTGACCTGACCGCCCGCAGAGCAAAATACAACAGCGTCAACTGGAGCAGTCCGGAAAATGAAGAGCGTTACTGGAACGCGCAGAGCCGTTTTCTGCTCCGTCACAGGATCGGTTCTGTTGTCAACATGAATTACAGTCATGAGTTCGGACACTGGTGGAAACAATTTGGAAAAACGCATCCGGAATATTTTGCTCTGACCAACTCAGGCAAACGCGGTCCTCTGCCGGAAACCCCGGATTGGGGCACACATCTGGTGGATATGTGTATTTCAAACCCGGCATTCCACAGACAGATTTTGAAAAGCTGGGCAAGCCGTCCCAAACGCAACAAGATCCTGCGTCCGTATATCAATCTCGGATTGAATGACTTTCCCATCATGTGCATCTGCAGAAACTGCCGCGCCTGGGACCAGAAAGATCCGCGTTTTGAAAAATCTCCCTATTGGGGAAAAGGTAAAGTACTCACCTTCAAAGAACGCTGGGCTGTTGCCAAAGCCGCCTGGGGAGAAGAGGGCACGACCGATGATGATATCCCCTCTCTTTCAAACCGTCACGCCCGTTACCTGCTGGCGGTACAGCAGTTGGCAGCCAAAGATCATCCGGGCGTACCAATCGTAAGTTTTGCCTATGCCAACTACCGCAAGCCGCCGACAGAAGTCAAACTCAATAACGGCATCATCATTCTCAATACAGCGGCATTGTTCTTTCCCTATACAGCCAAGACCAGTGCAGAATTCCGTAAAGAATGGCTGGGCTGGAAAAAAAGCGGTGTTCTTCAGCACTACCGTCCAAATCTGCTCCATGCCGGAGCCAATCTGCCCGTCTTTTATGCCCGCAGATTTGCAGATGACTTCAACTTTGCCTACCGCAACGGCATGATTTCTTCTCAAATGGATTCTCTTTTCGGCACCTGGGCAAATCAGGGACCCAATATTTACACCGTCCTGCGCATGCACAGCGATCCCGACCGCAGCGGCAATGAGATCCTCAAAGATTTCTATTCCTGTTTCGGACCTGCGGCAAAAGAGGTTGAAGAATACTTCAATATCTGGGAAAAGCGTTCAAACGAAGTCACTGAACAAATATGGTCCGTCTGGCAGAAACGCAACCGCACTGCAACCGGACTGGGGGGAACGTTCAAAAACTTTGTTGCGATCGCTCCGGAATACATAACGCCCGCCGTTCTTGCTCAGGCAAAAAAACAGCTTGCCAGAGCGCGCAAAGCCGCAGCCAAAGATGCCATTACCTCCAAACGCATTGAGTTTCTGGCAAAAGGTCTCAAAGAAGCGGAGCTTGCCACACTTTGCCGCAAGGCGCAGATCGTGATGGAAAAGAAAAAAACCAAAGAAGCCAAAGCCGCATTCAGAGAGGCATGGCAGAACTTGAACGATTTCCGCAACGCAACAGAAAAAGATATGATTCTTGACGTCGGAAAAGCCCGTTTCAGAGAACAGACCGGCTGCCGCTGGCCCAGAAAATAACGCGCTGTTCCCTGATCCAATAGATCCATTGTCAGGTTATGCGTATCTTCCGTTACCGTGCTCTTCACAAAAGGTCGTAAACACCATCTTGAACATAAAGTTCGTATAGCGGCAAGGATGACCAGTGAGGCACACCTCCGGGCAATGACAGCCTGCTTTGATGATGACGTTGAAATTTTGAAGAATACTCAAAGCGAATGGCAATTCATCAAAGCAGTTTCCGTCCTGTTCAACAGGTGAATCCCGGCAGAAATCCACCGTGAATACAACACTGATGAACTGCTGCAGTCTTTGGATTGGAATTCTTTTTTCAGCAAATTGTGTAAAACAACTCTTTTTTCGCTTGATAAATCTCTTTTTTATGATACATTCAAGCCGTATGCTAAACACAACAACTTTTTTCAGGGGACAAAATTATGAATAAAACGCTCTTTTTATCTCATCGCGGAGAGTCGGATGATGCTCAGGAAAACACACTGTCTGCCTTCATTCTTGCAATGGAACGCGACTCTGACGGGATTGAACTTGATATCCGCATGACTTCAGACAAACAGATTGTCTGTGTCCATGACCCCTCTCTGGAAAGGGTGGCGAACCACAATATTACAGTTGCGGAACACACCTTTCAGGAGTTGTGTAAAGTTCACCCGGTACCGCTTATTTCTGAAGCGCTTGACGTACTTCTTCCCTGCAAATTCATCCAAATAGAACTCAAAGGAAAGCCCTTTGAACTTACTGAACTGCGGCAATTGGTGGATAAGCACCTTGCACTCGGAAAACTTATCGGATTAAGTTCTTTTGAAATTGAAACTCTTGAGCTTGCCAATGAGATTTTTCCGGACATTTCCCGGATATTGCTGATCGACCTTGAACAACATTTCGGAAAATTCCCATCCGCAGATGAGGTAGCCCTCTTCTGCCGTCAGCACAAATTCAGCGGAATAAGTTTCAAAGCTGATTTCCGTGCAGACAAATCATTTGTTGACGCTCTGCGTTCCAAAGGTTTGCGTGTTGTCGCCTGGGGCGTCAACACCGATGAAAAAGGTCTGGCAATGGCCGACGCCGGAGTTGATGCCCTCACCTGCAATCACGCAGTTGCGTTACGAAAAAAGTATTCAGAAAGGAATAATTAAATCCCAATAACATGAACAGCAAAGCATTACATAGAATGGCACCGATTTTTTCTATGTAAATTTACTCACAAAAAGTTCATTCAGCATTGCAATACAAACTTGCGGATGAAGTCTGTTTCGGCACTTTACCGCTCACCTGATTCACCCGCCCTTTTGTTTGACAGCTCCCAAATATACGGCAATTTGAAAAAAACAGAAAATTTATCAAATCGCAGATAATACTGTTTTTTTAGCGGATTGCCGTATTATTTTTTGAAAAAATGTGCTATGTTATGCAAGTAAAAAAAAATAGTTACAGAAAGGATTTGAAAATGAAAAAAACTCTTGATTATCAAACTTATTACGACCGCATTCTCGGCGGCATTATCGGTGCGCCGCAGAATACGGCTGGTTTCGCCCAACAACAAAATACCCCGCTTTTCTTTGAAAGTGAAAGGGGGTTTGGGGGAAAGCGAAAACCTTCTTTTCTCGTGAAAAGAAAGTTTTCGCTG
>SUVX01000137.1 GCA_015061725.1 Lentisphaerota bacterium
CTTCCTGCGGTGACTGAGTGCGGCATTATCCGGCATGAGGGATTTTATATCAGAAAAATCCTCTGCGAGATCCGTCCCGGTGACTTTGTTCCCGCCAATGTTTATATTCCTGAAAAAATCGAAGGCAAAGTTCCCGGCGTTCTGTATCTTTGCGGACACGCAGAAAACGGCAAAGCAAGCGCAACTTACCGTTTGAGCTGCATGACACTTGCGCTCAACGGATGCGTTGTTCTGACCTTTGACCCCTCCGGACAGGGCGAAAAGGCACTTTACGGAACAGGTGAAAGTGCCGATATGAAAAACCGCTGTACCTGGCAGCACAATATGATTGCAAGACAGTTTGATCTTGTGGGGGAATCCTATTCTTCCTGGTGTCTTTTTGATGCCATCCGTATGCTGGATGTTCTCTGTGCCATGCCGGAAGTGGATGAAAAACGTATCGGCGTTACCGGCAACTCCGGCGGCGGGAACATGTCATCATTCCTTGCCGCAGTGGATGAGCGTCCCGCGGCAGTTGCGCCCAGCTGCTATCTGACCAGCTGGCGGCATAATGTGGAAAATGAACTGCCCTGCTGTGCTGAACAGGAGCCGCCGGGTGTTCCCGGAGCCGGATTGGAAATGCCTGATTTGATGATTGCTTATGCGCCGCGTCCGCATTTGATTCTGGGGCAGCAGAATGACTTTTTTGATCCGCGCGGAACGCGTGAAACGTTTGAAACGGTCAAAAAATTCTACACACTGCTGGGCAAAGAAGAAAACGTTGAAACTTTCCTCGGTGCTTACGGACACGGTTATCACGATACCAACCGCGATGCGATGTATAAGTTTTTTACCAGACATCTTGGTTTGAATTGGGTATATCCTGAACCGGCAGAAGCTCCGGCAGACACTGAAGAGGAACTTTTCTGCACGCAAAGCGGCAACGTCCACGATTTGCCCGGGGCGCGCCATCCGAAAGATTTTATGGCGGAAAAGGCGGCAGTTCTTGCTGAGAAGAGAAAGAATATTTCTTTTGAGGAACGCAAGGCAGCACTTGCAGAAATCCTTGACATCAAAAAGGTTGAAGTACCGTATTTCCGTGTTTTGCGTTTGTATAAACAGGCGCATGAAGTCTTTTTCGCCCGCTGGGGACTGGAAACAGAAAAAGACCGTATCATGTCCATCTTGTACCGTCCGTTTGATGCGTTGACCTGCTATCATGCCGGCTCGATGGCAGACACGGTGGAGTTGTTCATTCCCCACCGCGATGCAATGGCGGAACTTGCGGCTCTTCCGGCGGGAGACGTTGAGCGTTTTGCGCTTGATATGCGCGGAATCGGCGCCATGACACCCGGCTCCTGTGATACTTACTGCTGGTGGGGCAATCCCGAACAGCACGAATCTCAGCCTGCCATGCTCAACGAAACCGACCATATCGGACGGTCGGCTTTCGGCTATTACGGTTATGATTATCACTTCTGGGCGTGTGGAAATATGTTGAATACGTCCTATGCTTCAGGCAGAGTGCGCGATATCATGTGTGCGATGAAACTGCTTGTTTCCTGCGGAGTCAAAGAGATCAAACTGCTTGCCCGGGGGCAGGGCGTGTATCCTGCGGCATTGGCGGCGTTGTATTTCACAGATTGTAAAGTCAGAGTGAATTTTCGGGACGAACCCTGCAGTTATGCTGATGTTATGACAAAAGAGGTCGTTCCCATGCCGCATTCAACATTGATCAAAGGAATCCTCAAATATACGGATCTGGATGAAATCAAAACCCATTTGAATTTCTGAAAAATTTTCCGGATTGCAGAGTTTTATCTCTGCAGTCCGGCAGGAAGTCCCGCAAGAATATCGCGGTTACCGGGGGCATTGCAAACTTCAAGAGCAATGAAATGTTCTCCGGCGGACAACGCCACTTCAAGTTTGTACGGCGGCGCAATCAGAGTTTGAAGTTCTTTGCCGTCAACAGTAACTTTTACAGAATCGTGAATCAGGGCAAATTCAAGCGTGTAAGAGCCGTTTTGCGGCGCGCGGACTTTTCCTTCATACACGGCCGTTCCGGAAAATGTACCGTATCCGAGATATCGGTAATCACAGGGCGCGGAAAGAAAAATCTTTTTTTCTGCGGCAGAAAGGGTTGGATAACCGCTGTTGCCCAAAGGCAATTCTACCGTGAAGTTGCCCCGCAGATACGGCGGATTTTCAAATAAAACCCCGTTGAAAGTGAGAATATTCCGTCCTGTTTTGACAAGAGCAGTTATATCACACTCCACTTCGCGGCAGTCGCGGAAATCGGCTTTTCTGTATTCTGTCAGCGGAATACCGTTTAATTCAAAACTGCCGCGTAAAAGGGTTTCTTCTTCGGTTGTGAAAAGCAGGGGAAAAGCATCTTCAACAGAGAACGTTGCTGAAAAACGCCGGAATTCCGCAAATTTTTCCATATTGAGAGAGGCTTTTTCAAGAATATCGATTTGCTGACCGCAGTATGTGTTCCACCGGTTGACGGGAACACTGTCAAGTCCGAAACTTACGTTCAAATCTGATACGGGAAGCACCGGAGGCATATCTTTTTTTTGTAATTCTTCGGCAAAACCGGCAACACCTGGCGCAAGTTCAATGCATTTTCCATCGCAAGTACCGCAGAATGTTTTTTTGCCACGGTTGAAAAGGAAGAGACGGGTATTATTATCCTGGCGGATTTTTCTGATCAGGATATTTTCTTTTTGTTCCCCTTGAATATCGGGGGCAGGGATAGCGGTGATAAAATCCTCATTTTTGTATTTTTCTGAAAAACTCCAAATTTCTTTTGAGACGGTGCCGGGAGAAACAATAAGCTCCGGTGTAACGCCCGCAACAAAAAGTTGTCCGCCGCAGGAAACATATTTTTCAAGCCATACGGCCGTTTTTTTCTCAATGAAAGCAGCGTGCGCAACGATAAAATACGGACGCAATACGGCAAAATCAGCTGGCGTTTGTTCTGAAAGCGTTTCTTCATCAATCAACTCAAAATCTCTTTGCTGAGATAAAAGTGCCTCTGCTGTTTTATGGAGTTTCTCATCAGGAGCCGGAGACGCCGGCAGACGGCACTGCAAAGCACTTGACGGATAAAGAAAAGCAAGATTGGTTTGATGTTCTCCGTCAAGTTCCGCACAGCGCTGCTTGAGATAAGACAGAAATGTTTTCATGTGCGGCCATTGGGCGTGCTGATAAAAGAGCGAGGGCGGCGCTTCGTCGCGGCGTTCTCCGTCAAGGGTATAATATAATCCGTGGACATTGAACCAGGTAATGCCCATGACCAGATGATAGTTGAGCATGAATTTCAAATCGCGCAGAGAGATTGTGTCTCCGCCGACGGCGAAAGCATCGGCACCGGCAGCGCATTTTTTGAAAAGACGTGCGGCGGAGGAAACGGCTTTGATTCCGATATGGTGTGCCATGCATCCGGGCTTGCCGGTACCGGCACCGAGGGGATCGCAGCAGGGGATATCAAAGTATTTGAAACAGCGCAGTTCATTGGGCCAGAGATGACCTGACCAGGAAAGGTATTCTGAACGTGTCAGGTGTCCGGCACTTGCGATATTGCGTTGGTTAAGCCATTTTTTTACCGGTTCAAGATAATTTTGACAGAGCAGACGGTGGAGTGTCTTGCGGTAATCGTTTCTTATACGGGGAGACGCGGCAGCTATATCCAGCACAAGGTGCGGCAGATTGGGCAGCAGTTCGTAATTGTGATCTTTAAAAAATTCTTCGGGCAGACTGCGTGTCCAGGGATAAATGCCTGCGGGACTTGGTTCATCCATGAACGATGCGGAACAATATTTCATTTTCTGACCGAAACGGCGTTCGTATTCTGCGTGGATGATATCAAGCAGGACTTGAGTTGTTTCTGCATTAAGTAAATCGCTGCAATGCCTGCCGGGAGAACTGCGGAGAATTTCAAAAGTTACAATTTTACATTTTTTATCCGGAGTCCAGGAAAGCGCAAAACGGGGGGTATCCATTGAACGGCGTCTGTGGGGCAGGGGAAGCTGTCCGAAAGGGGAATAGGCTGTTATGTTGATAAAAGCGGGATTCCATTTGCTTCTCAAAGTGCCGCAATGGTCGGATATATCTGAAATTTCGCCATTGGGATACACTGCAAAACATCCGCAGAAAGCACCGTTGACAGAAAAGTATTCAAGGATTGGAGTATCTTTTTCTGCTTCAATGATATGGAAATTAAGACAACTTGCAGCAAGTTCGGGGTAACTGTTGCAAATTCTGTTTCCGGCATCGCCGGAGGGATAGTTGTCTTCATCCCAAATCGCAAATTTTGCGTTGTTTTTGATCAGTTCATCAACTGCAGTTTCAAGAGCCTCAAACCATTGTTTTGAAAAATAAGGCGTTTTGAGTCCGGCGCGGGCATGAGAAAAAC
>SUVX01000051.1 GCA_015061725.1 Lentisphaerota bacterium
AGGTGTGCGTGTATGCGGAAAATGTTGCTGATGCTGCGCTCAATGGTCATCCATAACAGAGCGTTTGATGAAAATTTTTTGAAAATTTCTCAAACTTCATTTGACTTATGACACACTATCTTACAATCGTCCCTCATGTCAGAAAGTAGGTGATTTTTTACAGAGTGCTTGACTTTTTGAAAAACTTGATTTATATTACGTTCATGCATCAGGAGCGGTATGAAATCATACCCGCCAACCGGGGTCGGAACCCACGGTGGTACGCTGCAGAGAGCGGTTTTCTCTGCGGCGATGCGGATTGTCTTCGGGCAGTCAAAAAAATCCGTGACACAGTTTATGTCAATGCCTCTTGATGCGTCTTTTATCAATTAAAAAAAGGAAGACGCAAGATGTTAGTTCTCTCCAACCACTCCGCCGATTACCGTAACTGGGCTTATTGCTGTGTCGCAATCCGCGAACTTACGGAAAAACTCAATTCCTATGCTGCCGGAAAAGTTACCGATGTCAGCGAATATTACCAAATCAAGTCCCGTGGACGTCAAGTCTATAACGATTATTGCAGCAGAAAATGTCAGGAAATTTCCCGCAGACTTGCGCGTTATATTTGTCTGCAAGAAAAACTTGCTGCCGGGCTTGATTCTCCTGAAAAACATCTCCTGCAAATTGAAGATATGCTGAACTTGATCGGGAATGTCATTGAAGTTACGCCGCGGCACAGCAGAAACAGGGCATTTCTTGCGCTGAATGAGTGTTCAACCGATGGTTCGCAAGTCAATGGATTGGATGCATTTGAGCTTTTAGCTTACGGTTACGGGAAATCTGTCTGAAAGATGATCTGACAAAAACTCCGTGATTTGAAAAATTTTTGATAAAGTGCTATATTATGCGGACGTCCGATTCCGGATTGATTTTTATCCGGGGGATGACCGGGTGTCTTTGATTTTAAGAGAGGAAAATATGAAAAATTTATTGTTTGCTGTGATGTTTCTGGTGTCGGCTGTGACTGTTCAGGCTGCGTATCAGTATGAGTCCAAAGGTAATCAGGGATGGTTGATCTTTGATTCTGATACGACGGTTGCTTTTGACCTTGCCCGCAGCGGAAAAGATAAAGATCACGAAAACTTTATTGACCGCGGTGAAGGTGTCAGCGATTACGGCTGGTACAATCTGGATACCGGCGCAACCGGTTCTTTCAATAACGGTCTGGCTGCAACTTTTTCTGCGAATGACCGTATCGGTCTGTATGTGACGGATAAAGAGGGAAATACTTTCCTCTCTACCAAACCGCAGAAACCGTTTGAAGATGATATCTGGGGAAAAGCCCGTGTTGAAAACGGCAATCTGTATCTCGGCGGCGGCAATTGGGGATCCAACGGAACGCATGAGTATTATGTGTTCAAGGTCAACAATGCCAATGCTTCAGGTAAGACGCCCTCCGGTCAGCCTTTGCCCGGAATCATTGCCACGCTGGTTGTCGGCGGCGGTGCTGTTGTCTATCTCAAGAAACGCAAAAAACTTATCGCTTCCAAATAATTATCGTGATTGTGACAGCGGACAACTGCGTAAAGAATGAAAAAGTATCGTCTCATACTGATTATTTTATCAGTCCTGATACTCCTCGGGTGTATCGGTATGACGGCTTATCTGCTTTTGTTCAATTACCGGAATGTCCGCTTGTTCAAACAGGCACGAAATAATTTTTTGCAGGGCGATGAAAATTCTCTGACTCTTGCCGAAAGTCAACTGTTGCATATTATCCGCAGTGACAGTGACAATGAGGCGGCATTTGTCATGCTGGGGGAAATTGCCGGTAAGAAAAAAGTTTATCCCGAACAGGTCTATTATTGTTTCATGGCTTACAGGCTCAATCCGTTAAGTTCTGAAAACAGTGAAAAATACATCAACAGTCTCTGCTTTGCCCGTTATTTTGACCGTTTGGAAAATTTTCTGGCACAAAAAAGTTCTCTTTCTGACAGAGAACATCAGCTTCTTCTCTACGCAGCCGGACACAACGGCAATATCAACAAGTATAAAGTCCAGCTTTCCCGGCGCAACAAAGAAAACGGGGTCGGAGAACTCGCCCTGTTGCTTTTTCATTATAAACACTTGTCCATTGAACAGAAACTTACTGCTCTTGCAAAATTCAAAAAAAGTAATGATGCTTTTTTAACTCAGGAACTGCTTGCAGCCGAAACGGAACTTTATTTTTCCCTGCAGGCTGTTGACAATGCTGAAAAAAGTCTGCTTCAGGCGTATGAGCTGAATAAATACGCTTTTGCCCCGGTACTCGGGCGTTTTTATGCCCGCTGCCGCAATTTCGGAAAAGCTTTGAAAGTTTTTGAAGACCACCTTTCTTTCTATCACGATCAAGCCATTGCCCTGCAGGTTGCGGAAATCTATTGCCTGTTGAATCAAACCGGTAAAATTGCCAAACTGCAGGCGGATTATCAATCAGATTCCGGCAACAGTGCCATGTTAAGCAGTTATTATTTTGATGCCCTGATTGCATTGGCAAAAAAGGATATGGCAAGTTTAAAAGAGTTGACTGTTCCTCTGCGGGACAATATCAATACGCCGCTTGCTGCATTTATGTTTTTCTGTGCGGATATTCAGGGGAATGACCTGACAGCAGTTTTGACAAGTTATAAAGTGCTGCTTGCTCACAAAAGTTATTTGAATTTGCAGGAGCAGGCGGATAACATCGTATCGGAATATTTGAAGAAACAATTTTCCGGAAATAAAACCGAACCGGAAAAACTTCTTCCGTTGACAGAGGTCCTTTACCGCCGCAAACCTGAAGTTTTCTCTGCAAAACTTATGCTGCTTGCTCAGAAAAGAACAAATTCCGTCAATGTTATTCTGCTGAAAGATGCTTTGAAACGTTTTAACCGCGATCAGGGCGTGATAAAAATCGGTATTGAGTACTATTTGAGACGGGATTTGGTTGAAGCGGAACGCCTGATTGCATATTACAAACAGACATTTGCAAAGACTTCCAAAGATATGCTGCGTTATGAGATTGCTTTGAATATGCAGAAAAAAGATTATGATAAAGTTTCTGAATTGTTCCAAAAGAACTTTGCTCCGGAAATTCTTCAGGAGTACTGGGCTTTTGCTTCAGGTTCAATGCGTGAGAAAGATCTGTTGTTTTTAAGTAAAGATAAAACCTATTCTCCGTTCTGCCGGGCACTTCTTCTTTTGAAGAAGGGAAATGTGAAACAATCGTGTGATTTGCTGGAAAAAGCAGATGCAAAAAATAATTATGAACTGCTTTTCTTTGCCGCAAAGACGCTCGGGGAAAACGGACATCACCGGGCGGCACTTGAAAAATATGCACTTTTTCCGCAGGAGTCTCCTTATCAAATTGCCGTTTGGTTGAATATGGCTGAACTTTATGCTGAAAGCGGCAATGCAGATCAGGCATTGATTTTAGCGCAGCGTGCTTATAATAAGGCACCGCAAATGCCTGAAACGCAGCTTTGTTACGCTGATAAACTGCACAAAAAAGGGCGTTTTGAACAGATTCCGGACATCGTGAAACTGTCATCTGCCGCCCGTTACCGGAAACCGATGGAAAAACTCTGGATTGCCGGAACTGAACACCGTATCAAAAAATACGATATCAATACGCAACGGGAAAAAATACGGGAACTGTGCCGTCAACTTAAAGTTATTGCGCCTGATAATGCAGTCGCGCTTGAATATACAAAAAAATTAAATAAGATGCCGCAATAGAAAATGAAGATATTACTTGCCAGACTTGCCAAACACCCCCTGGGAGCGTTGTACGGAACGCTTCTGGGGCTTGTTGCTTTTTTTGCCGCAGTTCCGGCGTTCTCTTCGGGAATGTGGGACGCTGCGCTGGTCGATCTGGTGATGGCAGGACTGCTGATTGCGCTCATGTTGAAAAGTTCTATTTCCACATTCCGCAAACAGCCGTCTTGGGCTGAAAAGGCAATGGCTTGGGGACTGGTGGTTCTTGCCAATATTCTTGCGCTGCTTCCATCGCACGATTTTCCCGGCAGTTTGAGTACAGCGTTTGCGTTTTCGTTTTTGATTTGTGCATTGGTTCTTTATTTCAGCGGCAGACTGATGGCAGTTATCTGTATTGCACCTGCGCTGTGGTGTTGCGTATTTATGCCCTATCATGAAGAATTTATGCTTCTTTTGAGTTTCCCGTTGCGTTTGAATGCAACGGTACTGAGTGCCGGAATGTTGAAGATGTTCGGGGTTGATGTTATTTATTCGGGAACATCCCTTACTCTGCCGGGACTGAATATCGCCATTACCGATGCCTGCAGCGGAATCAATCAGCTTGATGCCTTTATTCTGATTGCGTTTATCGTCGTTGAAATTCTGCATAGAAAACTTTTTTTGCAATGTTTGCATTTTGCTTTTATTATTCCCTCGATCATTATCGGCAACAGTCTGCGGATCGTTTTGACTGTGCTGCTTTACAGACAGTTGGGAGAAGTGGTTCTGCAGAACACCTGGCATATTGCCCTCGGGTATGTGCAGATCATTCTTGCGCTGCTGTTGTTTGTCGGAGTTGGTAAACTTTTGGCAGTTCCTGACGGAAAGAATGCGGAGGAAAAACAATGATAAAAAAGATTTTCATCGCATTGTCTTTTCTGCCGCTGTGCATTCATTTTTCTTATCTTCTGCAGGCGTGGCAAGGTTCCAGACTTGACCGCTGGGATTGGATTTTTTATCTGACGGCCATTCCGGCGGCAGTTTGGGCGCTGCGTTCTCAAAAAATCGGCAAATGTGATTATTTTGCGCTGTTTCTGCTGCTGCCCATGCTCGGTTTGACTGCGGGAGGATCATTTCATCACATCAACGCTCTTTCTGTTGCTTCGGCGGCGGGGGTGATTTGGGCTGCGGTGTGGTTGACCTGTTCCTGGCAGTTTGCATTCCGTGTTCTGCCTGCGGCATTTATTGTGTTTCTGGGGACACCCAGTTCAAGTTATCAGCTTTCTCTGCTTCTGATGTGTCCGGTCTGGTGTGCATGGTCGGTGAAGTTTCTGCTGACGGTTCTGAGTCTTGTCTGGATATGGTATATCCGCAGGACGGGGATAATCGTAAAACGCAGCACTCTGTGTTTTTCAGCGGCGGTTTGTGCCAGCGGATTGCTGCTGCTGCATACGAAGGAACTGTATTTTGAAGGAAAGAGTTTCATTCCTGAATTTTCCTCGCATTGCGGGCAATTCTGGGGCAGAAAGATTCAGCCTGATGAAAATACGAAACGCTTTTTTGCAACCGGAGAAGTCCGTCAGTTCCGTTATACAAAAAATAACACCGACATCTCTGTTCTGGCTGTCCGGTGCGGGGATGATATTTATGAGATACACCCGGCAAGTCATTGTCTGCGGACAAGCATGTGGACCGTTCATTCTGAAAAGATTTTTTATTTGCAGGATAATTTTGCTGTTACCGAAATCGAGGCGCAAAAAGGAGCAAACCGCATTCTTGTCTGGGTGTGGTACAGCAGCGAAAGATTTTCCACTCCGGGATTTCTCGGATTCCGCCGCCACTTCAAACCGGGCGGAAATTATCACACCTATCAGTTTTCCGTTCCGTTATACGGCAATATAACAGCCGGAAGAAATGAGTTGAGAAATTTTATGTTTTCTTTAAAGAGGAAGAAATAAAAATGACACAATACGAAGAAATACTTGCATTGAGGCGGGAACTGAAGCGCCCCTCCGTTTTCAAGCATAACCATATTCAATTACGGATGGTGTTGTGGCATTTGACGATCCGCAGTTCGGCGGCATTCAAGAGATTGATGGATATTATCCTTGCTCTTTTTGCGATCATCTGCGGAAGTCCGGTATTTTTGCTGACGGCACTTCTGGTTAAAGTGACCAGTCCCGGACCGATTATATTCAGTCAGATCCGTGTGGGACGGTTCGGCAGACACTTCAAATTCTATAAGTTCCGCAGTATGTATATTGATGCCGAGGCGCGCAAGGCGGAACTTATGAAACACAATGAATCAAGCGACGGCGTTATTTTTAAAATGAAACGTGATCCGCGTATCACGCCCGTCGGCAGATTCATCCGCAAATTCAGCATTGACGAATTGCCGCAGCTCTTTAATGTTCTGTTGGGAGACATGAGTCTGGTCGGTCCCCGTCCGCCGCTGCCTTCTGAGGTAAGGACATATTCTCTTGAAGAACGCAAACGCCTGAATATCACACCGGGAATCACCTGTATCTGGCAGGTTTCCGGCAGAAGTGAGCTGCCTTTTTCAAAGCAGATTGCGCTTGACAAAGAGTATATTGCCAGCCGCAGTGCGTGGAAGGATTTTCTTATTCTGTTGAAAACCATTCCGGCAATTTTGACGGGGAAGGGGGCCTGGTGATATGAAAAATCTGCTGATAAATCCCTATTCTCAGGCGCAGGAGTGGTGCAAGGATTATTTCCCTGACCGCAGTCTGGGCATGATGCCTGTTGCCGGACGCTGCGCTGCTGAGTATTTTATCGATCTTGCCCTGCGCTGTGAGGCGGAATCTCTGCTGCTTCTGGGACCGACTTATAATGAACATCTTGCTGAACTGCTCTATGAATATCAGCAGGGCGCGCTTGCTCTTGATTACCGCAGAGGCGGCGGACATGATACTGTCCGTCATCTGCTTGAAGTGTATGCAAAAGAGTGCGGAGAGGATTGTCTGATTCTGCATGGTATGCTTATGCCCAAGGCGCATACGCTTGAGGAACTGCAGAAGTCTTTTGTCCCCTGTGAAGATGACGGGGCGGCGGATGGAATTTATTATTACAAAGACGGCGTTCTTTACAGGAGTAATATTGAGTTTTACCTCATTGATTCTCTTAAAAGTTATTTTGAAGTCAACTTTCAGGTTTTGAACGATGACTTTTATAATCTGCCCGGTTACTCCATTACGGATAATGTCCACACGGGAACCAACGTCGTCATCAAAAATGACTGCACTTTGTCCGGACCTCTGGTTCTCGGAGACAATACCGTTATTGAAAGCGGAGCCACAATTTCAGATGCCGTTATCGGAGAACGTTCTCTGGTTGATAAAGAGTGCGCCGTTGAACACGCCATCATTTTTGACCGCACTTATGCCGCAGGAAAACTGGAGATCAAAAACAAAATCGTCACCCCGGGGCGGATTATTGATCCCTTTACCGGAGGCGTGCTTGAACGCAACAGTTTCAGTTATGCGTTTTCGCCCATTCAGAACCGTTCGGCATGGATTCTGCGTTTATGGGAACATTTTATAGCACTGGTTCTGGCACTGGTTCTGGCGATACCTTATCTGCTGCTGCTGCCCTTTTATCTGGTGAATAAAAAATCGCACTGGTGCTGGAAACTTTCGATGGATCGTTATCCCGGCTACTGGGCGGTGCTGTTTTTCCGCAAAGAACTGGTCAAAAGTCACCCTGCCAATGAATACTTTGTGTTCCAGATGGGAGAAATCTACGGACTTCAGAATACGCCCGAACAGCGGCGTATTTATGACTATTATTATCACTATCACTGTTCATGTTTCCTGGTTCTGCTGGTTGTCCTGCGGAGTTTGGGAAAAAGAGGATTCGCAACTCATGTCGAACGCAAACGTTCATAAAAATTTCACAGCCTGCGGCGATAAAGAAGCCAATGCTCTGCTGACGGAAGTGCTCCGTGAAATCGGGGAAGTTCTCGCCGGGACGGCGTTGTCTGTATATCTTGGCGGCAGTTACGGCAGAGGTGACGGCGGGGTGCGGCTTGATCGTGAAAACGGTATTCTTTACAACGATCTTGACTTCTTTGTCTTTGCACAGGAGAGTTCCGCTGAAGATGAAAAACTCCTGAAAGAAATTTCTGAAAAATATGAAGAAAAGCTGAAAGTCGATGTCGATTTCAGCCGTATCATGACGGTTTGCGATATCAGAAAGAATGAAAAACGTCTGATGCTGCAGGAGCTTAAACGCGGATATTGTCTTGTCTGCGGTGAAGATTTGCTTGAAAAGTATCTGCCTGCACTTCCTGCTGAAGAACTGCCGTTTTCAGAAGTCTGCCGTCTTCTGCTCAACCGGGGGATGGGATTGCTGCTTGCGGGCGAAAAGATTTCTCAGAACTCCCCGGATACGGATTTTATTCTGCGGAATCTTTACAAAGCTGTTCTCGGGGCAGGGGATGCCGTGCTTATTGCCGGGGGAAAATACCGCTGGCATATTGCGGAACGCTTGAATTGGATTGAAGAAACAGATTTATCCGCTGATTGGAAAAAACTTTACCGTGAGGCGGTGGCGTTCAAAAGTTCTCCGAATAGACACACGCATGAAAATATGACTGATTTTTGGAACGGTGTCCGTGATTTCTTCTGTGAAATGCTCCTGGAATGTGCCGGAAAGGGAGATTTGCGGAGCAATCTGTATAAACGCTGTTGCCAAAGCGGCGAAGTGTCGTTGAAAAATTTTGTGAAATACTCTCTCAAAAGCCATACTCTGCCGCTTGGAGATTGGAAAATTTATACCATGCCGGCAACGGCTGTTTTGCTTGAAGATGTTTATGCCGCATTAAAAATAATGCCGGAAAAGATAGATAAAAACAGTAAACTCTATCAGCGTTGGCTGATTTTTAACTGATAAGGAATGTTATGGATACGCTGGATAATGAATTGAGTGTACAGGCGGAAACCAGACAGATGCAGAAACTGCAGATGTATCAGAAACTGGTTCTTTTCACATTGTATAAGTTTAAATGGAGCATACTGGGCGTTTTTGTGCTGGTGATTGCCGCGGGCATAATTCTGCGTGCGGTTCAGTTTAAAAATTCATCGCGAAAATTTGAGGGGGCTGTGACGCTCTTTTATACGCCGCGCGCAAGTGAAGAGGTGAAACCACTGAGCATCAATCATGTTTTGGGGGTGTTTGCCCGTCAACAGATTTTTCATCAACTGGTTGAAGAACTGCATTTGACCGAAAAACAGCAAAAAGTTCTCAAACAGAGCATTGAAGTCAAACTTCTGCGCGATCATCATGATATGTTCGTCATTACCGGTGTCGGAGAAAGTGATGAATACGTTAAACAATTACTCAATACCTTTGTTGCCATCGGTATCCGTAATTATGAGGAGTACAGAACCGCAGAATTGCGGAACTTTCTTGAAACCCGTGAACAGCGTTTGCGTGAAGTTCAGATATACCAGAAAACGCAGATAGAACATCTGCATGCTCTGCATCGCAAATACGGTATCATCCATCCCAAAGAAGAGATGGGTACTGTGAAAAAAATGCAGGGCGAACAATCTGCAACTTTAGCGGAATTGAATGTGAAACTTTCTGATGCCCGTTACCGTTTTTCTGTTGCTCAAAGGAATTATAAAGCGATTCCGGCTCCGGTGATCAAATTCCATGTGACTTTGAGACAGTATATTCAGGAGCTGCGCCGTGCGTCGCGTGAGTATGAAAAAGCGAAATTGATGTTTGCCGAAAGAAATCCGCGTTTTGTTGAAGCAAAAAGTGCGTATGAGGCTGTCAATAAAGAGTTTGAAAATTTCAAAAAGCGCAATAACATTACTGATTTTGCTGAAAGTATGCTTCAGGGAATCGAAGGGGTTATTTCACGTTATCATGAGGCGGAAGTTGCTCTTCAACAGCTGGAACTTTCGATGAAATCCCTGCAGGCGGAAATTGCACTGGTCAAAGAAAAAGAAAAGAAACTCCAGCACATGATTCCGGAGCATGAGCAGGTTGAGCAGCTTCAGAAAACTGCCAACAAAAATGTGAGTCTGCTGGTTGAGGAATTGACCCGTGTGCGAAGCAGTATCGCCCATGTGCCTCATGATATCATCATCAACGAGAGAGTTGTCAGCACAAAGGCATTTTCAATGTTTCCAGTCAAAATTCTTGCCGTTATTTTCATCGGCGGCATTTTTTTCAGCGCTCTTTATGCGCTTGTTGTCGTTGTTTATGATCTTGTTTACGGTAAAATCAGCGGCATTGAAGAAGTATCATTCCATAAGGACTTTTTTGATACAGTCGGCGTTATTCCGCACGAAAATGCCAATTTTACTCATGAGCAGCGCAAAGTCATCAATAACGAGATGTTTTATCGTTTTATTCTGCGCATAAAGAATACGCAGACACTGTTTTCGTGTTCTCTTGACGGTTCGTTTTTGAGTTCTGTGATGTTTGACGAACAGTTTACTCTTGCCAAACGCAATACGATTCTTGTCCGTCTGATTCTTGCAAGCGAGGTGGAAAAGATTTGCGGCAATATGCAGAAAATCGGACATTTCTACTATTCAGACAACGGCAATACCGGTTTTAATTATACAAGAAAAGGAAATGATGCAGAAGCTGTCGATCATGAACTGGAATATCTGCGCGGATTTTCTTCCGGTGACGGCAAAGGTTACGGCTACGGTTACGGTTTTGCCTTTTTCCCTGTCCGCAGTCTTTTCGGAATGGATCCTGACGAAATCACCCTGCTGCGTGAAGTTGTAGAACAGTTGAAAAAAGATTATCAGCTGGTGCGTATTTCACGGGAAAAACCCTTTGACGCATCGTGTCTGCTTGTCCGTCAGCTGCATGATATCTGCGATGCGACTTTGCTCTATATCGGCAAACTCAAAACGCCGCGAGCGGTATTGCGCCGGGTTTTGAAACTGCATGATGAAGAACACCGTATTTATGCAATTTTAACCGGAGTTACTGACGTTGAAAAAGTTATTGAAGGAGATTATATCCGATGAGAAAATTCTTTTTACAATCTCTTGTTTTCTGCACCATGATATTTCTTTCAGGCTGCTATGACCGTTATACCGGAAACTTCGATCAGTTCCCCGATATTCATAACCTCCCTGAAGGTGTTGTTGATCAGGCTGGATTGACCGACGATGACAAGCGCCGACAGCTGGAACTGCTCAAACAACTGGATGCACAGAAAGAACCCGTTTACCGGATCAATGCCGGTGATAAAATCAGTATCCGGGTTTACAACCACCCCGATTTGATCATGGAATCACTGGTAACGCCGGATGGCGCGATCGGTGTCATGTTTGCCGGACAGGTGCAGGTTGCCGGACTCACCCTCGAAGAAGCCAGTCAGAAAATCAAGAAAATTTACGCGAAATACATCAAAAATCCTGAACTGGGTGTGTTTGCCATTGATGTCAGAAGTCAGACTGCAACGATTGCCGGAGCCATCAATAATCCGGGAATGTTTGTCATTTCAAACGGTATGCGTCTTGCCGATCTCTTTGCAAAAGCGGGCGGCTCTGCGGTGCGTGACTTTGATGACCAGATGCTGGATGCCGCCGATTTCCAGAACAGTATCATTGTCCGTGACGGAAAAATTCTGCCGGTCAATTTCGCAAAAGCCATTGAACAGGGGGACCGCTGGCACAATGTGAAACTCAAAAAAGGCGATTACATTTATATTGCCGTGCGTTCTGAAGCGATGGTCAGCATCATCGGCAGTATCAACCGTCCGCACAAGAGATTGTGGGATCAGAATCTGGGAGTGCTTGAACTGATTTCCTCCGGTCTCGGACTCAAGGAACAGTATTACAAGCACGCCGTTATCATTCGCGGCGGCATGGATAATCCGCGCTTTTACCGGGTCGATCTGGATGGTATTCTGCACGGACGCTGTGCCAATGTCAGACTTCAGCCCGGAGACGTTGTTTATGTACCGCACGACAATATTTCTGAATACAATGTCTTTGTCAGAAAACTGCTGCCGACGGCTCAGTTTTTAAGTACATTCACATTCCCTGTTATCAATTTTGCCAATTAAAAGTATGAAATATCTGATTTTTATCATTGCCTTCATTGGCGTACTGCCGCTGGGGTATGTGCTTGCGATGAACAGCAAGTACATACGCTATGCGTTTTTTGCCGTACTCCTGCCGGTGATGATGTTCAATCAGGTCTCAATCAACTTTTTTTCGCATGAAACCTATCGCGGTACTTCGCGCGGAATGGAAGTGTCTCTGGTGTATCTTATTGCCGGAGCTATGTTAATAGCCATGCTGCTGCATTATCAGAGAAAACCGCTGCTGCCGGATGCCGGGAGTAAAATCTACTGGATATATTTTCTGCTCTGTCTGCCCTCGTTTGCCAATGCAGACAATATGCTCTACTCGTGGTTTGAACTCTGGAAGATGATCATGATGTATGTGGTGTTTCTCTGCGCTTATTATTATCTTTACTGGACAAGGGATTTCAATACCGTCATGACCTGTTTCGGTATCGTTGCCGCAGTTACTTTTCTGTCTGTTGTCTGTCAGCACGTCAAGGGCATTCACCAGGCAAACGGATTGTTTCCGCATCAGAACAGTATGGGAATGTACATGTGTCTGGTGTCTCCGGTATTTTTTGCTTATTACTTCAACCGCAACAAGGGCTGGAAACGTTTTCTCTTTGCCGGATTTTTTCTGATGGCTTCAGCGGCGTGTATGCGGACCTATTCCCGCGGCGCAATGGTTTGTCTGCCGATAGGTTGTGCCATTACAACGCTGCTTTCTCTGCGTTATCAGTTCCATTTCCGTAAAATCCAGATTCTGATGCCGATTTTTCTGTTGTGCTTTTTCGGTGCGCTGCTTCTTCTTCCCAACATCATCAAGCGGTTTGAAAATGCGCCCAAAGAATCTCTGATGACAAGGCAGTATCTTGCCGCTTCAGCATGGAACATGATGAAAGATAAACCCTTTACAGGTGTCGGCTTGAACAACTGGGGTATAAAAATCAATCCGCCTTATCCCTATTGCGAATACCGTTACGGAAACAAGCGTATCGCCAAAGACTTCAAAGAGGGTATTGTTGAAACCAGTTATCTGCTGGTCGGCGCTGAATGCGGATTTCTCGCTCTTGCGGCGTTTCTTTCATGGTTGGGATATTATTACGTTGCCGCCTGCAAACTTGTGAAAAAACTCAGGCGTACCAATTTGTTTTATATTCCCGCCGGAATCGTCGGCGGACTGACCGCAGTTTATCTGCAATCCACCCTTGAATGGGTGATGAAACAGCAGGTGAACTTTATTCAGATGATGATACTTTTTGCTGCGCTGGGTATCCTCAATAAGTATTGTAACGCATTTGCTGCCGGAAAAGTTGAGGTGAAAGCATGAAAAAGTTTTTGCTGATACTCCTCCTCTTTCCCCTGTTTTCTTCTGCCGTTGAATACGAGTTTCTCACGCCGCAAGTGGTGGTTGTCAAAGGGAAAAACTCAAATCCCGCCGGACTTATTTCTTCTCAATACCGTGGTGATTTTGTCTGGAAAAAAGAAAATGCTCTGTTGCGCGATAAAGACGGCAGAATCTTGCGTAAACCGGATGTGACCTTTTATCAATATATCAAACTTGCTCACCCTCTGAAACACGGCGATAAAGTAAGTTTGAACAGAAAAACGGTTCTGCGTTACGATAAAAATATTCCAAGTCCCGTATTCAAACTCAATCAGCTGGGCAACGGCATAAATCAGAAAAGAAAATATGCCTACCTGGGCGCATGGCTTGGAAAAGCAGGAGCTCTTCCCCTGAAACATCTTGCCGGAAAAACATTTGAATTACGCCGCAGTTCTGATGGAAAAACTGTGTACAAAGGTATTCTTAAAATGCGCCGGGATGACCCCAAATATCAGGGAAATATCCCCTTCACCGGCGAAGAGGTATTGGAGTTGGATTATTCCAATTTCAATACACCGGGCAAGTATTATTTTTATGTGGACTCAATCGGCAGAAGCATGGATTTTGTTATCGGCTCTGAAACTTTGAACGAAGCCTTTTATATCCATGCAAGAGGGCTTTATCACAAGCGTTGCGGTATTGCAAAAGCACAGCCTTTTACTGCGTGGACAAGTCAAGCGTGTCACTCTTCTGTCATCCGGGGACGTTTCCCCGGCAATGCCGGACATTACCGCAAGGGCAGGGGGGCGCGCAATTACGGTTTCTTTGATATCAAAGAAAACCCCATCGAAGTCAAAGCCTTTGATTTGATAAAAGAGTATCAGATATATAAAAATGAAATAGTAACTGCTCCCGGCGGCTGGCACGATGCGGCGGATTATGACCGCAGACCCTATCACTTGAGAATCGTCAATGATCTGGCAACGGTTTATTTAATGAAAAGTGAAAACTTCATTGACGGACAACTCAATATTCCCGAGAGCGGCAACGGTATTCCCGATATTCTGGATGAAGCCGCCTGGGGCTTGAAACATCTGCTTGCCGTTCAGATGAAAAACGGCGGTGTCGGCACCTGGTTTGAAACCACAGGACACCCCGGTCCGGGGGAGGGACTGCCCGATAAAGACAAACGCACTTATTATGTGTCAGCACCAAGCCGTAACGGAACGCTTGAATATGCTTCCGCAGCAAGCACCCTTGCGCTTGCTCTGAAAAAAGCCGGTGCCGTTCAAGAGGCTGAAAAATATCTTGATTCAGCCAAAAAAGCATGGTGTTTTGCCATGGAGCCGCGCAACAGACTTGTTTCATGGTTCCGCTTGAAAAACAGAATGATTTTTTATTGCGAGGAACCGTATCTTAACGCAGAAAATCTGCTGAGAGCGGGCGCAAATCTTTATATCCTTACCGGAAACAGCTCATATCTTGAACCGGTATTGAATGAGCAAAAACGCATCAAAGACACTTTTAATAAAGATTTCTGGAGATGGTCGGCGTTGTCTTGGATGATTCTTGAACTTCATCCTGTCAAAGAACTTGCCCGCTTGCAGAAAGAGTACCGCACCGTGATCTTGAAAAATGCTGAAAAAATGCTTTTGGAACAGGAGAACGCCTATCCCTACCGCACCTTGTGGCATGCTCCTCATGCGGGCTGGGTCCATGCGATGAGCTGGGGAAATTATCACCCCCTGCGCCGTGCCGCAACTTTGATTGCCGCCCACAAACTGACAGGAGAAGATAAGTTTCTGCAAGGTGCATATCTTGCCAATGACTTTCACAACGGGGCAAATGCCCCGGGCAGAACCATGACTTCAGGATTGGGTAAAGTTTATCCCGCAGCCTTCCTTGATCTGGTAAGTTACGCTGATAATATCGGAGAATTCGTTCCCGGCATCACCCCTTACGGCAACACTTTCGGGCTTGACCGCAATGCCGTCAAAATGGTTTATAAAGAAAATGCTGATAAACTCCCGATTTTCCGCCGTTATGTGAATCTTGAATTTTTAAGTGTGCCGTCAAGTGAATACAGCGTTTGGGAAACGATTGCTCCTGCCGCTGTCACAACGGGGTATCTCATTGAGAAACCTGCTCTTCCTTCTGTAAAATTGAAGAACCGTAAACCCGCCGCCGATTTCCGTCAACTCCCCGGATACCGTGCGCTGCCGTGAGGTCAATATGAAAAATAATACAATCGAAATATTTTTATTCATAGATGCGCTGGGATGGAAGATTGTAAATGATCATCAATTCCTGACCGACATTCTGCCGTACCGCAAAAAGGTTGATATGCAGTTCGGTTACTCCAGCAGTGCCATTCCCTCCATACTTTCAGGAAAAACGCCTTCTGAACACGGACACCTGGGATTGTTCCGTTTTGCGCCAGAAGATTCTCCATTCAAGACATTTTCCCGTCTGGCATGGCTGTTCAAACCCGCAAGTTTCTGGAACAGGGGCAGGGTGCGGCATCATCTTTCAAAACTTATAAAGAAACTTTACGGTTTTACCGGATATTTTCAGCTTTACCGTATGCCGCTGTGGAAACTCAAATTCATGGACTACTGCGAAAAACGTGACCTTTTTATCGCAGGAGGTATGGAAAATATTGCCAATCTGCATGATACTTTAACTACAATGAACGTTGACTTTCATATTTCAGACTGGCATTTGAGCGATGATGAAAACTATCTTGCCGCAGAAGAAGCTATTGAAAACGGCAAAAATTTTCTCTTTGTCTACACTGCAGGTTTTGACGGTGTTCTGCATGACAATATTAAAAATGAATCCGTGATTAAAGCCAAACTTGACGAGATGAAAATCAAAATCCTCTGCCTTTATCAAAAAGCGCAGGATAATGCTCAAAATGTGCATTTTACCATCATCTCCGATCACGGCATGACGCCGCTTACGGGAACCGTGGATGTCATGGAAAAAATTGCTCAAAGCGGACTGGTTTTCGGCAAAGATTACGGCGCCTGTTACGATTCAACCATGGCAAGATTCTATTATTTGAATGAAAAAGCCGAAAACGTGATTACCGGAATTATGAAAGATTTCCCCGGACACTTTTTAAGTGAAGATGAGGAAAAAGCATATAAAATTTACCGTTCAGACCGTATTTTCGGAGACGGCATATTCCTGCTTGATGCGGGAATCCAGATCGTTCCCTCTGATATGGGCGGTAAACCGTTGAACGGTATGCATGGATTTGCGCCTGAAAATGAACACTCCTTTGCCGCAATCCTTTCAAACGGAGCATTGCCGGAAAATATTGAACATGTTGCAGATTATTTTAATTTTATGATAGAAAGAGCAAGAGCATTATGAAAATTCCGTTTTTCAAAAATACTGTCACCAATTATTTTTCAATGTTTGTCCGGCTGGTGCAGGGCATTCTCGTTACCCGCTGGCTCATCAGTCATCTGGGCGAAGCGCAGTACGGACTGTGGGTTATGCTGTGGAGTTTTTTCAGTTACGCTCTATTGCTTGACCTGGGATTCGGCGTGGCGGCGCAGAAAGTTACTGCAACGGAACTCTATAAAAAAGATATTGAAAAATTCAATCATACCGTTTCCAGTATCTTTTTCAGTCATGTGAGCATGGCTTTATTGATTCTGCCGCTGACATTTGTCGGCATGTATTATGTCCGTGAACTCTTTCACCTGAAAGCGGATGCCACGCCGGAATATATTTACTTCTGCCGTGAAGCGCTGCTGTTGAGCGGACTTGCGGCAACAGTTGTGTTTCCGCTGGGCGTATTTCCTGAAATTCTGGTCGGATTGCAGAAACTCTATCTGCGTAATTATATTATCGTTGTTTCAAAAATCGTGGAACTTGCCGGCGTTATTGTTATCTTTTCTGTCGGCGCAGGTCTCTTTAAACTGCTGCTGTTTGTCATGCTGGTTATGGGCTTAACCCAGTTTGCCATGCTTGTTTCTGTCTGGAAAAGTATTCCCGGTTTCCGTATTTGTCTGGCTTTTGACAAGGAGATTTTCAAAGGTATATTCCGTTTTTCAACTGCCGTTTACATTATTTCCATCGGACGTATGATCTGGGAACGCGGAATGTTTCTTCTGATAAGTATTTTCTGCGGTCTTGTTTCCGTCGGCATTTTTCAGCTGGGCAGCCGCATTCCGTTTCTGATTCAGCAAATTGCTCTGCCTTATGTGGAAAATCTTTCTCCTATATCGGCGTTGCTTCACAGCCGCAACCGCATGACGCATCTGGCTCAGATTTTGATGCGTTCCATCCGCTGGGTGAATTTTTTTGCGGCGGGGGCAACGGTGATGGTGATGATTTATGCGCCGAGAATCATTCTTCTGCTCTTTAATGTTGAAAGCGAAGAAGCGGCGTTCATCTGCCGTTTGATGG
The DNA here is from genome assembly GCA_015061725.1 of Lentisphaerota bacterium. GTDB lineage: Bacteria > Verrucomicrobiota > Lentisphaeria > Victivallales > Victivallaceae > UBA1784. The sequence continues at coordinate 17,514 of SUVX01000051.1, forward strand.
TGATGTTTGTGTATTTTCTGCTGGTGTATCGCATCATTCCGGAAAAATTCCTTACAATGGCTGAAGAGCACAAGTTTCTTGCCAAAGTTCAGAGTTTTGAAAGTATCTTTTTTATCGTGATTTCCGTCGTCGGACTTTTGATAAGACCGCACGAACTGATTGTTGTCGGTGCAATGATTTTGACCAAAGGTATCGGAACGATGTTTTTCGTTATTCCGCATCTTATTAAACGGACGAATATGAAAGCGCGTTATTTTGTTTTGTATTCTTTATTTGAACCGGCTCTTCTTGCTCTTGCAACCGGCATGCTCTTTTATTGGCAATACTATCTGCTGCGGGGAGCCATGCATGAATTTTTCCTGCTGGCACTGGCGGGAGTTTCCGGAGTTCTGATTTACTTCCCGGCACTCTATTTTATGATGTTTGACCATGCCGAAAAGATCCGCGCCAAAAAGATCATCGGCAAAATCACCAAAAAACTGCGGAGGGCATAACTTATGGAAATGCGTTTTGAGTATATTGATAATGTATTGGTCGCCCATTTGCAGATGTTCCTTGACCGGAACGGTGCAGAAAACTTCAAATACGCCTTGAGCGAGCGCATCAAGCCGGGCGAAAAAATCATCCTTGATCTGGAAAAACTGGTCAATATCGACAACTACGGACTGGATGCTCTTCTTGCTGTTGAGCAGAAGGCTCTGGAAAACGATTCCGTCATCAAACTTGCAAGAGTCAGCGCCGATATGCAGATTGTATTGGATATCACTAAAGTTTACCGTGTTTTTGAAATCTATACCACGATTGAAGAGGCTCTTCAAAGTTGTCAGGAGGAATCCCGATGATTTCGGTTTTGATGCGTTCTCACAATGATATTCTTTTTGTTCGCAAGACGGTTGAAGCTCTTTTGACGCAAGAGGTTGATGACGTTTTTGAAATCGTTTCCTGCGACGATCACTCCACCGATGGAACAGCAGAATATCTGGCAGGTATCCCGCAGATACGCCGCATTTCTCCGCCGGAAGGAAGATATGTTCCCGGCAGAACTCTCAATCACATGGTGCGTATGGCGCAGGGGGAATACATTGTATTCAACAACGCCGATGCCATTCCGCAGCACAGGGAATATCTGAAAAATCTGGTTCTTCCTCTGAAAGACTCTTCCGTTGACTGCGTTTTCGGCAATCAGATTGCAAGAAGAGATGCCTTTGCCGTTGTCCGCAAAGATTATGAACGCGCTTTCGGTGACGGCTCCGTTTCACGGCACTGGCACAAATTCTTTTCTCTGGTTTCCTCAGGATTCCGCAAAGAAGAGTTGATACAGCACCCCTTTGATGAAACCTTCCAGTATTCCGAGGACTCCCAATGGGTCAATCGCCGCGAGGTTAAAATCGTGTATGTCCCGGAGGCCGTTGTTGAACACTCCCACAACTACACGCTGCCGGAAGTAAAGAAACGTTTTTTCAACGAAGGCGTTGCAGATAAACAGATGGGGAAACTTCTCCCCGGACTTCTGCGGACAATAAAAAGTATTTGTGCAGAAACGCTGCGCGATTGGATTTATCTGCTGAAACACCGTAGTGTAAAAGAAATTTTCTATGCTCCCGTCTACCGTTATACGCAGAAAATGAGTTATTTCCGGGGGACAAAAAAATGAAAATCGCTCATATTGTCCGCCGTTTCACCTTTTCTGAATGGGGCGGTACCGAAAGCGTTGTCTGGCATATCGCCAAACAGCAGAAAGCTCAGGGCTTGACGCCTGAGATTCTCTGTACTGCCGCTCTGGATAAGGTGGGAACAGAAGTCATTGACGGTATTATCATCAGGCGTTTTCCGTACTTTTATCCCTACTTTCCCATGCCTGAAAAGGATAAAATTGCTCTGGATAAAAAGGGCGGCAATCCGTTTTCTCCAGATTTGATGAAAACGCTCAAGCTTGAACAATACGATGTTTTTCATCTGCACGCAGGCGGCAGACTTGCCAATTACGCCATGCGTATTGCGAAAAGATATTCAATTCCTGCTGTGATGAGTCTGCACGGCGGCGCCTGTGCCATTCCGGAACAGGAGATGAAATTGATGCTTCAGCCGTTGAAACACAAATTCAGTTACGGCGGTATCATCGACCGCATTTTCCGTACCCGCAGAACACCTGAAAGCTGTGCGGATCTTCTTCTTGCTTTAAGCCGTGAAGAAGTGGAAAAACTGCAGCAGCGTTACCCCGGAAAAAGAGTTGAACTTTTCCCCAACGGCATTTTGCATCGGACTCTGCCCGAAGCTGGAATTTTCCGCAAAAAGTACAATATTCCGGAGCAATTCAAACTTCTGCTTTGCATTTCACGCATTGATTACCAGAAAAATCAGAAAATTCTGTTGGAGCTTTTGAAAAAGCATGATGATACCCATCTGCTTCTGATTGGTCCTGTGACAGCTCAATGGTATTTTGAGGAAATTTTAAAAACGGCAGATGAAGCAAATGTCCGTGACCGCCTGACCGTAATTCCCGGCTTGCCCCCTGACAGCGTTGAACTTCTGCAGGCATTGAAAACGGCATACTGTTTTATCCTGCCTTCACGCCATGAACCCTTCGGCATTGCCGCGCTTGAGGCTCTGGATGCAGAAGTCCCGTTGATTGCCTCTGCCGTCGGCGGCTTGAGAGATTTTCTTGTTGACCGTGAAAACGCTCTGCTTTTTGAAGATAACAATGTTGAAGAATTATTGACAGCATACGATTCTCTCTGCTCTTTGCGTGAAACACTTGTCAACGGCGGCAGAAAAACCGCAGACGAATACAACTGGCAGACGATTGCCTCTAAACTGACCGATATCTACCGGGAGCTTGCCAAATGAAAAATATTCTCTACATCGGTAAATACAACGGCATTATCGGCGGCATTGAGCGCTATATGCAAAACAGTGCGAATCTTCTGCGGCGCAATGGTTTTACTGTGCACTATCTTTATACGGAAGAGGGCGGCAGAGAGCAGGAACTTTTTTCTTCTGCGTTTGACAGTACCGCAAAGTTTTCTCCGGATAACGGAGTGCTGAAAACTGCCGATATCGTTATCATCCACAATATTATCGGTGTAGGATCTTTGAAAAACATGCCCGCCGGAAAAACTTTCTTTTTCGCCCATGACCACAATATATACTGTCAGCGGCACCACTATTATATGCCGGTCGGCAGGATAAACTGTCACAGAAAATACAATAAATTCATCTGCAAACTCTGTTCACTCGGACGCAATGCTGCGCCGCCGCTTGAAGAATACAGAAAATTTCCGGCACTGGTTCTGTCGGACTTCATGGCAGAAAATCTGCGTAAAAACGGTTTTGAAAATGTTATTAAAATTCCTGCATTCATCAAAACGGTCAAAAAAGAGCATGTTTTCATGCCTGACGGAGTGCTGCGTATACTTTTTCTCGGGCAGCTCATTCGCGGCAAGGGAGCAGATCTTATGCTTAAAACGCTTGCAAAACTGGATATTCCTTTTGAGTGTACCATTGCCGGAGACGGCAAAGACCGGATAATGCTTGAAAATATGGTTGAAAAATTTAAATTATGTGATAAAGTACACTTTACAGGTTTTGTCAGCGATACGGAAACGTTATGGGAAAATTGCGATGTCTTCTTTTTCCCGATCCGCTGGCAGGAGCCTTTCGGACTGGTCGGACTTGAAGCCATGGCACACGGTGTGCCGGTGGCGGCGTTTGATCTCGGCGGTGTAAGAGAGTATCTTTCAAAGGGATGCGGTTGTTTGATTCCTGAAAAGAATCTCGATTTTGCCGCAGAGATGTTATCAGCGTTTTATTTGCAGGACGGTCTGTTGAAAAAACTCGGAGAAAACGGCATGTATTTGGCTGAACATAGATTTTCAGAAGAAAATTTTATTGAAAACTTTAAGAAACTGGAGACGGTGTTGAAATGAAAATTCTGCTTTCGGCAATTCCTTTTGACAACGGTAAATCCGGAATTTCCGTTTATATCCGTGAAGTGGTCAAAGCCCTTGAGCAGCAGGGGCATGAGTTGACTCTGATTGTTGAAGATGACGGTGCAAAGGAGTTTTCCCGTTTTGATCTTATCCGTATCAAAAAACGGCGTGCATTGTTTTCCATGCTTTACAGTCTTTTTATTCTGCCGTTCAGAATAAACTGGAAAAAATTTGATTTCTGTATCATGCTTGCCGCCAACAGAAGGGTGTTCTGCCATTACCCGATTTTCACGATTGCGGTGGTGCATGATTTGTCACAGTATCATGTGCCGGTGAAATATGATAAATTCAGAATGTTCTACATCAAACGGGTATTGCCCTATTATGTCCGCAAAGCGCAGAACATTGTTGCAATCAGTAATTCCACCCGGAACGATCTGATAAAATACTGGCATATTCCCGAAGAAAAAATTTCTGTTGTTTACAACGGCTTTACGCCGCCGGAATCTGTTGAAACAGAGAAGAAAAAGCAGATTCTCTACATTTCGCGCATTGAACACCCCGGCAAAAATCACTTGAATCTGCTCAAGGCGTTTGAACTTCTGCCCGAAAATCTGAAAAAAGAGTATACTCTTGTTATGCCCGGCGCAAGCTGGAACGGTGCGGAAACTGTCTTTGAATATGCAAAAAATTCTCCCTGCAAAGAGCAGTTCCAATTCACGGGATTTGTTGATTTTGCCAAACTGCCGGAGTTGTATGCTCAAAGTTCGCTGTATATTTTTCCGTCGCACTTTGAGGGATTCGGTTTGTCTCTGCTTGAAGCAATGCACGCAGGAATTCCCTGTGCCTGCTCCAACAACTCGTCACTCGGTGAATTGGGGCAGGGGGCTGCTGAACTTTTTTCTCCTGAATCACCGGAGGAAATTTGTGAGGCGATAAAGAAAATCCTTTCCGATTCAAATTATCAGCAGGAATTGAGCGCAAAAGGCAGAGTCCGTGCCGCCTGTTTCAGCTGGCAGAATACGGCAAACGGTTTGATGGATATTTATCAAAAGCGGAGCGCAAGTATATTCGGTGTTCCGTTCTTTATCGGCACGATGGATGAGGCATTGTCTCAGCTTGACTGTATGGTCAAAGAAAAGCGCGCCCGTCACGTTGCTTTTATCAATGCTCATTGCCTTAATATTGCGTACAAAAATAAAGAATACAAACAAATTCTCAATGATTGCGCGGTTGTTTTTGCTGACGGCATCGGTGCAAAAATCGGCGCAAAGATGCTGGGATATAAAGTTGAAGAAAATGTCAACGGAACGGATATGTTTCCGCTTCTGGCAGATAAACCGTACCGCATTTATCTTTTCGGCGGCGCGCCGGGCGTTGCGGCAACGGCTCTTGAAAACGCAAAAAAACTGAATGGAAAAGCTGAGTTTGTCGGCTGCGCTGACGGCTTCTTTAAAGAAAAAAGTGAGGAGCAGATTTTTGCTGAATTATCTGAACTGAAAGCCGATATTCTTCTGGTTGCCATGGGGGTTCCCAAACAGGAGGAATGGATAAATTCCCGCCTTGACCGTCTGAACGGCTGTGTGGCAATCGGTGTCGGCGGATTGCTGGATTTTGTCTCTCAACGTATCCCCCGGGCGCCGATGTGGATGCGGAAACTCAACATCGAGTGGTGTTTCAGGTTGTATTGCGAGCCTAAAAGATTGTTTAAACGTTATATTATCGGAAATCCTCTGTTCATAGGAAGAGTTTTTCTGAGCAAATTATGGAGAAATAAATGAAAAAACTTTTTTATTCAGTTGTTGTTTGCATTTGTCTTGCAGTCTTTTCGGGCTGTTCGTCCGTATCTCCTTACGATTTCGGAGACAACTGGTTGATCCGTGAAAATGATATGCCGCAGTTTTTCTCAAAATTTGATTTGTTTTACATCGGCAAGGCTCCGGCGGATTACGGGGATACGCATGATATTCAGTTCAACTGGACCAAAACGCACACCAACGATATTTTCGGAAAAAAAGTCAGGGTGTTTGCTCCCGAAATACAGGAACCCGATGTTAAAAATGTAACAGCCGCATTGGAATATTATCTTGAAAACTTCCATGCGCCGGGACATCCTTTTGTTCTTCTTGCCGAAGGAAAAGCCGCCGATTTGCTTTATGCCGCAATGAAAAAGGTTGACGGTTTGACCGTTGAAAACGGTTTTATCGCAGCTTATCTGCCTGATATGAAGCCTAAAACAACCGCACAGATTGCCAATGATTTCTACTGGGATGATCTCAAAGCAGCCGCCCGCGGCGGTGATTACGGTGTGATTGTCACCTGGACAACTTGTATCAATAACGAAAAAATGGATGATCCGGCATTGAAAAAAGGTATTTACTGTATCAATCCGTTGAATTGGAAACTGTCTGCGACTCCGGCAACTGCCGCGGATAATATCAAAGCGGTATTTTACATGCCGTCACATAAAAACCGTTACTGGCGCAAAGTCGAGGTCAAAAACTTCTGCGGGGCTGTTGTCAATCCGGAAAAAGGCGTGCTTGAAGTAAAGTGTCCGACAGAACTGCTGCATGTTTTCAAAGGTAAATATACCCGCAACAGTATTTCGATTTTTGCCGGAAACATTGCCAAAAATGCCTTTTACAGAACTCAAAACCTCATCAAATACCGGGAGTGGAAAAATATAAAATGAGTTTTTTTGATTACCTTCCTGCTTACATATTGAATCATTCTCCCAAGATTATTGCCTCGTTTGAGATGGATTTTTTGCGGAATTTATCTGCTTTTCAAAAGGCTGTACCGCAAGGAGAGAAATTTACCATGCTTCTGCAGCTGGGGTGGTCAGCGGAACTTCCTGAAGTTGCAGAAGAGTTGAAAACACGTCTTGCCGAAGCGAAAAAAGCATTCCCAGAAGCGCGTTTTATCATCCTTGCCAATGCTGCAAAAGAGGTCGAAATCATCAAAGAATTCAATGAAGTGTATTTGGCAAGTCACAATGCTTTTCTTGATCCAGTGCGTTATCCGCTGGCAAAATCAGGAAAAAGAAAATTTGATGCGCTCTATATTGCCCGTATTACGCCTTTTAAACGCCATGAACTGGCTGAAAAAATTGAAAAACTGCACTTGATTGGCAGTTATGCCGAAAAAGAAAAAGAGTATTTTACGCAGACGATTGCCAGATTCCCCCACGCTGTGTGGAGTCAGAAAGTCCCGTCATTTTTTATCGGACGGAAAATTTGTGAAGCCGCTTGCGGTCTGGCTCTTTCGGCTGTGGAAGGTGCGATGTTTTCATGCGGAGAATATTCGCTGTGCGGCGTTCCTGTCGTCAATACCCGGAATCTCGGGGGCAGGGATACGCTGCTGCCGGATTTTGCTGTCCGTTATGCTGAAGACAATGCAGACAGTGTTGCGGAAAATGTGGATTTCTTTGTCAATAATCCCATTGCTCCTGCTGAAATCAGAGAGGGATTTCTGCATCTTGCTCTTCCGCAAAAAGAGTTGGTGCAGGATTTGATCAACTCCATTGCCGGAAAAAAGGTTTATCTTCCGCACAAGTTGAATATCAGATGCCGCTTGCTGCCGCATACAAAATTACTGCATGGTATCAGGAGAAAGTGATGATGAAAATAAATAAAAGTAAAGTTTTCGCCGTTATTATGGCTGGTGGAAAAGGGGAAAGATTGTGGCCGTTAAGTACCGAAGAGCGTCCCAAACCTCTGATTTCTCTGAATGGTCAGCAGACTCTTCTTGAAGACACCGTTCAGCGGTTGTTTCCGCTTTTGAACGCCGAAAATGTGTTTGTTATCACCGATGAAAAGTCTGCTGTTCAGGCGCGCGAAATTTTGATGCTGCCTGAAGAAAATATCATTGCTGAACCCTGCCGCAGAAATACGGCGCCCTGCATTGCACTTGCTGCGGCATTGATCCGCAGAAAATGCGAAGATGCCACAATGATCATTCTGCCTGCCGATCACAGGATCACGCCGGTAAAACGTTTTCAGGAAGACTTGATCGACTGTATTGAACAGGCGCAAAACGGAACTCTTACAATTCTCGGTGTCACGCCCGATAAGCCCGCAACCGGTTACGGATATATCAATGCCGGAGAAAAAATCGGTCCCGGTCTTTACAAGGTCAATGCCTTCAAAGAAAAACCTGACTTTGAAACCGCACAGCATTACATGATGGATGGCAATTACTGGTGGAACTGCGGTATTTTTGTCTGGCAGGTCAAAACGATCACTGAAGCATTCCGCAAGTACAGTCCCGCTTTGTATGAAAAAATTGAAGCGTGGGGTGCCGGAAGAGATTATCTTAAAGATTTTGAAACCTGCGAAAAGATATCCATCGATTATGCCATTATGGAAAAAGCTGATAATGTCGTTGTCAAACAGGCTTCTTTTCAGTGGAACGATTTGGGAACATTGGGTGCGCTCTATGAGATTACCATGAAGGATTTTCATGAAAACGCCATCAGTTCTCCGGGAAAAATCCAGCTTGAAGAATCAGACCGGAATTTGATTTTCTGTGATGATGAGACAGAGATCCGTCTGGAAAAAATTGAAAATTGCGCCGTCATAAAATCCGGAAAGTCTCTGCTGATTACCTCAAAGTGGTGATTGTATAATCCGTTAGAAAAACACAAAAACGCCCACAGTACCTTAAAAATACTGCGGGCATTTTCTCAGCAAAAGGAAAAAATCCCTTTACAAATACGCCGCTTTTCTCAAAAAGGGGAGGGACTTGGCAAACACTGCCAGATAACAAAAATATCCACCGGTAGAGAAAATAATTCCCTTTACAAATACGCCGCTTTT
>SUVX01000138.1 GCA_015061725.1 Lentisphaerota bacterium
GCCCCACCAAGACAGCATGCCGCAGCGGTTATACAAAACACCTGTTTTACAAGCAGCACTCACCAGCAGTTTGATCAGTGTGAAGCTGAGCAGCTTCACCTGCTTGGCAGCAGGTAAAAAAGAATCTCTCTGTGCTTTACTTTTTTTCATCATGTTGAATCCCCCTTATTGTTTGTCTTTCAGTAAAATCAGCCTGAAATCATAACCTTTTACTTCAAGTTTATTTGTATCAACAGTTTTATTGTTTTCAAGGTCAATTGCCTTTATTTTTTCTGAAAGTCCGAGGGATTTGGTGTCAATTTTCAAACTGACAGTCCGGGGGGATTTTGAAAAATAATTGGAAACGATGGCAATGGTTTTGCCCGGCATTTTATAACAGCTTATAATCATATTCTGTGCCGTGACTGCTTTCTGTTCCCAACAGGGGAGAAATTCGCTTTCAGAAGAAACGATTCCGGCTTTGACCAGTTTGCGGGTAAAGAGCAGCATGGTATCACTCTGACTGTTGGCATGGCGCAGTCCGAAGGGCAGCATGACACCCCACAAATGACGGCGCAGCGCATTTTCTTTTGTTTTCCATTGCGAAACAGGCGTGTTCTTGCGTTTGAATCCGCGCAGCAGCAGAGAGTTTGCACCGATTTTTGTTCCCAGTCCGACCGCGCGGATGTAGTCCGGAGAAAATCGCTCCTGATGAGGATTTTCACCGTAGTTCATCTCAAAACCGGTCTGTAAAGTCACTTTGGCAAAACAGGGAACAAGCAGCGCATCGGTCATATGAACATTTAATATCATCGGATATCTTTTGTATTTGTGCAGCACCACCGCCAGACGGTTGATAAGTTCCCGCTGAGCGAGGATGCCTGCCGTTGAGTGCAGTTCGCCCTCTTCATCTATCCTTGCCAGCGTATCGGGATTGGTGTCAGGCATAAGATAACTGTCATCAAGATTGATACCGTGCAGTCCGGCTTTGACCATTTTTTCAAGATAATAAACCAGGTAATCCAAATTGCTTTGCGTATGCGTTGTCCGCAAAGCGGCAAAGTAACTCTGGGCGGCGGGATTCCACCATTCGCTTTTGAAATAGTCGGTTTCAGCGTCTCCGAGAAACTCCAGCCTGTGATCAAAATAGCAGAAGGGCAGGGATTTGCCCCGGTATTTGCTTGAAGTGTAAAGTTTCAGAAATGCCGGGATCTGCTGTTGCAGACGGGCATAACGCTCTTTGCCGCCGGGGAAGGGGGTGAGGATTTTTTCTGTCTGTTTTTTATGAACGGCAAGTTTCTTTGTGTATGATGCAAGGTCAAACTTTTTCCCCTCCCTGAGAATATTGGTGAATTCCGTCACATAAGCGTAATTTTGATTCAAGGGATATTTGCTCCAGCGTGAAGCGAAATTCATTGAAACATCGGGCATGATAAATTGCGCCTTGACAGCTCCGGGCAGGGATTTGCCTTCGCAGTCGTAAAAAATATTTTTGTGTTCTTTACCGACAGGTTTGACCGGTGTCGGATGAAATCCGAATTCAATCGTGCGTTTTTCGGCAAGGGTAACGGGCAGATTGATAAAATCAACTTCAACGGAGACGGTTTTGCCGTTGCGGATGATTCTTACGGCATCTTTTGTCCGTGAGATTTTGCAGCCGAAAGTGCTGTCCATGAAGAACGAAAGTCCTCTTGTCTCTGCGCCCAGCCACAGATAGGGAACCATCTGCGGATGCAGAACTTCTTCGCCCGCATGTTTTTTGCGCGGAAGTTTACTGCCGCCCCAGAGCAGACCGTTTCCTTTGGGGAGAGTTCCTGCGGGATTTGTCCGCAATTCGTTGGCAACGGCATGAAACAGCGGCACTTCGGCATTTTTCAGAGGAATGTGAAGTGTGAATTTATCTATTTTTACCGGAGTTTTTGAGTCAAGTTCAAGAGTTACCCAATGGAATCCGTCATATTCCAGATATCCTTTTGTGCGGAGAGTTACTCCGGAATCTGTCCGGACAAGAGCTGAAACATCTGCTGAATATCCCGTTTTATCCCGGGTGATTTTGAGAGATTTTGCATTGCTGATCTGCTTTTTGCCGTTGATAACAAGAGTTGCTGTCATGGGAGATGCCAGCAGTTCACGTCCGTCGGCAATGAGGGAATCGTACAAACCCAGCGCATTGAGTTTGCGTGTCGTTGTCAGGTTGGTTATTTTGTTTTTTTCTGTTTCAAGGGCGGTAAAAGGCGGCAGAATGATTTTATCTTTGCCGATAGAGTTGTTTTCCCATTTGAAATGGCGGATTTTGACTTCGTAAACATTTTTGAAATCCACTTTTCTGCCATCGGAGCGGAGAAACTGCATACTCAGCGGATATTTGCCCGCTTTTTCCGGAATGGGGAGAACTCCTTTCCAGACATTTTGCTTCAGGGTGAATGTAACGCTTTTCTCTCCGGCAATCTTTGCAGATACGGCCTTGAAAACTTTTCCCGAACCGGCACGGAACTCAACGACGGCTTTTTTGTATCCGGGGAGAAGATAAAGTTGTCCGGAACCTGCATTTTCAAGAACGATCGTTCCTGTGACCGGACGGCGCCCCAGGGCGGCTCCCCGCTGGACCATTACTCTGCGTGCATAATAAATTTTACCGGATTTTTTATCTTGCAGCAACAGAATCAGTATACGGATTTTTCCGCCTTTGACTTGTGCTTTAAAATTGATTTTACCCGTCTTTCCGGCAGGAATGACACATTTTGAATTGCCTTCTGTCACGATTCCTTTGCCGTGATGATACAGCAAAACTTCAAAGTCAAGCGGTGTATTTGAGGGGTTGACGGCTTGGGCTGAAAAATCCCAACTGCCCGTCAGCGGGTCGCCGTAAGACAGTTCCCGTATCTCCGGCGCATTTTCTTCAAGTTGGGTTGTAAACATGAATTTGTCATTAAGAGCAGCCGGAGTATAATTCAAGGAACCGGCACCGGATTTGCTCCAGCGGCGGATGACGTTGAGTTTCATCTCTTCGGGAGAAGACAGTTCTGCAAGAGGAACAGCCAGTTCCAGATGCCACCAGCCGTTTTCAACGGAACTTGCGGTTTTCAGATTTTTAAAGTTCCATTTGGCATCTTTCTGATTTCCGGTGCGTTTCATGTCAAAAATACTTTGCGCGGCATTGACGATTAAGATATAAGTTGTATTTTTTATGCGGAAATAAACTTCAACACAATCATCATTGTAAACTTCACCGTCTCTCGGGCGGGTATTGGTCTGCAAGGCGCCGCCGGGAGCCGTTGAGGGAGTTGTTGTTGCAACACCGATGTAAAGAAATTTTTTGTCTCTGCTTAAACGGATAAAGCCTTCACAGCCTGAAATCAGAAGTTTTTTATCAGTCGAAAAACCGTTGACCGAGGAAAATTTCTGCCAGTCTTTACCGATAACGCCATCAATGACAGGGGCTTTTGCTGTCATGGGAATACTCAGGACACCCTTGTTGAAAGTTGTTCTCAACAGGGCTTTATCCGGTGCGGCAGAGAGAACTGCCGTCACAGTCAGCAGATAAAAAATAATATTCTTTTTCATCGAATGAGACCTCATGATTGATCAACGGGGATAGAACCAGGGAAAACGGCTTCTTGCACCGGAAACAGCCCAGGAACGGACGGCATCTTTTTGCATATTTTCAGCGTGTGCGTCTGCAAACACCAGGTTGATTGTATTGGCGTGACGGACAAAGTTTGCAGCAGTGGGATATCCGGGGTCATCCGTATTGTCTGTGTAGGGATTCAACTGGACTGTCGTATCATTGCAGTCTCCGGCAATGGCAATGCTGGAGGGAACCTTTATGGTATTGCGTTTGATGAATTCATATTTTCTTGAACCATCTCCGTTCCAGCCTCCCTGGTTACGGTAAGTTGCAGACTGTGCCTGATAACGCAAACCGCGGTTGATGCCGTAACTCATGCCGATCGGGGCCGAAATCGCTGAGGGACAGACTGAAAATGAGGCTCTGTTGACTTTGGATGAACGCTTGGTCGGGAAAATCCCGGCGCCCTCAAACAACTGATGATAGTACCAGCCGTAAGAATTGTGTCCCTTTTCAACATTATCCATGGCATAGTTGTTGGAAACCCATTCCGAAGGCATCCATTCCTTATAAGCATCGGCGTAATATTGAAACATCAGTCCCAATTGTTTTTCATTATTCAGACAACTGGTGATTTTGCTTCTGTCGCGCGCTTTGTTCAATGCCGGCAGCAGCATCGCCGCAAGAATGGCGATAATGGCAATAACGACCAGCAGTTCAATCAGCGTGAACGCTGATTGAGTGAAGATGTGAAGGTGTGAAGAGCATTTTTGACCGTTGTCAAAAATGCGTGAAGTGCGCCCTTGCGGGCGTAAGGATGTGTC
>SUVX01000052.1 GCA_015061725.1 Lentisphaerota bacterium
ATACCCCATCGGCAACTCTTCGCCCGAGCCAAACCAGACAGCGGCATGCAAACCCACGGGGTATGCCGAGACGCGCCCATACCCCTCTCATAATTCTCATAATTCTCATAATTCTCATGCAAGCGTCACACCCCCGTAGCCCGCATACCCCCGCAGCCATCAAACTGCCCGCATACCCCATCGGCATATCTGCCGCCGCGCCAAACCAGACAGCGGCATGCAAACCCACGGGGTATCACATGGCTTGCCACGGCGTAGCCCGTCAGGGCGAAGACGGGCGCCCCACTTTGTCAGACAGGTCAGACAGGTCAGACATGTCAGACAGGTCAGACACAAGCACCACGCCCCCGCGCCCCGCAAACCACCGTTGCTATCAAGCAAGCACACCCCAACGGTAACTCTGCACCTGAGCCATACCAAACAACGGCACCGTAAACCCACGGGGTATCACATGGCTTGCCACGGCGTAGCCCGTCAGGGCGAAGACGGGCGCCCCACTTTGTCAGACAGGTCAGACAGGTCAGACATGTCTGACAGGTCAGACACAAGCGCCCCGCCCCCGCGCTCCGCAAACCACCGTTGCCATCAAGCAAGCGTCACGCCACCGCAGCCTGCACACCGCCGTTGCTATCAAAAAGGCGAGCATACCCCGATGGTATCACGCATTTTTCCTGCTTTTTTTGCTGTGAAAGATTGAAAAAGAAAGAGTTGATTGTATATTATTATGATGTTCATATAAAAGACATTAACAACAGTTATAAGGAAAACAGCATGAGAAAGAAAAGTAACGCACCCAAGTACGAGGGCAAAGAACTTGAATACTACAATGCCCTGATCGCTGCTGCCGAAAAGATCCATCTCCAGATGAAGAATCATGCTTCTGAAGTCCTTGATTGCAGTAATGCTGATAAACGCGGCGTTACAACGCATATGGCGGATGTTTCCAGCGATAACGCACGCAATGAAATGAAAATCCGTATGCTGTCCGAAGACGGAGATGTGCTTCACCTGATCGATGATGCGCTGGAGCGTCTTGCCAACGGCGAATTCGGCAAGTGTCAGGAGTGCGGAGAGATGATCCCTGAAGGCCGTCTGAAAATCCGTCCCTATGCCGTGTTCTGCACCAAATGTAAATCCAAAATTGAAGAGATGATGCGTCAGTAATGGAAAGTCATGTCCCCGAAAATTCCGTTGCCGTTGTGAATAAAAACAAATGGCGCAGGGTCAGTTTCTGCGCCATTCTTGCCGCTGTTCTGCTCTTTGTGGATCAGTTGTCAAAGCATATTATCGTGCAGACTTATTTTCTGCATGAGAGTACGCCTGTTATTCCGGATATTTTTTCAATTACCTATGTCCGCAACTTCGGTGCGGCGTGGGGGATTTTCTCGGGGAAAGTCTGGCTGCTGCTGTTGATTTCTGCCGTTGTCGCGGTGGCGATGATCCGTTTTTACAATTATCTGACAGAGGGATATCTTGAGCGTGAAATTGCCCTCTTTGTGATATTTTCGGGGGTGGTGGGCAACTCCATTGACCGCGTTTGGCGCGGGTCTGTGGTGGATTTTATTGATTTTCACTACAAAAATGTGTGGAGTTATCCGGTTTTCAACATCGCAGATATTGCGATTTGTACCGGAGTCGGGTTGTTTATCCTCTCCGGATTCATCCGTCCTGAACGGGAGAAGAAGAAGTGATCGTTTCCTCAGTTTCCCAAGTCCGCGAAGCTGAACAGCGCACCATTTTCTCGGGTGTTCCCGGGTATGAGCTGATGTGCCGCGCAGGACGGGGCGCAGCTGATATTATTGAAGAACTTTTCCCCGACCGCAAAAGAACGGTTATTCTCTGCGGAAGCGGCAACAATGGCGGAGACGCTTTGGTTGTTGCGGCACTGCTCAAAGGTAAAGTGATCGTTTATTCCACGCGCAGAAAAGAGGATTTCAAAGGCGAAGCCGCCTGTGCCGCAAAAGATCTGCCCGCAAATATCCCTTTTATCGTGAAAGAAGAGTTTTCTTCTGAGTTGTTTCTTCCCGGTGATTTGATTATTGACGGATTGCTCGGTATCGGTTTTTCAGGAGAAAAACTGCGTGATGTGGTATTCTCTGCGGTACGTGCTGTCAATGACTCCTGCTGCAAAGTCGTTTCCCTTGATGTTCCAAGCGGTTTGAATTGTGATACAGGACGTGTCAGCGATATTGCCGTTAAAGCAGATGTTACCATTACTTTCGGCGCAGTCAAAAAGGGACTCCTCTGCGGAGAGGGACCATCTCTTTGCGGCATTTTGAGGACTGTTGATATCGGACTTGAAAATATTGAGGGGGAAGAGTCTGCCGTAACTTTTGAAGAATCCTTGCGGTTCTTTCCCCGATATCCGGCAGATGTTCATAAAAACCGCCGGGGGGAACTGCTGGTCGTTGCCGGAAGTTGTGATTATTCGGGTGCCGCTGCTTTAACGTCAACAGCGGCTCTGCGCTGCGGTTCGGGACTTGTCCGTCTGGCGACAGTCGGAGCGCGGAAAAATATTCCCTGGGGTGTCATTGTTCGCGAATATCCTGATGAAAACGGTTTTCTCCCCTCTGATTTATGGCAGAAAATTGCAGATTTTTCACAAAAAAGTTCTGCTCTTGCCGCAGGTCCGGGGTGGGGAAAGTGTTCTTCTCTTCTGCTTGAGGGGGCTTTGCAGTTTCCCGGAAGTTTGATCCTTGACGCTGATGCCCTCAACCTGTTGGCTGAAAATCCGCACCTTTTGAAAAAGCGTGAAAATGTGGTTGTAACACCCCATCCGGGGGAAGCACGCCGTCTGGCAGAGGCTTTCGGTATCTGTGAAACGGAGCGTCTGCCGCTTGCAGCGGCTCTGGCGCAGAAACTTCAGGCTGTCGTTCTGCTTAAAGGAAAGTTTACCATCGTGTCTTCTCCTGAGGGAAAAGCGGTCTTTATCCTTGCGGGTTCTCCTGCCCTTGCCACTGCCGGAAGCGGAGACGTTTTAACCGGAATCATCGGTTCTCTGCTTGCGGCGGGTATTCCCCCCTTTGAAGCCGCTGTCTGCGGTGCCGGTCTGCACGGACGTGCCGGCGAAATTGCAGGGTTCGGTTCCATTGCGGATGATTTACCTCTTGCTTTGCAAAAACTGTTGAAAGAGTTTGGAATATGAAAAAAATAAAAATTGTTGCCGATGACAGGATACCTTTTCTGCGCGGCGTTCTGGATGATGTTGCAGAGATGGTTTATCTGCCCGGCGCAAAGACAACTGCGGCGGATGTCCGAAATGCGGATGCATTGATCACCCGCACCCGTACCATCTGCAATAAAGAACTGCTTGAAGGCAGTCAGGTCAAATTTATTGCAACTGCCACGATCGGATTTGATCATATCAATCAAAAGGATATGTCCTCTCTCGGGATCGTCTGGCGCAATGCCCCCGGCTGTAATGCCGCAAGTGTGGCGCAGTATGTTGCAAGTTCTCTTTTAAGTTTTCCCGGCAGTCGCGCCGGAGCCGTGTTGGGCATAATCGGTGTCGGCAACGTCGGAAAACTGGTGGCAAAAGTGGGTTCCGCTCTCGGTATGCGCGTACTTCTTAATGACCCGCCCCGCGCTGAAGCTGAGGGACCGAACGGCTTTTCTTCTCTTGAAGAAATTCAGCAGCAGGCGGACTTCATCTCGCTGCATGTGCCGCTGGAATATGCGGGCAAATATCCCACTTTCAAAATGCTCGGCAAAGATTTCTTTGCCGGTGTCAAACCGGGCGTTGTCTTTATGAACAGTTCACGCGGAGAAGCCGTTGACGGCGAAGCTCTGAAAAATGCCCTCAAAAGCGGCAGAGTTTCGGCAACGGTTCTGGATGTTTGGGAAAATGAACCGGATATTGATCGTGAACTTATGACGTTGGCCCGTTTTTCAACGCCGCACATTGCCGGATATTCTACGGATGGAAAAGCCAACGGCACAGCGATGTCTGTCCGTTCGCTGACTGCCTTTTTCGGTATCCCGGGGTTTGAAGACTTCTTTCCGCAGAATGTGCCGCAGGCATTGAATTCTGATACGATTTTTCTTGATGAACGCATGAGTGACGCTGAACAAATCCGCCGCGCAGTTTTGCACACTTATAATATTGCCGATGATGATTGGAAATTGAAATCTTTTACTGAACAGTTTGAAAAGTTGCGCGGAAATTATCCCATCCGCAGGGAATTTACTTCATACACCGTAAAGGGTGCTTCTTCTGAGGCGGGCAAAGTTCTTTCTGCTCTGGGATTTAAAGTTGATTGAGGCTGTAAAATGGATAAAGTAAAACGCAAAAAGGAAAAAAGCCGTTTCATTATATGGGTGGAATACATCTTTTTTATGATGTTCTACAAAGTATTGGAGTATCTGCCGCTGGCATGGGCAATGAAAATCTCTTCAAATCTGATAAAACTGCTGTGTATCATTGACCGCCGTCATTTCAAACGGATCGTTCTGCATATCATTTATTCCGGCATTGAGACGGATCCCGAAAAAGCAAAAGCCCTTGCCCGCGCCAATTTGGGAGAATTCGGCAAACTTCTGGTTGAAATTGCGCAAATAAAGAAACGTTTTTCTGTTGATAAGATCCGGCGTTGCGGTTCTCAGGCAGCGTGGAAGATTTTTGATGAGGAAATAAACGGCAAAAAGCAGTTCATTCTTGCTTCTGCCCATTACGGAAACTGGGAAGTCGCGGGCACTGTCGTCTCGCAGTTGACGGGCGTACATTTGTCTTCTCTCATGCGCTCTTTTTCAAATCCGCTGATCGGAGAACGTATCCTTTCTCAGCGGGGGAATGCCGACCATGATCTTGTGGATAAAAACAAAGGATTGCGTCCGATCCTTCAGGCACTTGCCAAGGGCAATTCGATCTCTATGGTCGTTGACCAGCATGCCGCCTCGGGCGAGGGCGTTGAAGTCGAATTTTTCGGACACCCTTCACGTCATCACAAAACGCCGGCTCTGCTTCACCTTAAAACCGGTATTCCCATCATCCCCACGCTGGTACGCCGCCGCAGCGACAACTTTGAATTTGATTGTGTGCTGGGTGAACCCATTGTTTTTGACTCCACCGACGATAAGGAAAAAGATATTGCCGCCGTAACGCAGATGGTTGCATGGGAAATCGAAGATATCATCCGTGAACAGCCTGTTCAATGGCTTCTTGCGCCCCGGCATTGGCTTTCCATCGAACGCCGTTGTGCGGCAGATTATGCTGATTGGAAAGCTCCCTTCACCCGTTCTGAACTTGAAAATATGAGAAAGAATAAAACAAATGAAAAACAGAATGATTGATTTTTACGGTAAAAAACTGAATGTATACAAAGCGAATCTGCACACGCACTCCACTGTTTCCGACGGCAGATATTCTCCGCAGGAAATCATCTCTTTGTATGCAGAAAAGGGATACGATGTCCTTGCTCTGACCGATCACGGCAAGTTCAACCCCGTTGAAAGTTATGATTCCTGCGGTATGACTTTGATGCACGGAATTGAACTTCACCCCTGGGGACCCGGATTCAAACGCTGGCATTTTCTTGCGCTCGGTGTGCGCGAAGGAGATGTTTCAGGAGATGTGAACGATGCCGTGCCGCAGGATGTCATTGACGGCGTCGTCAATGCCGGAGGCATCGTTTTTGCCGCCCATCCCTACTGGTGCGGCTTTACACATGAACACGTTGAATCTCTCAAAAATATCTGCGGTATCGAAGTCTGGAACACCAGCTGCCGTTACATCGGCAAAGCGTATAATATGCAGATCTGGGACGATATGTTGATGAACGGCAAACACTATACAGCTCTGGCTGTTGACGACACCCATCGGGACGTGGACTTTTTTTACGGCTGGACCATGATCTGTTCTCCTGACAACTCCGAAAGTTCTCTGCTTGAAGCGTTGAAAAACGGCAGTTTCTATTCCACCATGGGACCGGAATTCACCCGGATAAGCTGGGAAAACGGTGTGCTTGAAGCAGAATTTTCTCCCTGCATGGAAGTAACGGTCCTTTCCAACTCTGGTTACGGCTGGAGTATCCGCCGTGCTGAAGAACAGGGGGAACCAGCCACATCTTTGCGTCTGGAAATTCCCGGCGTGCTTGAAAAAAGAGAGTCTTACAAATATCTCCGTATCCAGCTGCGCGACAAAGACGGCAAATACGCCTGGAGCATGCCTGTCTTCCTGTAAAGGGCAGATGGGAGTCGGGGGAAGGAGAAAAACTTTTTTTCACGGGAAAAAAAGCCGAAACGTCGGCTCCGGTATATTTTCTCTCCCCTTGTCCGCCGTAGCCTTGTGCAAAGGCGGATTCTCTTTTCAAAAAAAGCGGGGTATTTTGTTGAAGTAATTCTGTGCTGAATGGGAGTTCTCTGTGTTATTTTTGTTCTCCGTCTGGAACCGGCAGGGCAGGGCGCAACATTGCCAGACGTGAAGCTGTGAATTCCTCTGCGTCTGAAAGCCCGTTATCTTCAAAAAAGGAACGTAATTCCTGAGCAAATTCCCGGATTTCAGCATCCAGTTTTTCTGCAGGAGCAAGCCAGGCAGCATTGAATAACTCCGGATTGCCGATATGACGGCAGGTTTGAAGCATTCCCGTTGTGCTTTTGAAAAGCTGAAAACCTTTGCTCTGCAGTTCGGTATATTTTTCGCTGAGAGACTGCCATCGGCGGGATTGGACTGCAAAATTATCATCTCCGCTGATATCCCAGACCGCACCGTTTGTGCCTGCTGCCGCAAAGGCTTCAGCAAAACTGTGCCACGGCGGATAAAGAAAATTAAAACTTGCAGGACGTCCCCAGACAGTATGCAGCAGATTCACCCCTGTCTGTTGCCATTGACGGATATTTTCAATCCGGGCGGCAACTCTTGATTCATCATAAATACCGGAAAGATTATCCGGACCGCAGCGGATCGCCGGAGCCCCCCAGATCTCATGACCGGTATCAGCCATCTCTTTCAACCCCGCAAAGGGCGCTTTTTCATTATAACACCAGTTGACAATGACTGTTTCCGGCGGCAGTGTCTTTATGGAAGAATAACTTTTTCTGCTGACGAACATATCCGCCCACAACATCGGACGGATACCTTTTGCAACAACACGTTTACAACACAAACGGACATGTTCAAGATAAACAGCTAATGCTGCATCTGCTGCATCAGCTGCACTTTTCTGACAGATGGGGCAGCTGCATAAATGCCAGACTTCATCTCCTCCTAAGTGAAGATAAGGTGCATCCGGACAAAGATCAATGGCTTCGTCAATCCATTCTTCTATTTTTTTTACGGCATCAGAATTATTTGGGCAGATTTCATCAATAAAATTATTTTCCCGCAAAGACGCATATTTTTCCCCGCTCAAGGCCCACTCCAAATGCCCCTGCATCTGAATTAAAAGCGAAACGGAAAATCCCATCTTCCGGGCAGTTGAAATCATACTGCGGACATCTGTTTCTGAATATTGATCCCGTGTGACGCCCTGCCATGTTTTCCAGGCGTATTTGCAGTCCAATTCAAGCAGAAGACCGTCAAAGCCGAGTTTTTGAAAAAGTTCCAGATATTCCTTCCATTTATGCAAAAGGGGCGCGATACCTTTGAAATCCAGATGAAGATAATTTTTCCGCATAAGAAGATCCTTTTTTTGCGTATCCTGTCTTACAGCTGTTCCCAAACGGTCAATGTGTTCTCAGGAGAGAACAAGTTACCCGCTGAGGCATAATCCACATATGCGCCGCACTGCCTGATGACGGGATGATTTTCTTCTCTTCCGTACTCCCTGCACATGACAAGAGGTCCGCATAACCGGGCTTGTCGGTTGCCGCGTTTTTCAATGCGCGGAGAAAAATCAAAATCCAGTCCGATCCGGTCGCCGGTCTGCCAGTGCCGCTTCAGAATGTGATATGTTCCGCCCGCAACCGGTTGCCCGTTGATACGGCAGTTAAAATCACGCGGTATCCGCAATGCCAGTTCAAAATCTCCGCTTTTTATCAGGGTGATGACGACCCTTTCTGACGTAGGATAATTGCCGGTGATTTTCAATATACCGTGTGCCGTCAGATCTTCATAAAGATTGATTGCGTAACCATTGTCAGTTTCCATCACTGCTGTTAGCGGTGCAAGACTCAATCCGTAAGGTCCTTGCGCACGGCAGCAGTCATGTCCGGAAAAACCGGCGATTTGATTCTTTGACTGTTTTTTGCAACCACCGCTTAAAAAGGGATTTACATGAGTGACATTTGTTCCATCCGGAGTGAATGATCCCAGCAGAGCGTTGTAAAAAGAACGTTCCATATCATCGGCAATCAAACTTTCTCCGGTTAATTGAAGCATGTCGCCTGCAAATCCCAGCCAGGTGGCGGTGATACAGGTTTCGCCCATACCGCCGCAATCTGTCCGGAATTGACGCTCTGTACCGTTGTACCAGAATTCACCGCTGGCATCTTTCAAGCCGGCTCCTCCTGTGATAAAAAGTTCTTTATCCCGTACCATGTTGTAATAATTTTTCAGAATTGCCAGTTTATTTGTATCATGATCTTGCATATAAAGAGTTGCAAGTCCCCGGAAGCAGCTGGTCATTTCATAAGCTTTGCCGTTGCCGATTTCTGCCGGTGGAATGCCAATCCGGGCGGCATCAAAAATGTTATGCAACTGACAGCAGCCGTTTTGAGCCAGTTTAACAGCGGCGGTCATAAGTTCGTCATCGCCGCTTAATACAGCAGTTTCAGCGATCGCCCGCAAAGCAGAGGCGGCCGCCATACCGTAATGCAGACCGTAATTCTGCAGTTCCCCCGCCTGTCTGATCAGATGCCGGGCGCACCGTCGAATCCGATTCAGTATCTCCGGATCAGGATTCATTTCCCGGTAATATGCGAGCAGTCCGAGAAGGACGTATTTTCTTCCCCAGATATCCCACCCTTCCAGTTGTTTCTCTTTGGGATAAGAACTTATGCAGCCATCAACGGATTGGGTTGACAGTAAATCTGTAACGGTGTCGTTAATCAGTTGTTTTAAATCGGAATCCTGTATGGAACACCAGGTGTAAATCGCGGAACGCATGATTTTTCCCCAAAATTCGCAACGCCACATATTATCGTTTTCGCTGCGGAAGCGGAATGGCTCAACCAACTGTTTGTAATCGATTTTTTTTAATCTGTTTTCGAGCGTATTCCGCAATGCTTTTCCCAGGACCCCGTTCAACTCAACAGATTTCAAAAGACGCATTTTAAGTGTATTATATCTCATAAATACTCCTATCGGTCAGGAAAATCCCGATAATCTTTTTATTTTACCAGAGAATTATATTTCAAAACCCGGGCCGCATTGCCGGAAAAGATATTGGCAAGGTGATCTTTCCAGACAAAATTGCTCTTTTCAATATCAGCTGCCCAGTTGAGAACCTTGTGCAATTCTCCGCGGATATCTTCATGCAGTTGCGGATGTCCCAGAAAAGCATCCATCCCATAAAGCAGTTTGTCCGCCAGAATACCTGTCTTACCGTCAGGAAGAACCGCAGGCAGATTTGCATTTTTACAGATGAAATCTGTCAGAACGGGAGAAAATTCACCGCCGCTTATATCCATATAAAAATTGGAAGATCCGCGAAAACATGTTGAAATAACTTCGTTTTGCCACGGCACGCCGCAATGGGCGGCAACAACGGTTATATCCGGAAAAAACTTGACGATTTTCAGCAGCGTGGAAGGAGACATGTTTAATGCTTCGTATCCTTCTTCCGGCAGCCTGTTGCTGAAAGAGGGCGTAGATACATGACCGGTATGAAAAATCATACATGTCTTATACTGATTGATACGTTCGTAAATCTCAAGATGTCTGTCGTCATCATAGGGGCGTTTCGGTTTGATTCCTTTGAAGCCTGCGAATCCCTGTTCCACTGCCCGGTCGATCTGATCCGGTCCCCCGTTGAAATCGACCCATTTGAACGGCAGATAAAAGCCGGGAAAACGTCTGGAAAGCTCAAGCATTTCTTCTTCAGCTGCCGGATGATAACAGCCGTTGTTGAAAAAGATTTTACTTCCGGTATGAAGTCCCAGAAGCCAGATTTGACTGAACATGCCTGATTCGGCTATTTTATCCATATCAGCGGCATTGCCGAGCAAGTGTGAATGTGTACTGACGACCTGCATGATAAATTTTTTCCTTTGAAAATAATCGGCAAAGTCACTTCACTTTGAAAAAAAAGTGACTTTGCGGTGAAAACCGGAATTACTTTTGGGCAGAAATTGAAAAGTTATCAATTTCAAGAAGCATTTTTTCACCCTTCCGGGAAGGCGAAGCATGAATGAGCAGTTCCGCTTGTGCGACCCCGTGTCTCAGCCAGATGCGGGAATTGTTTTTAATGATCGGTTTTTTGTCGGAACCGATGCCGATATAAAATTCTCCGGCGCTGTAATGCTCCCTGATTTTGGTTCCGGGGGAAAGAACTGTTCCGATAGGTTTGCGGAAATGGATGAGCCATTTTCCATCGGCTTTTTCAATTTTTGACGGCGCAAGCGCCAGAATATTCCGGTTGGGCAAATCTGAACGATCCGGTTTGGTATCCAATGCCAGCATCATGTGTGCAGCAGTACTCCATTTTGAAGCATCTTTGACAACGATCGTCTTATCGGTCGGCTCTGCGGCTTCGAGTATTTCTGTGTCGCTGCCCTCAACGTAAAATATGCAGTACATGGGAATATACGCTCCGGCACGGTCATACAGGCGCAAGCCAAGCAAAATATTGCCCGGTGCGGAGTTGGCGGCAGCCCGGACCGCCCCCGTGATGTTATAGATTTTACCGGGTTCAAAAGTGCATTTTTTAACGGAAATTATTCTTCCGGCAAGTTTGATCTGCATTTTTCCGGAGGCAGTCTTACGCAATTCGGCACTTTTGTTCCAATCTGCCGGAGAAGCGCAGGTAAAATCTGCTGCTTTCAGTGTAAAGAAACTTATTCCGGCAAGAAGTGCGATACTATACATTATTTTTATCATTTGAATTTTCTCCTTCAACGTTTTCTGACTTTTGTTTCTCCGGGACGGACCAGCACAACCTGGTCAACGTAAATAGCATTTTCTTTTTTAGATCCTTTGACATAAGCCGGACCTGTGAATTTTGCCGAAAAATAGGTGTCCCAAACATTTTCTTTTGAAGCACCGTCATCGATCTGATAAGCTGTCTTCAAATCGATCTGCAAATACCAGCAATAGCCCCAGAACCATGAATCATTATGCTTGACAGTACAGTTGGGAATGACATACCAGTGATATTTTTCATCTTTGGGAACACGCTGGATGACGATTTCTTTATCGCAGGAACCAAACTGGGTTGCATGGAATGCCCAGCGTCCCTTGGGATCGCGGATGATAACTTTTTCTCCGTGTTTTCTCTGATCCAGAGCTGTCACTTTCAAGGCCTTGCCGGTGGGTGATTCAGGATCATCCACCCGGTTGCTGTGATAGCCCGGGAGCGGATTGAAATGGTAATGTCCGAACACTCTGCGGTTGGCAGGATCAACATCTGCAAATTTCGGAGGAACCGGCAGGGGCTTGTTGGCATATTTATTCAGTTCCTGTTCAAGAGTCCGCCGGGTCTTGGAATAAGTGTCATCGGAATCAAGTTTGGGTGAATCATAGCGTTTCATGTGGGTATGACTGCGTTTCGTACACAATTCAATGATTTGCTTATGGCTAATGCCGCGATCGGTGAAATATTTCAGATATTTGCCTCTTTCCTGTATCAGAAGCCAGAGGATCGAAAGTGTTTCATCCTGAATTCTGCGTTCGTATAAACTTCCGGCAGGAACTTTTTTTGCGGCGTTTTCCATCATGATAAAAGTGTCATAAACGAACTTGGGTGTCATATAGTCCCAGAGTTTTGCGCTCATTCCCCCTTGCCTGTGAGGATACTTTTTCACCCCTTCGCGGAGCTTGTTAAAATATTTTTCCAAATCTTTTGCTGCTGCACCGTAATAGCCTTCAAGAAAAATTTTTGCAAGTTTTTCCGGATCCTGATCAACATCCATCATCAGCTGAGAGGCAACAAAAAATTCAAGATCCAGAAACTGCTGGGGTTTGTAAACGTGTTTTTCCGCTTCGATCCACATGTAGATCGTATTGGACTTTTTGAAATAACGCAGGTCGGGAGCAATACAGTCAAACAACACCTCCATCCGGGGCGGATTGGCGGCATACATGCTCATATTCCAGTAATCCCAGATCGCCATTTTGGTTCCGCGCCGGGCAAAGGAGTCATACAGATCCTTTTGTACTTTTTTATTGAATTTATGGGAAACCGGCTTGAAACAATCTCCATTGACAAAACTGCCGCAGACAAGCACCATGACGTTGGGGGCGGCACTTGTTTTGACTTGTCCGCTGGCTTTGCCGTAATTAAAAGTTCTGATTATGATTCCGGGAAACTCTTTAGCAATTTTTTCTGCAACGTAATTTGTTCCCCGGAGTATAAGTCCGAATTCTCCGCCTTCTTCCTCTCTGATTTTCCGGCAGGGCGCGCAGAAACACTCTCTGGGCAGATCAAGCGGTGTCATATCGTATAAAACAGGCCAGTCTTCTTTTTTTCTTTTTTTTCGATGTTCAAGGATCATTGCCCGCAAAGATTGGTACATGTGCTCCGGTACAGCCGGGTTGGACATACAAACGCCGCCTCTGGCAAGGAACGATTCAGGTCTTTCGCGTTTTCCGTCTTTACTCATAGAAAAGTATTCCGGATGTGTATCATACAATTTGGGATTAAGATACAGAGAATAACTGTGCTGCATGGGACTGTGCGGAATATCAGACATTTTTCCCACATAGGGGGGCGAATAAACATGATGCTGACGTCCGTTGATGCCGTTGCGCAAAAGGTAAAGTCCGTAGCGATTCCACCATTTTTCGGGAAGTCCTACAACGCGCCAGTGGACGGCGTGGTGGTCGTAGATCGTGCGGCTTGCAAAAGACGGACTTTTCTTTTCAGGTTTGACAGAAAGGAAAACATCTTTTTTCTGCGGAACAATATCCTGTTCCATTGAAAGACTCCAGACGCCCAGACGGTTGAGGATTTTCCAGGTTCCGTAGAAACTGCCGATAGGACGTCCGCCGGTTATCACAATATCTTTTCCTGAAGGAATAATCTGGTACTCCTCTTCTCCCAGACGGTCAAATTTGACACCGAGAGCCGCCGCTTTCCGGGTTTGTCCGATGTAGACTGCCGGAGACGCATTTTTTTTGTGCTCCGTTGAAATACGGACGGCGGCACCGCTCATTTGTTTTAAAAATGAACTTAAATCCTCCGCTGCCATTTTCTCAAATTTTGACGCTTTTGCGGGAATCACGATTTGGCAGACAGCCTTGCCCTTGCGGACAAAATGAAAATCACCGGCAAAAGCCATCACCGGCAAAGTCAATGCCAATGCAAGTATAAAATATGTCTTTTTCATGTATTTTCCTTTTCCGGTTATTGAAATCGTTCTATTCTTTGGAAGTTGTCAGCTTTCTCGGATCGTTATTGTCACGCCACAGGATCCCCGGACCGGGAAAGCGCCATCCGCCGGTACTGCTGCCGGAAAAAGCTTTTCCCTTGAGTTCTGCGTAGGACATGCCAGAAGAGTGTCCGTCAAGCCATAAAAGGTTTGCATAGCCTCTGTGACATGCCCAGATGGTATTCCAGCGTAAATTGACATCATCGTTATCGCTAAGTCCAATGCCCTGCAAATAAAAGTGAGTTCTCATTTTGATAAGACCGTTGGCACTGCAGGCGAGCATATTGACTTTGGACAGAGATTTCCGGAACGCCGAAACCTTACGTCCGTAACTCTGGTTGTTTACAACATAATTAGTGCGGGGATGGGGTCTGTCAAAAATAGTTCCCTCCTGGGAAATATAACCGCCTTTGGCGGAGGTGGGACAAACTGCCATGTCACCGGTTTGATCCCACAGGCAAATTTTCCAACCGCTGCATACGCCGTCGTGGTCCGTATACATCGTCCAGCCATCGTAGGCATCAACGTACATGGAAATCAATGTACCGATCGTTTTCTGATTGTTGGTACAGCCGGTCGTCTGAGCCCTCTCTCTTGCCTGCTGCAACGCGGGCATGAGCATTGCTGCAAGTATGGCAATAATTGCAATAACAACCAACAGTTCGATCAGGGTAAAACCATGAATTTTGAACTTCAGATTCTTTGAGGTTTTTCTTTTTGCATTCCTCATAACACCATCTCCTTGTTTTCGTACAGTTGCGGTTTTATATAAACAGTGCGTTCCTGCGTTTCTTTGCCGCTTATTACGTTCAAAAGCAGATTGATTGCCGCACTGGCAAGTTTCATGGTGTCATTTTCAAAATGGTCTCCGGGGATACTGCCCTGCGGCAGAATCGGCACCTGACGTGTTGTCTGATAAATGAAGAAAGGCATCCAGTCGCTGCCGGACAACTGCATTTTCAGTAATTCACTGTGTACGACAGATGTGACAAAGTCATCCGGAATCAAAAGTACGTCCGGACGGCAATTGGCGGGAAGTTCCCGAAACTGGCGCAGAATTTGTTTCAAATCATTATACCGGTTGCTTGAATTTTCTTCGGCATGCAGTTCCGGAGATAGAAAGCGGCAGTAAATTTCCGGTGGCAACTGACAGTTTTTGACGTAAGATTTCCGTATACTGTCTGTCAACGGATAACCGCAATGGATGACTGCCGGACGGCGGAATCCGCGTTTGCGGCTCTGTTCAAAAAGATCATCCAGTTCAACGGAACCGCAAATTTTAAATCCGGTATTGAACGCAGCAGAACCGAGAGAGACCACCGGCATATTGTTTTTCCGGAAAAAATCCCATGCTTCCTCATCAAATGAAACGGTTGTGATCAAACCCTGAATTTTCTTCTGCTCAATACAACGTTTCAATCCATCAAAATACGACAGGGAGTCCACTGCAGTCATTTCCGGAAAGTTGCGGAGAAAGAGCTGGCATTGACAGGCTTTTGTATGCATCTGCAGCTGAAGACACTGCATCAGAGAGGCTGCATAAGGATAACAGGTCCGCCACATGCAGACCAGTCCGATTTCCTGACCGATGAAACCGTTGGTTTTGAGTTGTTTGACAAAGACCCCCTTGTGCGGACGTACTTCAAGAATATCGCCGTCAGCCAGAGAGTCAATGGCACGTTGGATCGTTTTACTGCCGACAGAAAGTCGTTTCCGCAGTTCTGCCTGTGAGGGAAGACGGTCGCCGATTTGTAATTTTTCTTCATGCAGCAAACTGATCAGCTGTTTTTTCACCATTTCAGTTTGCTGTCCCTGATTGTGCTTTTGCATGTGGTTTCCCCTGGAAAAAAACTGTGAACTCTTTTGTGTTTACAGATAAAATAGCATTGTCCGATTACTTTGTCAAGTGTTTTATAAATAAAAAGTCATTTTTTTTAACTTTATGAAATATCAGGTGAAAACGCTGTAAAATGCCGGAAAAAATACAAGGGGTCTCCGGATGGGAATTCCCTGACGCTGTGCCTGATACAACGGTAAAAACGCTGTTTTTCATATCTCCTGTACGGCATGGTTTTTCAGCTTCTTTCACGGTTGAATGACCGGTTTTCCGGTATTCTGCCTGATGATTTTAAAATATTCTTCAAGTTGTATTTCCGAGGGGGGAGCTGGCGGCAATGCTTCACACCTGAGTCCGAGTTGCCGGTATCTGCCGATCCCCATGGGGTTATATGGTTCTATATGTACTTCTTCCACTGCGGACAACTCTTCCGCCAAAGCGGCGACAGCCAGCAAATGTTCTTTTTGGTCATTGACACCGGGGATTAGAGGACAGCGCAAATGGATGCGGGTATTTTCCGAAGCAAGGCGCCTTAAATTTTCAAGGATCAACCGGTTGTCAACTCCGGTCAGCCGGCGGTGAAGTTCAGGATCAGCAGCTTTGAAGTCAAAAAGAAATATTTCAGTCAGCGGCAGAAAACGTTTCAATACATCATATTGACCGAAACCGCATGTCTCAATGCAGCAATTTATCTTTTCTTTTGCCGCCAGTTTCAGTAATTCAAGCGTGAAGTCAGGTTGACAAAGGGCTTCCCCGCCGGAAATGGTCAGACCGCCGCCGCTTTCCCTGAAAAAAATCATATCTTTTTTCACTTCGGCAATGATCATTTCTGCAGAACAGAGCTTTCCGGCGATCCGCAATGCCCCGGTCGGGCAGCGGCTTTGCTTCAGCTTGATCTCTTCATTCAGACCGTTTACCGGCAACAGCTTATAGAGGTTATCGCACGAGCCGCATCGACGGCACAAACGGTGTTCAAACATCAACTCCTGCTGCCGGAACTGGGATTCCGGCGAATGACACCATATACAACGCAATGGACACCCTTTCAGATAGAGGACACTCCGGATACCGGGACCGTCGTGAACTGAAAAGTGTACTAAATCAAGGATCATGCCGTTCATAATTTGTCTGCCTGCCGGATATAAGCATCCTGTTCATTACGTGAAATAGAATTCCATAATTCGTTCCAGCCGCAAATACGCACTTGAAGATCGCGGTATTTTTCCGGATACTTCTGAGCTTCACGCAAACGGTCTGCATCCATAACGTTAAAATGAATGGCATGCCCGTAATTTTTGATGAAGGTCATCACCAGCATATACATTGCTTCCAGACCGTTTTCTCCTTTGACCTCCTCCGGATGCAGCATGATATCCACCGGAAGATCCGCCATAAAACGCGCGGAATCAAATTTCAGTACCGACGCGATCACAGAAGTTACCCCTTGCCGGGCATTCCCCTGGGTCGGACTCATGTTTTTACTCAGTTCATCCCCCTGCCTGCGTCCGTCCGGAGTGGCTTCAGTATGACCGGCCCATTGGGAAAAACGGTTTGAAGCGTGCAACGCAACGGTGTAAAAACCGCCCCTCTTATTTTTTCTGCCGTCAAATTTTCGTGCCACCATGGCTGTAAAGTGCGTGGCAATGCGGTCAGGTCTGTCGAGATTATTGCCGTATTTTTCCGGATCATTGAGCAGGATTTGGCGGATATTTTCAAAACCTTCAAAGTTACGGTCAAGAATATCCACCATCTGAGGCAATGAAAAAAGCTTTTTTTCGTAAACATATTTTTTTATCATCATCAGAGAATCTGCCGCAGTTGCTGTGGCGCACAGCCAGATATTGCTGTTGTTGTAACGCGCCCCCCGGGCATAGCCATCCCGGGCGCAAGCCAGACTGGAACGGAAAACTGCGGACAACATCGGTGACGGATTTATCCGGTCAAGGTATGTTTCAATGCGGTCTCCCCATTCCATGCTGCGTTCAAGCTGAAAAAACAGTTGTCGGATAAATGCCCGGTATAAACGGAAAAAGCTGGTGAATTCTTCAGCCTCTCCTGTTTCGATCCCCTGCCGGTCCCCGCTTAATATCTCAATGCCGTTACGCAGGGCAAGTCCCAGGATTTTCGGAACATTGATCGTTACGGGAGCTGTTTCCACAGTTTCACCGCAGACACAATATTCATAACAGCCTTTGATATCGGCAGTTTGTGCTTCCCGCAGGGAATAGCCGTGTTTCAACATGGTCCGGATGATACACGGTTCGCCGACAAAGACAATGCTGTTGCGTCCTCTGCGGATCATATCCAAAGCGTATTTCACAAATTTTTCCGGCGTTGATTCCGATACTTTGATCTGTAATTTCGGATCAAAAATGCCCATTTTATCGTATTCTTCCAAAATAAGATACGACAGTTCGTTGATTGCACTGCTTCCATCGGCATCCGTTCCGCCGAAGTAGAACGGATGACCGACTTTATGGCGTATCGCAGCTGACTGATACATGAAATTGCGGACGATCAGGCGTATATCCTCCCCGGTATATTCACCTGATTCGATATCCCGGCAGTAATAGGGATAAAGTATCCGGTCAAGATTACCGAAACTGCGGGCCTGGAAAACATCAATATATTCCGCGAGCTGAAAATAAAGCCATATCTGCAGCAATGCTTCATAAAAAGTTCCGGCACTTCCGTTTCGCAGATTTCTCAGGGCGGTACTTTGCATATCCAGTTTTTGAGCATTAGCTTCGGCGATCAGACGCTCAAGCAGGGACAATGCCGCCCGGTACTCAATTCTGATGGCTGTAAAATATGCACGGCCCTCCGCTGTATTATCTCCTGCGAGGTATTTTTCTTCACAGGCAAGTGCCCGGTTCAGCAAACCGTTGAAACCAAGGGCAAGAATATCGTCCCAATCCGGAACTGAATGGTCAAAATCGGGAATGACTTTGACAGTATTGCTCAGATAACACGATTCAAATATTTTAAATTCCGCAGGAGTAAAGTGTTTTTCCAGTATCTCCTGATGCCATGGCGTGATGTGTGTGTTTTCAATTACCCTGTTGCGGCAGGAAGCAAGACCGGGAAAAAGATCACATTCAGAAAGTCGTATCTGCACGTTGCTGCAAACCAGCGCAAACGCCCGTGCCTTGGCAACTGCTCTCGGTAAAAATTTGTCTTCCGCTGCCAGATGATGAAGTTGGTCAACGATTTCCGTCATGGGAATCCCCGGAGAGTTTTTGTAAAAATCCGGATCGGAAAACTTGGTTCCCAGATATTCCTGAACATTATTCCATGCCTGGTGATCCATAATCCTCATCCTTTAACAATGCGTTGATGTCTTAAGCACTTATGGAATTGATGATTCGTAAACTCTTTTTTGTTTACATATTATAATATAGCATTACTTTGCAACTTGTCAAGTCAACTTTTTGCTGAAATTTTATTTACCATAGAGATACGCGCGGCACCGGGTTCAAGGGTGAATCAGCGCGCAATTTTGCCTGAATGGCATGAAAGTTTTGAATAGTTTCTGCGGAGAAATATATCAACAGGGTACTGTTCCGTCTTTTATAAAATACCCCGCTTTTTTTGAAAAGAGGAGAGGGGTTCGGGGGGAGGAGAAAAACTTTTTTTCACGGGAAAAAAAGTTTTTCTCCTTCCCCCGGCTCCTGTCTCCCCTTATCGGAAACAGCGCGGGGAGGGACTTGTTCCGGCGAGATAGCCTGAAGATAAGGCGTATTGGATATTGAATCCGCCGCAGGGACCGGTTAAATCGGTGATTTCGCCTGCGAAAAAAAGTCCTTTGACCAGGCGGCTGCCCATGGTGGCAGGATTGATTTCTTTGAGAGAGACTCCTCCCGACATTGCCATTGCTTTTTCAGGCGGAGATAATTTTTCTATTGAAAGCGGAAAAGCACAGAGATTGCGGCAGAGAAATTCTTTTTCAGAACCTTTCAAATCTCCGTTGCGGCGGTTTTCAACGCCTGAAATTTCGCATATCTTTGCCGCAAGAGCTTTGGGGAAAAGTCCTGAAAGAGAGGTTTTGACCAGTTTATCAGGCGTTTCTTTTGCAAAGTTTTCCAATATTTGCGCGTAGTCCGCCTGCGTTTTTTCTGCGGAAAAATTGAGCGTGATTTTTAACTTCTGCGGCTTGTTTGACCACATTCTGTACGCTGTATCCGATAAATTCAATGCCGCCATGCCCGAAAGTCCGTCGTGGGTGAAAAGCAAGGTGCCGCGGCTCTTTTGCGAAGTATTGCCGCACGAAAGAGACAATTCCGCATCCGGTAGAGAGATGCCGCTTAACTCCTTTATCCAGTTTTCCGCAAGAAACAGGGGCGCCATGGCCGGCAGAAGCGGCGTGATTTTGTGTCCCGCTTCCTGTGCAAGAGCAAGACCGCTTGAACTTGCCCCCAGTTGCGGCATGGCATTCGTTCCCGTGGCAAGAATGACTTTCTGACACTCAAGAAGTGTACCGTCGGCAAGTTCAACACCGATTATACAGTTGTCTGATATGCGCAGATGTTTTGCCGCCATTCCGGATTTGAAAATCAATCCGCCCGCCAGGGCAGGATTCAGAAATGCATCGCGGATATCGGCGGCTTTTAAAGAAGCGGGAAAGTAATAAAGATCATCCACGATCGTATGTCCGACCTTTTGCCTGTGCAGGTATTCCAGCAGCTGTTCCCTGCCGAAAAGACGCAGGGCATCGGTCATAAATCTGCCGTTTCTGCCGAATGAGGACATGAAAATATCTTCAGGGAGCGTATTTGAAAAATTGCATTTGCCACTGCCGGAAGCGAGAAGTTTTTTTCCCGCCTCCGGATTTTTTTCCAGCAGCAGCGTTCTTCTGCCCGCCTGAATGGAGGCGCAGGAAGCGGCAAGTCCCGCCGGTCCTGAACCGCAGATGATGGTATGATAACGCTTTATCACTTCTTCTGGGACTGGAAGAACTCAACCGTGGCTTTCATGCCGCTGTCAAAATCATAACCGGGCTTGAATCCGGTGGTGTTGAGCTTATCGACCGCCGCCATGGAGTGTTTCACATCTCCCGCGCGTTCCGGCAGATGCACGATTTCTGAATCGGAGTTGGTCACGTTTTTGATGAGTTTTACCAGATCGTTGATCGTGATGCGTTTGCCGTAGGCGATATTGTAGACGCCTGTAAAATCATTCATCGCCATAAAGACGTTGGCGGCAACGATGTCTTTGACGTAGATGAAGTCGCGGGTCTGCTCTCCGTCTCCGTAAATGGTCAAAGGTTCGCCCGCAACCGCCTTGGCGGTGAAAATCGGAACGGCGGCGGCATAAGCACTCTTGGGATCCTGACGGGGTCCGAAGACGTTGAAGTAACGCAAACAAGCCGTCTGAAGTCTGCCGGTCTTGGTGAACATATCGCAATAGTATTCGCCGTCCAGCTTGGTGATGGCGTAGGGACTTTTGGGTTCGGGATACATCGTTTCACGTTTGGGCACTTCAGGATTGTCGCCGTAAATGGCGGCACTGGTGCTGAAACAGAGTTTTTTGACGCCGGCGGCAGCGGCCTCTTCAAGCACGACCAGAAGTCCGTTGACGTTGATATCCACGCATTCCTGGATTTTTTCCATGGATTCCGGAACGCTGATAAGGGCGGCAAAGTGGAAAACGTAATCCACGCCCTCCATCGCTTTGCGGACAACTTCGCGGTCGCGGATATCGCCTTTGATGAACTCCACATCAAAACCGTCAAGGTTTTTGAGATAACCGGTTCTCAAACTGTCCAGAACGCGGATTTCCGCTTTGCCCTGAAAATACTCAACCAGATGACTGCCGATGAATCCGGCTCCGCCGGTGACGAGAATACGCATAAAATTTTTCCTTTATGATTAGAGGGTTTCCAAAAGTTTCATCATATCGCTGTATTGTTCTTCAATGGACTGCACCAGTTTGATCTGGGTGCGGCAGCGGTCGAGGTTGTGTCCCTCTCTGTGAACTTTGAAGTAGACGTCGCCTTCCAGATAATCGGTGAGGAAACGGGTTCCGATTTCAAGGGTGATGAGTTTGCCGCTGAAGGGCAGATAGTGTTTTTCAGCCGGAGTCAGGAAGCCCGCCGCCGTATCAAGATAACCGCGCAGAAGTGCTTCAAACATTTCAAACTGCATGTAAACCTTGGACAGGTCCTTTTCATCCTCAAGGGCGGGGCTGGTGCTGGTGCGGATCATATCGCCGAAGTCATTGTGGACCAGTCCGGGCATGACGGTATCAAGGTCGATGACGCAGACGGCTTTCCCCGTTTCGCTGTCAAGCAGAACGTTGTTGAGTTTCGTATCGTTGTGGGTGATACGTTCAGGGATTTCGCCTTTGGCGTTGAGGTCAAGCAGAAGTCCGCATTCCTCTTTGCGTTCAAGAATGAAGTCCACCTCTTTGCGGACCTCTTTCAAGCGTCCCATCTTATCTTCAGCGATGGCTTTTTCCAGATTTTCAATGCGCCACGGGGTGTTGTGGAAGTTGGGAATCGTGTCATTGAGTCTGCCGCCGGGAATATCCACAAGTTCGCACTGAAAACGTCCGAAAGCCTGCGCCGCCAGGTGTGCTTGTGCGGCGGATTCGATCACGTCAAAGGTGCGGGCATTTTCAATGAAGCAGTAGGCGCGCCAGAAATTGCCTTCGGCATCGTTGGCATAAGCTTCTCCCGTTTGGGCAGTCATCAGATTGATCGCACCGCGCGCATCGCCGCGGGAACGGCTGATTTTTCCCAGATGGGTACAGACTCTTGACATATTTTCCATCACAGCTGCGGGCTGTTTGAACACATTGTGATTGATTCTCTGGAAAATATAATTGACAAGAGTACCACTCTGGTTGAATGTGACTTTGTAAGTGTCGTTGATGTGGCCGGTTCCGTAGGGTTCCGCCGCAACGAACAATCCGGGGATCCGGAAAAGTCCGGATATGATTGCAAGATCATGTTTCATTTTGTTTCTTCCTTATTCAGTTGTAAAATGGTTCTGTTACCTGTAGGTAGATAATTACCAATAGAAAACTGTTCTTACTTTATAAAATACACCGCTTTTTTTGAAAAGTGGAGAGGGGTTCGGGGAGAGGAGAAAAACTTTTTTTCTCGTGAAAAAAAGTTTTTCTCCTTTCCCCGGCTCCATCTACCCTTGTCTGGAACAGCGTTTTGAAAATTCGCAACCGCAGAAATTCTGGCGGTAAAAATTCAGCTCTGCCGCAATTTTGCAGGCAAGTTTGTAACCCTCTTTTTTCTTGAAATCCCAGGGGATGAACCCCGGCAGTTTTTCGCCGATAGCGAAAATCGTCCGGCTGGACTTCATGGGACTTACCGTCAATGTTGTGGCAAAATCAGACTGCGTTTTCTGCGCCTTTTCTGCTGCGCGTTCCAGATTGAACGCAAAACACTTTTCGCACCTTGCGCCCCGTTCCGGAGCGTCTTCCAATCCTGCCACCGCTTTGAGCCACGCTTCGTGATCATAGGGATCAACTTCAAGGCGCAGATTATAGGCTTGTGCCAGAAGTTTCACCGATTCCAGACGGCGGTCAAACTCCTCTTTGCTGCACAAGTTGGAGTTGGAGTAGTAGAGAACAGGCGTAATATCTTCTTCCTGTTTCAACCGTTCCACACAACCGCCGCCGCAGGGCGCACAGCAGATATGAAGCAGAAAACTTTTGTCTGTCATTCTTATTTCTTATTCTGTTTGTGGAAATACTCAGAAGCCGCCGCCGCATTGCGCATGAGCATGGCGATCGTCATGGGACCAACGCCGCCGGGAACGGGGGTGATGGCTCCTGCCACTTCAACAGCTTCGGCAAAGTTGACGTCACCCACCAGACGGTTTTTACCGAGTTTTTCATCAAAGATACGGTTGATGCCCACGTCAATAACGGCGGCTCCCGGTTTGATCATATTTCCCTTGACAAACTCAGGTTTGCCGATGGCGGCAATCAGGATATCCGCATCACGGGTGTACTTTTCAATATCTTTGGTGCCTGAGTGGACAACAGTTACTGTGGCATTGGCTCCGGCAGCTTTCTGCATGAGCATGGCGGCAAGGGGTTTTCCGACGATGTTGGAGCGTCCGATAACGACGGCATGTTTACCGCTTGTTTCCACGCCGGAACGAACCAGAAGTTCAATCACACCCCAGGGGGTACAGGGCTTGAGAACGGCATTGTTGCCGATGAGAACACGTCCGACGTTGCGTTCGGCGAAGCAGTCCACATCTTTGTCGGGCAGGATCGCTTCAATGACTTTGGCTTCATCGACCTGCGGCGGGGGAGGGGACTGTACCAGAATTCCGTCCACAGAGGGATCGTTGTTGAGTTCGTCGATCAGGGCAAGAACTTCTTCAGTGGTTGCCGTTGCAGGCAGAACCTTGTGGATACTGCGGATACCCAGTTCTTCACAGGTGCGCACTTTGTTGCGGACATAAACCTGAGAAGCGGGATCTTCCCCAACCAGCACCACCGCAAGAGCTGTTTCTTTGCCCTGCGCTTTTAATGAAGCAATGATTTCTCTGGTCTCGGCGTTGATCTGCGCCGCGATTGCTTTTCCGTCAATAATTTTTGCAGACATGTTTATTTCCTATTCCTTATAGAATTTGTTTTGGGCGATTTTAACCAGACAGAGCCGCAGATTGGCAATGTTGACGATGTTTCTTTCAAGAATGTTTATGGTCTTGGTAGATGCTTTGTAATTGCTTCTGCCGCCTTTGCCACTGCCTCTGCCGCTGCTTCTGCTGTTTCTCCGACTGTAACGTCTCAGATTCTGGATATATTCCTGTGTCCGTCTGTCCAGCCAGGCACGGTAATTGTCGATAGGGATATTCTTTAAGGTCGGAACAGCACGGCTGCCCCGGGTTTTCTTACCTTCAAGGGAGTTGATATCCCGCAGATATTCATTGTAGGCTTTGGAATAATGTCCGAGAGACGTCCCCTTGTAACGCGGCAGACGGGGACTGTTGCCGGTAAAGGAAAGCTGTTGAAACTCCAATACCAATTGTCCCGCAGGGTTCAGAAAGTTGGGGATGCCCGGAACTCTCTTCTGTCTGAGTTTGCGCTCAAAACGTATCAGGCGGTTATGAAAATTTTGCAGTCTTGTCTGCACATTTTTGCGGTTTTCAGACATTTCAGGCTGCATTGCCGCATGAATGAAACTCAATTCAATATAATCCAGTTCGCGGCTCAAATCAGCCAACTCTCCGCCGGATACGGCAAACAGCAGAAGTATTCCTGCAAGGATAGAGAATTTTCTGACAGACAGCAGCATTTTATTCACCGCATTTCAAATCAGCGGCAACGCGCGCAGAAAGTTCTTCGGCAAACTCTTTGATTTCGCCCTCTTTGTAGGAAAGCTGACGCCAGTTCCAGCGGAAACCGTCTTCAACGCCCCGGGGAACGACGTGCAGATGGGCGTGCATGACCACCTGTCCTGCGGCAGTTCCATCCGCAAGATGGAGATTGAAGGCTTCGTATTCAAATTTGCGTTTGAGGGCAATACCGATACGGCTGCCGACACGGAACATTCTTCCGGCAGTTGCTTCAGGAATCGTTGCGCTGGATTCGTGGTGTTCTTTGGGGATGACCAGCGTGTGTCCGAAGTTGATCGGACCGATATCCAGAAATGCCAGGACAAGTTCATCTTCATAAATTTTAGCAGCCGGAATTTCACCGGCGATGATTTTGCAGAAAATACATTGACTCATTTTTAATTCTCCTTGAAAAGATTGATGATTGATTGCTGATTGCCGAAAACGGTCAACTGGTCTCCGCGTTCAAGGAGCGTTGCCGGTCCGGTCGGTAATTCTTCGGTACTGCCGGGTTTGCGCAGAAGCAGCACCGTGACCTGATGTTTGTTGCGCAAATCAAGTTCCTTGAGCGTTTTGCCGCCCAGGTGTCCGGGGACGATGACTTCTGCAATGGCTGAACCTTTGAAGTCAAACATGTCAGAGATGTTTGAAAGCGACAGCCGCCGGGACAGACGGTAAGCCACATCCTGTTCCGGCTGTATGACTTCATCCGCCCCCAGACGGAAGAGGATTTTTTCCTGAATGTTGGTGTTCGCCTTTGCCAGAACTCTTCTGACACCCTCCTGTTTCAGCAGCGTGAGCGCAAGAACCTGCTTTTCAAAGTAGGAACTCATACTCAGAATCACGGCATCAAACTTTGAAACATTGAGTTCTTTGACCGTCTCTTCATTGCTGACATCAGCTATGACAGCCTGAGTGACTTTGTCGCGCAGATCATCCACACGCTGCTGATTGATGTCGCAGACCAGAACGGTGTTGCCGGCTTTGCTCAACTCCAATGCCAGTTTTGACCCGAATGAACCGAGTCCGAAAATTGCATAACTGTTTCTTGCCATAGTATTTATCCTATAATAATACGTTCCTGCGGATATTTCAACTGACCGGGTTTTTCTCTTGAAAGCAGGAACAGCATGATGGTAAACGGTCCCATTCTGCCGATAAACATAAGTGTCACCAGCATAAGTTTTGCCGGAACTCCGAAAGAGGGAGTCGTTCCATTGATCGACAACCCCGTTGTTGTCAGGGCTGAAATGGATTCAAAAATCAGTGCGGACATTTCCGTTTCGGGAGAAAGCCATTGCATGGTCATTACCCCAAAATAAGTTATCAGCAGAAAGATAACGATAATTGAAAAGGCGCGCAGAACATTGGAGGAAGGGATCATCCGTTTGAACATCAAGACTTCAGTGTTTCCCTGAAAGGTGTTCCAGATCGCGGCGGCGGCAACGGCGATGGTACTGGTTTTCATACCGCCTCCGGTGGAAC
>SUVX01000004.1 GCA_015061725.1 Lentisphaerota bacterium
GAAGAATACATTTGCTATTTTAACAATGAAAGGATATCTTTGACATTAAACGGTATGAGTCCTGTAGAATACAGAACTCATTTTTCAGTCATTTAACCGTCCAAGTTTTTGGGGTCACATCACCTGAGGGGACTCAGCCTCCTCAGGTATCCCCCAATGCCCCGGCAGGGAATGCCGATGGGGAAAAAGTCAGCACCGGTATTACGCCGCCCTTCGCACGAGACGGCGGAGTCGCAAATAAGCCGCTGAGTATCCCCGAAATCCCCTACTGCACCCCGCAAACTTACGAAATATATCGCTGCTTGTCCCGTTTCTCACTGGCGGAAAATATTTTTAGTCGGTGATCTCAGCCAACAGCGGCATTGCGATTTTCTGTTTTGAAAACAATGCGGAATCCGCAATCCATGCACGTTCTCCTGACAGTTGAGTTACATGAAAATTGCCGAACCAGGCTTCTTCTCCGTTTTTCTGCTGTCTGTCAAATACGATCTGCTCAGTTTCTCTTTTGAGAATACCGCAAAACGGATCTGCTTCTGCAATAAAAAGAGGCGCCCGGAATCGGAATATATGTTGATTTCCCTCATCCTTACGGGTATAAACCAGAAATATTTTATTCCCCAGTTTCACATAGTGCTGCTGCGTACTGGACATTTCAATTTCTGAACCGCCTGACCAATGCCATGCCACAGGCGTACTCCAATTCAAGCCATCTGAAGAATGTGCAGCGTAACCATGACCATCTTCAGCGCGCAAGGTCAAAAAATACTCTTCCCTGTTGGAAAGCATTACCGACGGTTCACAAAATCCTCTGCCAACAGGATTTTCAAGGACATTTCCTTTTTCCAGAAACACGAATTTTTCACCATCAAAGCGATACTTTGCCGTAATTGCACAGAAACAAACCGATTTACAACCGAAAATTTCACACGTTTTCCCCGGTATTTCAGCGTAAAATGGAATGATCCAACAGCCGTCCGGTGTTGCAGTGATCTGTGAACATGCCGTCCGGTAACCGGCAGTGAGCCCATCTACATCCAGATAAAAAAGTTCACTCCAACTCCCGTCCGGACGCAAAAAGCAGACGACCGGTTCATTCTGCGGAACAGTTTTTCCGGCAGAATGCTCCCATTCCGCATTGCCCTTGTCACAATAAAATGTGGTGCAGCCCAGCACCGCCGTATGACCATTGCCCAAATCAAACGGACGGATATCTGCGACACCCTCAATCAAATGCTCCTGCCGTTTACGGTTGATAAACGCAGGTATTTTTTGCGGAACGGAAAAGTTCTCCATTCCGCAACCGGAAATTGAAAAAGCCGGTTCTCCGTAATAGTCGGCGCCGGAAATTTCCTGTTTCGTCAACAGAGTTCTGCCGTTTTGCAAAGGAGAAAATCCCGGATGGAACCATTGTTTACGATCCCCGGACTGAAAAGGTATCGGCAATATTTTCATTGTTTTTCCCTTCAATCTTCAAAACGGAATTTCCATGCCTGAACAGAATAATTCTGTTCCACGCAACTCCAGAAAAACAACAGATACTCTCCACCGGACAAGGGCAGAACAGAAGGTTGTCCGAATTTCAACGCGGCAAACTGCTGTTCAATCCTGCCGCTTTGATTCGCCATACCGCGAGCGTTCCACAAACAGATATCCGATCCGCACACGACAGTATCCGATGGCGTAAAAGAAATCCGGTTCAGATAAAGACCCGGCGCAGTTCCTTCCCGGCGCGCCTGAAGAAGATACAATTTGCCTTCATGCGTAAAAAAGTTTGCTGCCTGTCCGCGCAGTTTGGTATCAAACGGTGCGGACCAATTTCTGCCGCCGTCATCAGACCAGATCAAATGATTACTCAAGTGTTTCTGTTCTTTCATATCAAATGCCCATATTACCAGCACGATCCGTCCTGACGGCAATTCCACGCTTCTGGTTTCCCAGGGAACAATATGGTCCGAATGAAAAAATTCTCCATTCTGTTCCCAAGACATTCCGCCATCGGCACTTGCAAAGGAATATCCGGTCGATTGTGCTTCAAGTGTAAACGGGGCGGCAAAGAAATGTATCTTTCCCCCGCGGTCAACAAGCGGCGGACCGGATATTTCCATTCCGGGAAAAGAGTGCTCGATCCACTGAGGAGCGCTCCAGTTCTGACCGTTATCAGAACTGCGTAAAACAAAGTTTTTCACTTCCGGAAATCTGCCGAACTTTTCGGCATAATCAGACAGTCCCATTTCGAGACGGTCTCTGAAAAAACCATATCCAACGGCGGCACAAGTCCCATCCGGGAGAAGGACCGGCTTGGCGTAACCGGTAAAAGGCACTGCTGAATTTATCAGCACATCCTCATAAATCCTGCCGGTATACATCCAATTCTGTCCGTTATCGTAACTCCGGGCCTGATACAGACGGCTGTCACTGGATTCAAAAGAACTGCCGCTTGAGAACAAAACAATAATGCTCCCGTCCGGTAACATTGCCGCCCCGGGAAACATGGAAGCGGCATTTTCCGGACAGCGTATTTCATTTTTTACAGAAAAAACTATCTGCATAACTTGTTACTCTCCTTCAATTCCGGGACCCCACTGCATACGGCATGTCGGATATTCCGGCGAAAAACACTCAAGATATCTGAAAATATCCTGAGCAATTTTAAGATGTCCGATCTCATTGGGATGGACCGGATCACTCATAAGATAATATCTTTCCTGCTGCGGCAGTTTTTCCCAGGCGCGCCAATGGTCTATCAGGTCAAGAGAAAATTCTCCGGCAAACTCTCTGATGATTTCCGGATACGCCTGCAGATTTTCGCCCCGCCGGGGATCAAGCGGTGTTATCAGCGGCGGCGGAGTCTGTAAAACCATACAGCAACCGATCTGACGGAATTTATCCAGAAGTTTCTGAAGATTTTCCCGGAATTCTTCGCGCGGATATTTGACACAGTCATTGGTTCCGACCATAACAAATACAGCATGCGGTTGAAAAAACGCCGCACGGGCATCAAACTCCCGGAGCAAATCCCGCAGTGTATAGCCGCTGAATGCTGAATTAAGAACAAGATCATGCTGTCTTTTCAATTCCCAAATGATATGTTCTCTGAAGTGTCCGGAAAAATCCCTTTTTCCGAAAGTGTGACACGCACCATGGGTAATGCTGTCCCCATAGAACAGCCAGCGGCAACTTTCCTGAGATTTCAGCAATTTCTGCAATCGGTCTATCATTTTTCAACCGCACTATTCTGCTCCGGTGTCAGCAAAAGTATTCTGTCAATCCAGAGCGCATTTTTATTTTTTGAACCGGGGACATACGCCGGACCGGTGGCTTTGATCGAAACATAAATATCAAATTTATTGTTATTGATTCCGTCAAGATAATGGTCCAGATGATGACGTATCTGCCAAGTCGGATGCAGCAGCAGCAAAGACAGAGGCTCCACCTGGCAGATACCCAGGCGGTACAGATGATATTTTCCATCATTTTTCAGCATCAGACTTCTGTTTAAAATATTTTTCTTTGAGCTTCTGCTGTAGACAGCTGTTTGCAATATCTTTTTATGATAACCTTTAGCGGGGGAACGTAATGGATCAGCCATACGCATTGCTTTGCCGCTGACAGACTCAGGATCATCCACAAGACGTAAGCCGAAGGAAGAAAGTTCATCAAGAGCATTGAAATCTTTTCCGGCAATGTCGTATCTGACACGTTTGGCAAGAGAAGCCGCCAACGGATACTTTCCCCCCGGAGAGGGTCTGTCAACTTTAAGCAGAACAGAATCGATCCGGGCTTTTTCGCCCTGCGGCCAGTTTTTTCCGTACAGTCTGTTCAAGGCTGCTATCCAATTCTTCTTCAGACGGATGGCAACGCTGCGGTCCGGCGGCATACCGGCAGCAGAGAGCCTTGCAATGTCAACCGATATGCGTTCACGGCGGATCCGGCGGAGAACGGCAGCATTTCCCACTGCATTTTTTTCAGCTTCGGACAAAAATTTTTCGGCAGAACGGAAATAGTCCGCATCCAGATACGTCCGTTGTGAAGAATCCATACAATCCTGTTTAAGTTCCGCCGTCTGTCTTTTATTCTGATAATCAAAAAAACGGCGCATTGCATCAGCCGCCGGACCGAAATACGCATAAAAAAAACGGTTCAGCAACGGTTCAATATCCTGATACGGATTCCGCAGCAAGTGACTGCCCAGATAGAGACGGAGCGCATGAAAACTGGCGCTTTCCGGAAATTCACACTCAGAAAAAACATAATCACTGCCCAACCGGTGAAATAATTTCAAATTGGTCACCAGGGCAGAGATATTGGTAACTCCGGCATTCCTTCCGGCATAATGACCGAAAACGACCCAATAGTTCCATATCTGGATTTTCCCAAGTTTACTCCACTTCTGCAAATTCTGCAACGTGCTGCGGTTGACGGGCGAAGTCAGCGGCAACATGGTCTGGCAGTTCACATAGGGACTCGGAGAGAGGCGATTGACAACATTTGAGCGCATTTTTATTCCCTCCGGAGCCTTTTCTGTAAAGAGGTATGCAGAAGTCTGGATAATTATATCCGGATAATATTTCTCCACCTCTTCGGCGACAGCATTGACATATTCCAAAACAGTTCCGGCATAAGACTTGTATTTTTCTGCCCTCTTCAGACATTCTTTACATTCACAACGGTCAGAAGTATCGTTGATGGATAAATTGTAAAAGCGCGGAGGATTTTCAGCAAATTCCCTGCGGTCTTCTTTGATGAATTCCACCATCTGCCGGGCTACAGTTCTGCGGCCGAGAAGACTTGAAAAACACACCTGTCCCGGCCCGCTGTAAGATCGTGAAACATCCCGTTCGCCGGCAACATTGAGACTTCTGGCACTTTCCATGCCTTTTACGGGCCACATGACGGAATAATGATGCAGGGTGTTGAGAGGTGCGGGGCGTCCCAGAACTGGCGTTATTCCGTAACGTGCACGCTCATCGGCGGTCAATACGCCCTGCCAGAAAAGATTATCCCGGGTACGGCTTAAATATTTCCGTAATTCCTCACGGTGGCTCTGATTGATGCCGAACACATAGATTCCCCGGTAACGGAACACGGGACAAATCCGGATATTGATATTGTCAGGCCAGAAAAATTTTTTGTTCTGAGGGATGAAAGTATCATCAAGGAAAAACCAGACAACGCCGCCGAAGCGTTCAAGAAATTCGTAAACGCCATAGAGCGTGCCCCGGGGATTTCCTCCGGTAATGATCAAATCTCTGCCGACGCTTTTCAGCAAAGACTCCTCCGGTCCGAATACAGCATTACCGGTATGTCCGGCAGCCATCCGGGTTGCACCGACGTAAATTTTGCGTCCGGCGACTTCAGTTTCCTCACTGACAGCATTTATCTTTTTTCCCATAATCAGAGACAAATGTTCTGTCAATTCCTTTACGGCTGTTTTTTCAACAGCCGAAGCCTGTCGGGGGAAAACAACAACCGGATCTCCGGCAAAAACACCAAAAACAAGCAGACACAATACGCCAATAAAAAAAAGTTTCATGTCAACACCCGGAATATCAGCGTTCCGCTTTGAGATTTTCGACGACCCCGAGTCTGGCAAGCGGATAATCTGTTACATGATAGTTATACAAACCATTGTTCTGATCTTCATCCAGACTGATTGCGTAGGCTTCTGCACGTCCGTCAAGAGTCAACACATTCATTTTCATACCATGACGTTCAAA
Source organism: Lentisphaerota bacterium (assembly GCA_015061725.1). Lineage (GTDB taxonomy): Bacteria > Verrucomicrobiota > Lentisphaeria > Victivallales > Victivallaceae > UBA1784. Next base: position 5,718 of record SUVX01000004.1, read on the forward strand.
AGTCCGGATATTGGCTCCTCCGGCATGACTGGGACTGATATGAACCTGCCAGCGGCAGTCGCCGCGGCGGTAACAGTTGGGTTTTGCGGAGTCTTCCGGCAGGTAACAGGGATCACTGCACCATACTGCAACAGCCTTTGACGGAGACTTGATCATCCCCTGCTTGTAGGGTCCTTTGACAGAACCGCTCAACTGAGATCCGGTATAAACATCAACCATGTAACTGTGATTCCAGTACTGATTGTTTTCCTTTTTCCAGGCAACCGGAAAATAGTGAGTTGTCACTTCCCGGGTGGTATCAGCGGCACAATCAAGCTGTTTCAAAGAAATATACTTTCCGGCAAGGAGAATCCCCCAGACAGAACTGTCTACATCCAAACCTGCGGTGCTGGGAAACCAGCCATCAGACTGGTCCATGTAAAGAGCCAGAACCGTACCCAGCTGCTTTTGATTTGAAATACAGTTGATATCACGCGCTTTTGCCCTTGCTTTCTGCAATGCCGGCATAAGCATTCCGGCAAGTATGGCGATAATGGCGATAACGACCAACAACTCAATCAGGGTGAATCTGCTGAACTTTTTTGAAATTTTTGTGTCTGACATTTCTACATTCCTTTCTTTTTTGGGGATACTTTGCAGATTTCTTTGACGACAGAGAAAAAACGTTATAGAAAACTCCTTATTTTGTTGGTGACAGATATGTTAAAAATTTTTCAATAAAAGTGATTCCTGACGATTCCGGGAAAGTTCTTCATATTTTCTTTGAGCCATTTCCCGATCTTCAAAAATCCATTCGCTGCACTGCGGCACCTCAAGTCCGACAAGGTCGTAAATCTGATACAAGCCCGCTTTTTTGTAAAGCGGCGCCGTCCAGCCCGGACAATGCAGACAATATTTTTCACACATGCCCGCGTCGTTATCCATCGCTTTGCTCAAACTCGGACAACAGTTCATCTGAAGAAGCAGTTCCCCGTCGTTGAGAACGATATCCATATCGCAGTTTTCCTCTTTGCGGATTTTGACATAGTAATCATATACGCCCTGAAGTCCGCGCTCCGAAAACTCTTTCAGACAATGAAATTCCTGATGGGAACTTATGTGTGAATAATACGCCTCAAGTCCCTGCTTTTCATCCAGAAATTTGAAAACTTCATTGTAGAATCTTACAAAGTGGTCGCTGGAAATCATTTTCCACCTTCTTTCTGAATATCTGAATGCAATGTCCGCCGCCCGGCACTTCTACGGAGCTTTCCCAGGGCGTCCCTTCGCACATTCCGGCATTAACTTCTTCTGTCTGAAGACAACTGTAAGGGGAGATATCCATGCCCAGGGATTTCAGATGTTTGTGTGCGGGACACTCCAACACTTCAAAACGGATTTCGTTTTCATCGACTGTCAGCTGATATTTACCGTTCTCACGGTAGAAAAACCAGTTAAGGTGTTCGATCAGTTCGGAGGCATCGCCTTTTGCCAGTTTTTCCCTGATCGACTTGTAAACATCATGTCCGGTTTTACGCAGAATCATTTTGAGCGTATCAATGCCGTAATGTTCTGCGATATAATTAAGCGTAGTATTGGTTGTGCCGTGAAAATCGCGGTGCAGTTCATTATTTTCCTGATAACGCAGCATAAAATCAATCAAGCTCCTCTTTGAATTGAACCAGACAATCTTCGATCCGCTTTTTCGCTTCTTCAGTCAGACTTGACATCTCCTGGGCGATGGTGTAGGGAGTGGAAATCAAGCCCAGTTTGACAAGCGCATATTTTTGTCCGTTCCAGACGTTGGAAAGATCTTTACCGTAAACGCCGTGAAAAACTTTTATCATATCGTTCTGGACCAGGCGCGCTCCCCCGTAATCTTTATTGTCGATGCAGATTGCCAGTTTTTTCATCATCCTGGAACAGAGCGCTCCCATTCCGCAGATCATTCCGTCGCATCCGGCGTAAAGTGCTTCATCAGCTGCCCATTCCTGACCTTCAAAGAAAAGAGTATTGTACCCTTTTTCTTCACGGAGAAGCAGCAGTTCACGGCGCAGCCACATATTGGATGAGGAGTTTTTGATTCCTTTGAGATTGGGGTGCTGCATCAGTGTTTCAAACTGCTCCAGCGTAAAGTTGATATTGTTGTTTGGCGGACAATGATAAAGATAAACCGGACGATCGGCTGAATCCAGAACCGTCAGAGCCGATTTCAGCGGATCCCTGCTGGTTGTTCGTGCCGGAGGCATGTAGACATAAGCAGAAAAATCATATTTCTGATAATCTTTCATAAGTTTCAGTGTCAGTGGCAGACTGGTCGCATTGATACCCGTAAGAAGTTCCATCCTCTTGCCGATTATCTGAGACGATAATTCCACAGTTTCCTCCTTGAAAGCATCAGAAAAGCTGCCCCATTCTCCCATTGAGCCAAAGAGAAAAACACCGTCTATCCCGTGACGGATATTCCGTTCAAAGATATTCTTCAGCCCCTCTCTGTCAAGACTGCCATCCTCAAAAAGCGGCGTTATTGTGGCACTGATAACTTTTTTACTCATCTGTTCTACCTTTTTTTAATTTTATTTTGCCGATAAATATGTTCAACATATTATTTGTCAAAAAAATATTCCCCGGGTGGGGAACACTTCCTTTTTATGGAAAATATGTCGCAAGATGTTTGTTCATAATCTGATGAAAATCCTCATAAGAACCATATTCAAGAGCATCGCAAATTTCCTGATGTGACGGAGGCGGCACTTTTTTGATCCTTCCTTCAATAGATTCCATTGCAAGGAGCAGTATTCTGCGGAAGTCATTTGCCGCAGAATTTCCGGCAATGGCTATAAGGCAGCTGTGAAAATCCACTTCAGACGGGACATCATAAATCGATTGCGGAGAAATCCCGGCAAATTTTTTGAGTTCATCAATTTTTTCAGGAGTCTTCCGGGCGAAGATGAATGGACACATTCCAAGCTCGATAGCAATCCGCAACTCCATGTAATCCTGTCGGTCCTGTGTGTCAAAGAGTCCGGCATGCACAACTTTTTCAAAACCAAGAAACGGACTGGGACGGCAAATGATCGTACCTTTACGCTTTTTGGATTCCACTGCACCGATTGCTTTCAGACGGCTGATCCCTTCGCGGACGATATGCCGGCTGACATGGAGATCTTCTGACAGTTCCACCTCGCGCGGCAATATATCTCCCACTGTAAAGCGTTTTTCACGAAAATACTGTAAAAAACGGTTTTCTATATCATCAACCAGAGTTTCCATAAAAATTTCCGATATTTTTTTGAAGTGAAATATGTTCAACATATTTTAATGTAATTCAACTTTTTTTATTTGTCAAGAGTATCCGGAGAAATTTTTTTATATTTCCTTATCAGTTCTCCGCATCAGAAATAAATATTCATTTCAGCCCTGGCGTTGTCGGATAATTATTTTTTTAGCAATTTTTCAGCTGACAGCGAACCGCTTTTTTGGACAGAGACCGATGCTTTCACCGGCGAGTGGACTTCAGAATTTTTCAAGGATGAGTTCTGAAACTTGAAGATTTGAAGATTTTTCCGGCTCCGGAGAGCAGAGAGTCAAAGTATATTCTCCCGGCTGATCAAATTTCAAAACACCGGCATTGGCAGTGTGAAACCGTGCAACCGGTTCCGTCTGGGATGGCGTGGGGGGCAGTGATTGGGCATCGGGCAGCCAGCGGATGATTTTTTCTCCGCTGCTGCTGATAATCTGCCAGACACGGTTGTCCAAATCCACATTCTGATAAGAGATTTTGACCCGGTAATATCCCGGCGTGTCAACGGCAATCTGCCACGATGCCCGGGCATTTTTTTGCCAGTTGCAGATGATATTGATATAAGTAAATTCTCCGAACCGTTCTGCCCAGAAATGATGTTTGTGTTCAGCGTTGACAACTTGTGCGTGTTCTGCTCCCAAGCGGCAGGGATAGTCTGCGTTGAGTACGGGAACGGAATTTGAAGAATCCGGAATTTCTGAAGAACAAAGTACTTCCAGAACTTCAAAAAGATCGGTTCCAATTTCAGATGGAAGTGTGATACAAAGTTTTTCGCCCTGCTGTGTGAATGGGATTTCTCTGTTTTTTCCAAGCAGGAGAACTTTTTCAACTCTCCCCGGAAAGTGGTATTCCACGATCGTTTTTCCCGGAACAAAATCATCAAGGATAAAAAAGGCGCTGCACCCTTTTCTTGTGCAGTCACCCCAGGGACGGACGTAATCCCAACAGGAGGCCTTTGCACTGTAAATAACTTTACCGGCATACTTTTGCATCCATTTCCCCGCTTCAAGCAGCGCATAACGGCAGGGGTCGGGAATACGCCCCTGCCGGTCGGGACCCACGTTGACCATGTATGTACCGCCTCTTGCAACAACCCGGATAAGATCCTGAAGAATTTCCCGGGCTGAACAGAAATTTGTATCCGCTTCAGCGTATCCCCAGCTGCCGTTGCTTGTACGGATACACTCCCATAACCCGGGCGTTTTCATGGCGGGAACTTCATTGTCATTCATGCTGACATAATCACCCACGCCGTTGCCGATACGGCTGTTGACCAGAGCCTGCGGCTGCAGTTCCCTGATCATATCCACGATTTCCTGCGATTGCTCGTAAGTCATTTTGCCCGGAGTATCAAACCAGAGCAGGGTGAGTTTTCCGTAATTTGTCAGCAATTCCCTGATTTGCGGAAGACATTTCGTTCTGAAATAGTGGTCAAAATCGCTGTTTTCAAGGGTTTTATCCCAGCGGTTGTACGCCTGCCAGTCCTGAAATTGTGAGTAGTAAAAGCCCAGTCCCAGACCTTGTTTGCGGCACTCTGTTGCCAGTTCTGCCAGAGGATCACGTTTGAAAGGAGTGCCGTCACAGGCATTGAAGGGATCCTGAGAACGGAACATGGCAAAGCCTTCATGATGTTTGGCTGTAACGATAATGTATTTCATGCCGGCGGCTTTGGCAACGCTGACAAAATCAGCGGCATTGAAATCGGCCGGATTGAATTCTTTTGCAAGAGAAGCATAGTCTGAAGCGGATATACGTTTTATTGCCATCAGCCACTCGGAGATGCCGTGAAAATATTTGCCCTGCCATTTGCCGCCTGCATGGGAATACAGTCCCCAATGAACGAACATGGCAAATTTAGCGTTGGTAAAATAAGCCGCTTTTTCTGATGTTTGTGAAAGGGAACCTGTCTGTTCTCCCCACATATCATTCATTTTTTCATCCATGGTATTATTCCCGGAGTTTTGAAAAAAACGGATGTTCTTTCAAGGGTTTAATGACTTAATTTTTCTGACTTGATATAGTTGAAACGGACTTTTCCTTTGCTTCCGGGCAGAAGCAGAAGATAATAGTTGTAGTCATCTTCTCTTTTTGAGTGATAAAAGACATACCGCAGGTTTCCTGAATCTCCTTGAGGAAGCAGTACTCTGCCGGTTGCCGAATCAATGGGATCGGGATTTCTCAATGTCATGAAACGGGGAACAGGAAGCGTATCTTTTAAATGCATTTCCACCGTAAAACGGTAAGGTGTCCACGCTTTGCCTTTCCAGATGTTGCCGGGAAAGACCAGACACAGGTTTTGATTTGCAGGAATCGGGAAAAATCCGTCTTTGTCAGGATAAAGGCGTTTTCCGCCGGGAGTTCCTTCAAAAACTTTGCAGTCTGCGGCGGGAGCGTTGGACTCAAAACAGATTTCACAGTTCTTTTGAGCCGGAACTGAAAAAGTTTGCTCAAGTGCTTTGCCCTCTTTTTTCCAGAAGTTTGTCGGGGTGATTCTGAGGGTATAACCTTTGCCTGCTTGAAAATAGCCGTTGTTGAATTGAATTTTTGCCTGCTGTTTTTCAGAATGTGCGAAGTTTCCGTTTCTGTCGCTGCGGGCAAAGAGAACTTTTTTGTTTCCCTCATGGCGGAAAAGTTCCGTTTGATAACGGTAAACGCCGTTCGTGTGCCGGGCGTGCGGAAAAGTAAAGTTTACATATTTTTCGTCATGTGAAACGCTGATTTTTGCTCCGGGGGCAAATTCCGGTGCCGAAGATGCCTGTCGGCGGCGTTCAGGATTGTACGGAGCTGTTTTTTTATCAAAGGGCAGGGGGATAATCCAGGGGGTATCCGGCTTGTGCTCTTTTCCTGTGACCGCATTGTAACGGCGGAAAATCAACTTGTCCTTATAAACTTCAAGAAACAGAACATGAGTGCTTTTCAAAGACATCCAGGGCGTACCGATCAGATAGGGGCGCCACACCTGCAGACAACCGGCGTGAATAACCGTAAAATTTCCCTGCCAGACGGCAAGTTCGCTTTCAAGCGTGTTGTGTTTGTGTCCGCAGATGAGTATGACAGAGGGATAATTATCAAGAAGCTCGCGTCTTTCTTTTGTCAATCCGCCTGTTGCAAAGACCGTGTTGGCAGGGGGAACGTGGTCGATGACAAAGACCGGTTTGTCCGGATTCTCTCTGACCGCCTTGTCAAGCATGGCTTTATAACGCGCCATATCCGCAAATTGGGGAATTACAACAAAGGTATATCCCTTGAATTTTATTTCATCGTAAGGGTCATTGGGGATTTCAAGGTGTTTTTTGACATCTTTGAAAACTTGCCAGACGGACTCTTTGTTCCGTCTCATCCTGTCGTGGTTGGCATAAACAAAAATTTCCGGAGTTTTTTTGCTCCGGTAGACTTTATTGACTGTTTCCCGGTAGTTGCGGTAGGCTTTTTCATTGTAAACCTGAGCGATATCTCCGGCATTGATAACCATCTCTGCCCTCTTGTTTTTGAAAAGGGTCAATGCTTTTTCAAGAAGAATACAGGAGCCTGGATCTTCTGTTACATGCGTGTCAGAAAAAATTCCGATCCGCAGAACGGGTGCCGCAGGCAGGGAAAGACAGATTGAAAAAAGCAGAATCAAAAGACATATTTGAGTTGGATGTTTTTTCATGATAACTCAGCGTTTGATGTTTTTTCTTGAACGGACTTTTTTGCGGACAGCAGATTTAACAACTCTTTGTTTGACAGGCGTATCCGGACAACCCTTGAAAGCCCATTCAATCAAATTTTCGCAGAATGTATCGCGTTCTTTGGCGGTCGAAAATCCGGTGACACAGCCCATCAAACGGCGTCCGTCACGCGTGACACAAAAGGTAAGACAGAAGCCTGCTTTGCGGGTGAAGCCGGTTTTCATGCCTTCCATGCCGCGGAAATTTCTGCGGATCAAATTGTTTGAGTTTCTGAAAACCGTCTTTCTGTCTCCGGTTCTGATGGAAGAGGAGCTTGTTGCACAGCACGTCATCAGAAAAGGATATTCCAACAGACGTTCGCCCAGCAGAACCATGTCATGTGCCGTAGAAAGAGAATTGCCGTTTTGTGCGGGCAATCCGTGAGAGTTGATAAAAGTTGTCCGGTTCATATTCAAGGCTTTTGCCTTTTGGTTCATAAGAGAAACAAAACGTGCCTCGCTTCCTGAAACGGCAAGAGCCAACTGAAAAGACGCATCATTGGCACTCTTTATGGCAGCGCATTTGATGAGATCTTCGTAAGAAAAAGTCTCCCTGGGATCAAGCCAGATGACGCCTGAACGGGGAACCGTCAGGACTTCTCTGGATACTCTGATCGGGGATTGTAAAGAAAGTTCCGGCTGTGCTTCAAGATGTTCCATCGCGAGCAGAAGAGTCATCATTTTGCTCATGGAGGCAACAGGAACCGGACGGTTACTGTTTTTTTCCCACAAAACCCGCCGGGTGTTCATATCAACGATGATTCCCGCAGTTGCGGTATCTCCGGGAACAATATGATTCAAAGAGCCGTGCCGGGCTCCTTTATAATTCAGCGGTTTGCCGAAATAGGGATTTTTTGATGGTTTGCGGTAACGCCAAACCGGTTTTTTTTCAACCGGTTTGACTTCTTTTGCAGACGGCTCAGGAAGATTTGCCGCTTTTTTGTCAACGGCTGTTTTTTCAGCCCCTGACGAATTGACAATCAAAATCAGCACGATGATGTGCAGAACAATGATTGCTGTCAGGATTCCGAGAAAAAACTTCAGTCTTCCCGACCGTCCGGATTGATTCATGATGTCTTACGCTCCGAAAACTCCGAGGGAGTGGGCGCGGTTGAACGCACTGACGACAGCTATGATCGCAGCGCGGTCAATATTGGTGTCTTCTCCGGCACCGTAGATCAGCTTCTTGCCGTCGGCGGAACAGCGGAGTCCGACAAACGCCAAAGCTCTTGCATCGGCATCGGTTCCGAGAGTTTTTTCAGAGAAGTCCTCAACCTTGAAGAACGGCAGTTTGCCGGAGTCTTTGAGGGCGCGCACAACGGCGGAAATCGGACCGTTGCCTTCTCCGACCAACTCAATGCGTTCACTGCCGATGCACCAGTCGAATTTGGCACAGGTGACGTCAGCGGAACTGCCGGGCATACGGTGATAATTTTCCATTCTGTACTTGCCTTCGATATTAACGAAAGTATCGTAGAAAATTTCGCGCAGTTTGGCAGAGTCGATTTCACCGCCGATGGCGTCGATGTAGTTCTGAATCGCCTGACCGATATCCGGATGCATGGTCTTTGGCGGGAAAATACCGAATTCATGTTCCAGCACATAAACCACGCCGCCCTTGCCGGACTGACTGTTGATACGGATCAAGCGTTCATACTGTCTGCCCACGTCGGCGGGGTCCAGATGAAGATAGGGAACTTTCCAGCCCTGATGGAAGTAACTGCTGATTTCGTCACGTTTTTCCAGACCTTTGCGGATGGCATCCTGATGAGAACCTGAAAACGCCGTGAAAGCCAGAGCTCCGGCGTAGGGGTGACGGGGATGAACTTCAATGCCGGAGTTGCGTTCGACGATACGGACGATCTCGGGCAGATTTTTGAAAGACAATCCGGTGGTGATGCCGCGGGATTCCAGATTGAGTGCCAGAACGGAAATATCCAGATTTCCGGTACGTTCACCGTGTCCGAAAATCGTTCCCTCAACACGGGTTGCTCCGGCGAGCAGAGCCATTTCTGTTGCGGCGACGGCGCAGCCCTGATCGTTGTGGGCGTGGAGACTGACACGGGTTTCAGCCATGTAAGGATATTTCTGACAGAACAATTCGATCATATCCGCATACTGGTATGCCGGACGGCGTTCCACAGTTGCAGGGAGATTGAGAACAAAGGTGTCCGGCGTAGCAGGACCCCACTCTTCTTTGACCTTGCAGCAGAGCTCAACCACGAAATCCAGATCGCTGTCGGTGAATTCTTCGGGAGAAAATTCGTAACTCACCTGCTCCGCCAGTCCGGCTGCAGCCAGACCTTCGCGGATGAGGCGAGTACCCTGAACGGCGAGTTCCGTGATATGTTCGCGGTTGTCGCCGAGGACGAATTTGCTGTGCAGATCACTGGTTGCCACATAGCAGTGGAGAATGGCTTTGCCTTTCAGACCGCTGAGGGATTCAATGGTGCGTTTGATGAGGTGTTCTCTTGCCTGGGTGAGTACTGAAATGCGGACGTCATCAGGAATGAGGTCACCTTCAATCAGCATGCGGACGAAGTTGAAATCGTCTTCAGAGGCGGAGGGAAAGGAAATTTCAATTTCTTTGAATCCGATTTCACAGAGCATCTTGAAATATTCCAGTTTCTGCTGCGGATTCATGGGAATCGGCAATGCCTGATTGCCGTCGCGCAGGTCAACGGATGCCCAGACGGGCGGCGTGTTCAGAACCCGGTCAGGCCACTGGCGGTTGGTTATTTTTATGGCTTCCGGAGAAGTATATTTCGGTTGCGTCATTTTTATATTCCTGTATTTACTATTGATTTTACTTATTGGCAGAATTTTTATTTGCGCTGGAATTGATAATCCGCGCGGCTGCGAATCCGGCTCCAGAACCGTTGTCGACACCGACGACCACAAGTCCGGTTGACTCAGAACTTAAAGTTCCGAGAAGAGACAACCATCCGCCGAAAATATTTTTCTTACCCAGCGACACCGGCAATGCGATGACCGGATTCTCTGTCGCTCCGGCAACGATGCCCGGCAGAGCGTTGTCAACACCCGCGACTGCGATGCACGCAGCCGCGCTGCTAAGTCGGGCTTTCAGTCCTGCCAGACCGGCAATATCTGCGGTTCCGGCAGTTTGAATGATCGTGCCTTCCACACCGCTTGCAGCCAGAGCATATTTTGCTTCAAGTGCTGCCGGCAGGTCATCTTTTCCGGCAGTGATGATGAGGACTTTTTCGCTGCGGTGTTCTTCAGGTTTTACAACAAAAACCTCTGCCTGAGGGTCGTATTCCCCCCGGGGAAATGTTGTTACCAGAACGGTTCCGCATTCTTCTTTGACCTCTGTGACAACGGCGGCACCGTATTCTTCGAGTATGTCAAACAGAAGGCGTTTCAGTTCGCCCGCCGTTTTGTTTCTGCCGCTGATGTATCCCGGTTTTTTGCATACAACACCTCTTGCCGCAGTGTTTCTCTCTGCGGCGGCGCAGTTGTTATCCGGTTGTATCGTATCGTTGATCATGGTGTAAATATAACCCTGTTTTTACCTGATATCAAGTTTTTATGGAACATTTTTGCATAAAAAATTTGGTTTTTTTAAAAATGGGGTTATATTAGTTGGAATTATATTTGTTTTGGATATATATTCTGTCAATCAACATAAACTCTATGGAGAACTAAAAATGAAAACTATCGCAGAAAGTGCATTGCGCCTTGTTAAAAAAAGCGAGGCCGAAATCAGGGCGGGAGTTCAGTTGACTTCCGGAAACATTTCCGTTTATCCTGAATCCATTCACAAACTCGGTGATGCCGTTGTTATGATGGCAAGAGATGAAAACAAACGTTTTCTCATGGTCGTTGCCGATTGTGAAAAGTTTATGCCCAAGGGTTTTGCCGGTGAAGTCTGTTCTCTTTCTGACTGCGGCGGTCTGCTCGTCGGTGAGCTGGATGCTGCCAATGCCGCAGCTCTGCGTCAGCATTTTCCCTGGTGCGCACCCCGCAGTCTCCGCAAGGAACGCACCACTGTCGGTTGCGGCGACCGTCTCGGACTTGCCACTTACGGACATGTTCTTGCTGCCAAACGTTATAAATTGAGTCCTGTTCTTGCCCAGCAGTCCATGCGTGAACTTTCTATGACCAACCGCACTTTCCGCGGCGTTGTGGATGATGCCACTTTTTTGGTGTTCTGCGCTGATTACCGCGAAGGATACGGCGCCGACGGTGACCACCTCAAGAAAATTGAAGATATCGACGTCGCTCTTGAAGCGGGTATGCCCATGATCACTCTTGACCTGTCTGAAGTGATGAACGCTGCCGCCGGCGACTGGAGTGCTGAAGAGATTGAAAAGGCTTTTGCAAATCTTTCCGGAGATGCTCAGAACCGTATCAACACCGCCTACGCTGATAAAGAATTTGTCGTCGGCAGCATCGCCGTTAAAATCGATGCACTCACCGCCAAACGCTGTGCTGTGATGTATGATGAAGCTCTCAACTTTGCGCTCAAGGTTTACAAACACCTCTGCGCCAAACGCGGAGAAGAATTTGATCTTGAAATTTCCATTGACGAGACCACTTCTCCCACGCTGCCCTCTCATCACCTTTACATTGCCCGCGAGCTGCGCCGCATGGGAATTGAATTTTCCTCTCTGGCTCCCCGTTTTGTCGGTGAATTCCAGAAGGGAATTGATTACATCGGTGACCTTGCCGAGTTTGACAAACAGTTCACTGTTCATGCCCAGATCGCCAAAGCCTACGGCAACTACAAAGTTTCTGTCCACTCCGGCAGCGATAAATTCTCTGTCTATCCCACCGTCGGACGTGAAACGGACGGCTACCTGCACCTCAAGACCGCCGGAACCAGCTGGCTGGTTGCTGTTGAAGTCATTGCAAAATGTGATCCGCAGCTCTACCGCGATATGCACAAATGCGCTCTTGCCAACTTCAATGATATGCTCAAACTTTATCACATCACTGCTGATATCAATAAGATTCCGGCGCTGGAAACTCTCTCTGATGATCAGCTGCCCGCTCTGATGGATATGGCAGAAGGACGTCAGCTCCTGCACATCAACTACGGTCCCATCCTGACCGGTGAACTGCGTGAGCGTTTCTTCAAAGCCATGCACAAGTTTGAAAAGGAATACACCGAAGCCGTCAGACTTCACTTTGAGAAACACATCTCTCTGCTGGGTGTGCCGCTGAAGTAATTGTATTAAAGTATTGCTGAGTCAATATACAACCAATAATCAAGGAGATAAAAAATGTTTTCTCAGATTCTCGCAACTGCCGCAAAGGCGGCTCAGGCTGCTCCCGCAGCAGGTAAACCCCAGGGAAATCCGATCATGAGTTTCATGCCGATCATCGTTATCATGGTCGTGTTCATGTTCTTCATGTCCCGTTCTCAGAAAAAACAGCAGCAGAAACGTCAGGAAATGATCGACCGCACCGTCAAGGGAACCAAAGTTCTGCTTGCCAGCGGTATCCGCGGTGTCATTGATGAAGTCCGTGAAAACGAATTTGTTGTTGAAATTGCTCCCGGAGTGAAAATTACCGTTGTCAAGCACGGTGTTGCTGAAGTTGAGACCGAAGAAGTCAAGGCAGAGGAAAAGAAATAATATGGAACAACGTCCTTTACTCCTGCGTACCTGTGTCGTCCTTTTTGTGATGGCACTGTTTGTACTGGCGATGCATCCCATCCGTGAACGTGATTACTATCAGGTTTTCGGCGAGATGCTCAAAGACAAGAAAGATGCGGCGGCGATTGCACTGGTTGAAGATGCCAAAGCTCTGCAGAAAAAGAATCCCCAGCTCTTCCAGTCGCAGGCGCTTCTTCAGGCGGCTGATGCCAAGGGCATTGATTTGACCAAGAAGGTCAAGGGATCTGATCTGCAGGATAACCGCGATGTCATGAGTCTGATCCGCAAAAACGCCTCCGGTACCATCCGTCTCGGACTGGACCTTGCCGGCGGTGTTGAGTTCTATCTGGAACTGGTTCCCGATGAAGAACTGCTCTCAAAAATCAAAGCCTCTGCCGACGGCAAAGGTGAAAGCCGTGCCGACGTTGAAGCGCGTATGAAGAACGAATTTGACCGCTACCGCGATGTGGCGATCGAAATTCTGCGCAAACGTCTTGAAGGACAGAAGATTTTTGAAGCTGAAATTGCTCCCTCCGGCGGTTCTTATGTTGCACTGCGTGCGCCGGTCGTTGCCCGTGATGAAAAGTTGAAACTTCTTGATCTGATCAAGATGAGTGCAAAACTCAACTTCCGTCTGGTCCATCCGGATAACGCCTCTCTTGTTCAGGCATATCTGGCAGACCCTGCCAACTTCAAAACGCCGCTCGGCTATGAACTGATGTCTTCAAGCGAGTTCCGTCCCGGACGTGAACCGCTTGTGACCCATTACTTTGTTGCCCGCCGTTCTGAAATGGACGGAAAAGGTGTTTCAATGGCAATGGCGACTAAAGACGAATTCGGACAGCGCAAGATCGTTCTGCGTTTCAGTCAGCAGGGAGCTGAGGACTTCGGCCGCGTGACCAGTGCCAATGTCGGACGTCAGCTTGCCATCGTTCTTGACGGAAAACTCTACTGCGCGCCCAATATCAATATGGGTATCACCGGCGGCAGTGCTGAAATTTCCGGACGTTTCTCTGAAGAGGAAGCCAAAAACATCGCCGATGCTCTTGTCAGCGGCAGTTTCCCCTTCCAGATCAAAGTCAACGCTGTGTTTGATACCGATCCGAAACTCGGTGCCGCCAACGTTGCCAACGGTATCTGGGTGGGTATCCTGTCTATGATCTGCGTCGCAGTTTTCATGATCATCTACTACCGTGCCAGCGGATTGATCGCTGTTGCAGCTCTGATTCTCAATATCGTTCTGATTCTCGGTGCCATGGCAGCATTCAACTGCACACTGACTCTGCCGGGTATTGCCGGTATCGTTCTTACAATCGGTATGGCGGTTGACGCCAACGTGCTGGTTTATGAACGTATCCGTGAAGAGTTGGAAAAAGGCAAACGTCTGGTTCATGCGGTCAATGCCGGTTTCCAAAAAGCTCTGCCCGCCGTGCTTGACGCCAATATCACAACTCTTGTTACCTCTATTATTCTGATGTACGTCGGAACCGGTGCCATCAAGGGATTTGCCGTCACACTGAGTATCGGTATTCTTTCCAGCTTGTTCACGGCGTTGTTCGTGACCAAACTCATCTACGATTATCTCTTCCGCTTCACCGGATTCAACAAGATTTACATGCTTGAAATTTTCCGTAACACCAACTGGAATTTCTGCGGCTGGTGGAAACGCAGTCTGTGTGTGTCTGCGGCATTCTGTCTGCTGGCTGTCGGACTTCTGGTCTACCGCGGAACCGGCGTTCTCGGTGTGGACTTCACCGGCGGTACTGTTGTGACGTTTGACTATGAAAAACAGGTTCCCCAGAGTGAAGTCGAAGCTGCGCTGCGTTCTGCCGGTTATCAGGAACCCAGTGCTGTCTACAAGTACAACATTGCTTCTCAGAACCAGGAACGCAAACTTGAAATCCTCATCCGCGGCGACCTGACCCGTGAAAACGTCAATCAGAGTCCCAAAGACGCACTGTTGAGTCTGCTCAACGCCAAGTTCCCGCAGGCGAAATTCAGCGGCGCTCTTGAAAGCAGCGTCGGCGGTTTGATCGGATGGGAATTTACCAAGGCAGCTATTGCCGCCATTGTTCTTTCAATGATCGGTATCGGTATTTATATTGCTCTGCGTTATGAATACACCTATGCCGTGACCGGCGTTCTGGCACTGCTGCACGACGTTCTGGTTGTGCTGGGTATCTATCTTGCCATGGGCAGAACCATTTCTCTTACTGTGGTTGCCGCATTGCTGACGGTTATCGGTTACTCCATCAACGATAAGGTGGTTATCTTTGACCGTATCCGCGAAAACATTGCGCTCAAGAAAGCGCCGACGTTCCTCGAAATCATCAATCTGTCAATCAATCAGACTTTGAGCCGTACCATGCTGACCAGTATCACCACGTTTATTGTGGTGTTCATTCTCTACGTTGCCGGCGGTGTTGCGATCAATGACTTCGTTCTGATTATGATGCTCGGCGTTATTTTCGGAACGCTTTCCTCCATCTTCGTGGTTGCGCCGACAGTTGCCTGGCTCCAGGATTGGCGTGCCAGACGTGCCGCCCGTAAAGCAAAGAAAAAAGCGTGAGGTGTCAGCATGTTGGGTAATTTGGGAGAAATGGCAAAACTGATGTCCAAAGCCAAGGACATTCAGAACGGCATGAAAAAATTTAAAGAAGAGCTGCCGACGCTGGAGTTTTCAGCGACGGCGGCAGGTGGTCGCGTAAAAGTGACCATCTGCGGAGATTTTTCTGTCAAAGCCATCGAGATCGCACCTGAAGCCAAAACGATGGATTGCGATCTTGCAGCTGAAGTCAAAGAGGCGCTCAACTCTGCCGTTGTTGCCGCCAAAATGACGATTCAGTCCAAAATGAGCGAAATCTCCGGCGGCTTGGATCTGCCGGGATTGTTCTGATGGAATTTTAAACGATGGGCAGCGGTTATCCGGAGTCTGTTGAAGCGCTGATCGGGGAGTTGAAACAACTCCCCGGCGTCGGAAGACGCGGCGCTGAGAGAATGGCTCTTTCTTTGCTTGACCGTTCTGCCGCAGAGCTTGAGTCTCTGGGGAATCTTATCGGTTCTCTGCCCCGCACCGTCGGCCGTTGCCCGCGGTGCGGTGCTTTTTCAGAGGCGGAGTCTCTGTGCGGCATTTGTTCTGCTGTTGACAGGGATAGCGGTTTGCTCTGTGTCGTGGAAAGTATGCCGCAGCTTCTGGCTGTGGAATCCAGCGGACACTATAAAGGACGTTATCTTGTTCTGGGCGGAAAAATCTCTCCGCTTGATTCTGAAAACGGAGAGGGATTGAATATTTCCGGTTTGTGCCGGATTCTTGAAGAAGAGAATATCCGTGAAGTGATCCTTGCGCTCAGCAGCGATGTCGAGGGCAGGGCAACGGCGGTGTTTCTTGCAGAGATACTTGAGAAGTATCAGGTGAAGGTGTCGCGTCCCGCGTTGGGATTGCCCGCCGGAGCCAATTTGTCATTTGCTGATTCAGCCACGATTGCCGCTGCTTTGCGGGGCAGGGTGGATATTTAAATAAGAAAGAGATTTGATTTATGTGTAACGAAAAAAGAGTTAGAACCCGTTTTGCGCCGAGTCCCACCGGCTTTATGCATGTCGGAAATCTGCGGACTGCGCTGTATGCCTATTTGCTTGCAAAGTCTCAGGGCGGAGATTTTGTTCTGCGTATTGAAGATACCGACCAGGCACGTTATGTGGATGGTGCTGTTCAGGTTATTTTTGATACGCTTGCGCGTGCCGGACTTCACCACGACGAGGGTCCGGATAAGCCGGGCGATTGCGGTCCCTATGTGCAGAGTGAGCGCAAAGATTTGTACGGCAAATATGCTGTGGAACTTGTGAAAAAGCAGGCGGCATACTATTGCTTCTGTGAAAAACACGATACTGACGGTGATGAAGAAACGGTCAATGATGCCATGGCGGTTTGTCCCTGCTGCGGCATGGATCCTGCCGAAGCAGAGAAACTTGCGGCATCCGGTAAACCGTTTGTTATCCGTCAGAGAATCGACAAAAGCGGCGTTTCGGTTTTTCAGGATTCCGTTTTCGGGGAAATCACGATTGAAAACAAGGTGCTGGACGATCAGATTCTGCTCAAGAGTGACGGTATGCCCACATATAATTTTGCCAACGTCGTGGACGATCATCTGATGGGTATCACGCACGTTGTCCGCGGTTCGGAATACCTGTCTTCCACACCCAAATACAATCTGCTTTACAAGGCATTCGGCTGGGAATTGCCGACTTATGTGCATCTGCCGCTGATCATGGGACGGAACGCTGACGGAGAAATCGCCAAACTTTCAAAACGTCACGGTTCAGTCAGTTTTGAAAATCTCCTGGCTGACGGTTATCTGCCTGAAGCAATCGTCAACTACATCGCTCTGCTGGGCTGGTCTCCCAAGTCAGATCAGGAGTTGTTCTCACTTGAAGAACTTGCCGGACGTTTCGATATTGCCGGACTCAACAAGTCTCCTGCTGTTTTTGACTATGAAAAACTGCGCTGGATGAACTCTGAATATATCAAAGCTCTGCCTTTTACGGATTTTGTGAAAATCGCGCAGCCTTTTGCTCAGCTGCCTGAGAAACTTGTTCCCGTCTGGGAGAAAATTGCCGCAATTCTGCATCAGCGTACCGAACTTCTGACCGATATTCCCGGCAAAATCGGATTCCTTGCGGAACTGCCTGCGTTTGAAAACGCTCTCTTCTTCAACAAAAAGAGCAAGTGTTCCCCTGAAGTTGCCAAAACTATTCTGGAAGTCCTCATTCCTGAGTTTGCGGCACTGGAGAGTATGGAGCCTGCGAAGATCGGTGAAATTATTGCATCTTATGCTGAAAAGAACGGTGTGAAACTCGGACAGCCCATGTGGGCGGTGCGTATAGCTCTTTCCGGATTGTCTGTAACGCCCGGCGGTCCCGGGGAAATTATGGATATTCTCGGTAAAGAGGAATCTCTTTCACGTTTGAATCAGGCTCTTGCAAAATTAAGTTAAAAAAGGGTTCTTTTTCTGAAGTTTGAAAATTTTGGAACAACTTGTTTAATAGCGCTTAACGCTGTTAAAAGTTAAAAAATTTCAATAAAATGTAAAAAAACAGAAAAATAATTTGACTTTTCCATAAATGCTTGTTATTGTATATAACAGACAGCATATTTTGTCGTCTTAAAACTTTGCAAAACCATGCTTAAAAATTCAGGAGGTATAAAATGGTAGCATTGTGGGTCATTGTTATGGCAGTCGGTCTGATCGGTATGATCATTTGCAGCAAGAAACAGAAAAGCAATCCGGCTATGCAGCCTGTCGCTATCGTTCTGTTTCTGGTCGTTCTCGCCGGAGCAGTCATGCTGCTCAAAGAAATGGATGTTTTCGGCGGCGGCAGTTCTTCCATTCTCAACAGCGAGATGAGATTTGCCGAATCCCGCGGTGTCAAAGCCGCCAAGTTCGCTGCTCCTCTTGCCGGCGGAAAGAAAGTTCTTTTCATCACCGACAAAGCCTTTGAACAGGGTGAACTCGGAAAGCGCGTCGTTGCTTCCATCAAAGAAAACTGCGGCGGCAATCTGGTCACTGACTTCATCCCCGTTCCCAAAGAAATGGAAAACAACGGCGTTCCGGTTGAAGAATTCATGAAGGCCAAAGACATGGATGCTCTTCTTGCCAAGCACACTGATGCAGCTGTTGTCATCAGCAACATCGGTCTGCCCCAGGATGCCCGCAGAATGAAATACTTCAAGACTGCCGCTGACAAACGCGCCAAACTGATTCTCATGAATACCGGATTCAGCGCCAACTTTGATTTTGCCAAGGCTGTCAAAAAAGGTGATATCGCTGCGATCATCGTGACTGCTCCCGGAGCCAAATATGACATCAAAGCCCCGAAAGATTACGCCAAGGCCTTTGATATCCGTTATGCTCTGGTCACCAAAGACAATGTTGACAAATACAAAGATCAGCTCCCCCGCTAATACGACAGTTGATTGTCAACACAAGAGAAGCTCCCGGAAACCCCGGGAGTTTTTTTTGCTTTGTTACGGAGAGTTTAAATAAGAAAAAAATATGATATTTTATTTCTGACGGGTTCAGCGTATTGAAAAAACGGTAGAGAAGTGGTATATTAATAAAACGCTGATTTTTTATTTAACCTCTTAATATGGAGACTTGTGATAAATGAATGATACTGAAAAAATGAGTTATGCTCTGGGCATGAATGTTGCGGGCAACATTTGTGAACTGCCGCTTGAAATTGACAATGCTTCTTTTGTCAAGGCTCTGGAAACAGTCCTTGCCGGAAAAGAGCCGGAATTGTCTCAGGAAGAATATGCTCAGAATATGCAGAAATTCCAGCAGGAAGTTCAAGCTGCCGGACAAAAAGCCATGAAAGCCGCCGCCGATCAGAACCGCGCTGCCGGTGAGGAATTTCTCGCTGCCAACGCCAAAAAAGAGGGCGTGAAAACCACTGCCAGCGGTCTGCAGTATCAGGTTTTGACCGAGGGCAACGGTCCCAAGCCGACCAAAGATAAAAAAGTCCGTGTCCACTATACCGGCAGTTTGATTGACGGCAAAGTTTTTGACAGTTCCGTTCAGCGCGGCGAACCGGCTGAGTTCGGTTTGACTCAGGTCATCGCCGGATGGACCGAAGGTCTGCAGTTGATGAGTGTCGGCTCCAAGTACCGCTTCTTCATTCCTGCCGGACTTGCTTATGGTGATCGCGGAGCCCCGGGCGCCATTCCGCCCTGTGCTGCTTTGATTTTTGATGTTGAACTTCTGGCAATTCTCTAATTTTCAAATAAGGAAATATTATTATGGCAGATGAAGCAAGCAATCCGGAGTTGATGGATAAGCTCGTCAGTTTGTGCAAACGCCGCGGCTTTGTTTTCCCCAGTTCTGAAATTTATGGCGGATTCAACGGTTTCTGGGACTACGGTCCCTACGGCTGCCGCATGAAACGCGCTGTTGAAGCTCTGTGGTGGAAAGAAATGGTCGAAACCCGCGATAATATCGAGGGACTTGACTCCACAATTATCGCCAATCCCACGATCTGGAAAGCCTCCGGTCACATTGACCAGTTCAGCGACTTGATGACTGACTGCAAGACCTGCAAGGCCCGTCACCGCGTTGATCAGATGGATGATCCCACCACCTGTCCCGCCTGCGGCAGCAAAGATCTGACTGAACCCAAAGAGTTCAACCTGATGATGAAAACCTTTGTCGGTCCGGTGTTTGATGATGAACACGTTGCTTATCTGCGTGCGGAATCCTGTCAGCCGATTTTCGTTGATTTCCACAGTGTCCGTGTCGCCGCCCGTCAGAAGCTGCCCTTCGGTGTGGCTCAGGTCGGTAAAGCGTTCCGCAACGAGATCAATCCCCGCAACTTCACTTTCCGCAGCCGTGAATTTACTCAGATGGAAATGGAATTTTTCTGCGACGGCGACGAAGGCATGAAGTGGTTTGAATATTGGAAAGAACAGCGTATCAATTACTACAAAAAGCTGGGCTTCTCTGATGACAATATGCGTATCTACGTTCACGAAAAACTCGCCCACTATGCCAAGGCTGCCATTGACATTGAAGTCAAATTCCCCTTCGGCTGGGGCGAACTTGAAGGTGTCCACCATCGCGGCACCTGGGATTTGTCTCAGCACAGCAAGTTCTCCGGCGAGGATTTGAGCTACTTTGACCATGACAATCACAGAACGATCATGCCGACTGTCATTGAAACCAGTGTCGGTGTTGACCGTACCATGCTTGCTCTGCTTGCCAATGCCTATGATGAAGATGTGGCTGCGACCAAGAAAGAGGGACAGGAAGAAGACGTCCGCGTTGTTCTGCACCTGCCTGCTCTGGTTGCGCCGATCCAGGTGGCATTCCTGCCTCAGTCCAAGAAGCTGTCTGAAAATGCTCATGCGCTCTGCAAGACCTTTGAGCGTTATTTCCGCTGTGAGTTTGACGAAACCGGAAGTATCGGTAAACGTTACCGCCGTCAGGATGAAATCGGTACGCCGTATTGCGTGACCTTTGACTTTGATTCTCTCAATGACAATGCCGTCACCGTCCGCGACCGCGACACCATGCAGCAGGAACGTGTCGGAATCACCCAGCTGCGTGATTATCTTGAAGGAAAGATCGGTTTCTGAACCAATCTTTTCAAGACACAAAAAAATACCGCATCTCCCTGAAAAAGAGATGCGGTTTTTTTGTGTGCGTAATACCGGAATTCGGAATTTTTTACTGAAGCGGCATTAAAAGATACTGCCGTCTTCCACCAGACGGATTGAAAGATTTTCTCCGTCAAAGAATCCGAAAGTCTGCGGATTGCCTCCTTTGGGCAGAGAGATCGAGCCGGGATTGAAGATGGTAATGCCGTTGTCAAGCGTTTCCAATACCAACAGATGCGTGTGTCCGTGACACAAAACCGTACCGGCGGGGACCGGAGGCAGATTGTTGGCGTTCCACAGGTGTCCGTGCGTTAAAAAGAAACGCTTATTTTCGGTGACAAGTTCTGAAAAATCTGCCATAATGGGAAATTGCAGAAGCATTTGATCAACTTCAGCATCGCAGTTGCCGCGGACAGCAATGATTTGCTCTTTGCGGGCATTGAGCATTTCTACGACTTTTGCGGGATCATAAAACCCCGGAACGCCGTTGCGCGGACCGTGATACAGGGCATCTCCGAGAAGAACGATTTGATCCGGTTTCAGATTTTCAGCGTGGGTAAAAACTTTTTCAAGAGTTCCGGGGACTCCGTGAATATCGGATATAAACAATATTTTCATAAAAACAAATTCCTTTGCGCCGTATATTTTTCAGAGATCGGTTGAACTCACCGTTTTGTTGATACTGTCAATGATTTTGATGTATTCCGGGATTCGCATGAGATTCTTTTTATCTGCGGCGATTTGTTTACCCGTTTGAGCATCACCGAAAAGCAGTTCAACAGCAGCAACGGCGTTGATCTGGGAGCTTCTTACATAAGCGGCAAAAGGATCGGCAATGCCGTAATCAATACCGTGTCCGGTTCCTTTGGCTCCGGCAGCGTAAGCGTGGACGGCGGGAATGACTGTGGCGATATCGCCCATGTCGGTACAGCTGGAATAAAAATGCTGATTATCGTCAAAGAAGGCTTCCGGATCAAGAAATTCCAGACTGCGGCGGATGACGTCTCCGAGTCCTGCATGGTCATACAAGGGCATATAGCCGTTGACGGTTTCGACAGTTGCCTCACATTCGGCGGCCTTGGCGGCGTACATCACGACTTTGTCAAAACGCTCATTGAGAGAGAGGATTTTTTCAACGGTGGGCGCGCGGAGCATATATTCCATGGAAACGGTATCGGGGATGATATTGACCGTATCTCCGCCGTTGGTGATAATGCCGTGGATACGGACATAGGGATCGTTGCTGTAAACCTCTCTTAACATGGCAATCGCATTGAGCGCAAGCGTGGAGGCATTGAGTGCATTGTGTCCCGCCTGCGGAGACGCCGCATGGCAACTTTTGCCGTGGAACGTGATTTTTTTATTGACACAGCCGTTGTGGTCATTGTAACCGTAACCGGAACTCAAGTGGTGCATATAAGAGATATCCACGTCGTCAAAGACACCTTCGCGCAAAAGCTGGGATTTTCCGGCAATGGAACCGATTTTTCCCTGATTCATCAACTCTTTGCGGTAATCCAGTTCAATACCCTCTTCGGCGGGAGTGGCGATGAGAGCGATTTTGCCGCACATGGAGTCAAGCACACCGGACTTGAGCAAACCGATTGCGGTACCGATCAAACTTGCCGCGCTGGCATTGTGACCGCAGGCATGAACGGCGCCGGTCGTTTTGTCGCACTCGGGGTGATTGGGCAGGATCAGGGAGTCCAGTTCGCCCAGGATTGCCAATGTCGGACCGGGACGTCCGGTATCGATATCCGCGCGGAAACCGGTAACGGCAAGATCTGTTTTCACTTCAAGCCCCATATTTTTGAGTATCTCAACCAGATAGGCTGAAGTTTTGAATTCCCGGTACCCGGGTTCCGGATTTTTCCAGATGTGTTCCCCGACTTCAATAATCTGCTTCTGATTTTCCTCAATTATTTGTGCAACGCGCTGTTTGGCTTCAAAAATATCCATTTGATTTTTCCTTTTTTATGTGTTGTTTTACTATAATCTCAAGTTGCAGAGATTGCAAGAAAAAAAGGATCAATCTTTTTCAAATACGTAATGTTTTGCAGATTTCAGAGAATAAAAAAGGCTCTGAGTCTGACACGGACTCAGAGCCGGATTGGAGGAAAAAGTTTTTCAGGTCGTTTATTTTACGGCACCGGGTTTCGTTAAAATGATACTTTCAATGAAGAAATTGTTTTCTTCTTTTGAACCCGGAACGTAAGCCGGACCAACTGCTTTCAACGAAAACCAGACATCCCAACGGTTGTCGCTGCCGTCAACATAGACGCTTGACAGATCGCAGAAAGTCCACCAGCTCCAGGCCCAAAATTGAGTTTTTGAACCAAACTGGAAATTCCGCAGGCAGTACCAGTTGTATTTGCCGTCTTTCTTGAGGTGAAAACGCATATTCAGTGCCTTTGTTTTTTTGTTGTTTGCATTGAATACACCCATGACGTATTTCGTCGGATCTTTGGGATCTTCGTGTTTTTTTGCATCGCGTGCTTTGTTCCTCGAAGCAACGTGGACAACGGTTTTCAAACTTGAATCCGGATCAGTTGTCTTGATGCCGGTGAAATCAAGCGCAGAGAATTTACGGATGCTGTCAGCGGGCAGATGTTTGAATTTTTCAGGTGTCGGGAAATCAAATTCCAACTTTGCAAATTCTTTTTTCATAACGCCTGACACTGTCTTGAGATCTTGACCGGAATAACGGAATTCAAGCTGACGCGTCCGCATTGCCTTGTACTCTTTGAGGACATCAGTTTTGCTTTTTCCGGCACGCAGATTATCAAAGAAAACCTGAGCCCGCAGGACGGGCAGATATTCCTGTTCAACTCTTAACCGGTATGCGGAGCCGGGAACGGTCAGTTTGACCGCTTGATCCAGCTGTTTCTGCACAGATGCAAGGAATGACGGATTCAAAAACGGCTGATTGACATTTCCGGTATAGAACATATTCCGTTTGACTCCGGCAACGGCTTTGCGGATGATGTTCAACGCTTCAGTCATCGGCTTTTCAGCCGGACCGTAATGATGTTTCATAAAGAGAGAAATCAATTTGTTTTCATCTTTGGATAAATCATCCAGCAACTGCTGTCCCACCCAATGCTGAAGTTCAATGAAATTGGTGTCAACATTATAATAAGCGTGTTCAGATTCGGTGAAATAATACCTGACACCGCACTTGTAAAGAAAACGCAAATCCGGTGCAATAGAATCCACCATGGTTTCAATCCGCGGCGGATTGATCCAGGAGCCGCCCATATTCCAGTAGTCCCAGATGGAATCAACTGCAATACCCCGCTTGAGCCAGTCGCTGATAATCTTTTTCTGTCCGGCATTGATTGGGTGTTCCAGCGGACGGAAACAATCGCTGTTGAAATAAAGATCGCACCAGCGCAGAGAAATATTTTTCTCCGGACGGATATTTTTCGGAACTTTTTCAGTAGAACAGTAAATCATTGTCGCAAGAATCACTTCAGGATAATCTTTTGAGATTCTTCTGCTGATATCGTTGAGAAAATCCAACAGCAGTCCGGACTCTCCGCCCTCACGGTCTGAGATTTTCTTGCATTCCGGACAGCAGCAGATGAAACTTGCCGCATCGCATTGAGAAATTTCATAAACCGTCGGCCATTTGTTTTTGGGATTTTTTGTACGGTCTTTGGCAATAAATTTACGCAGTTGGGATTCGGTAATATTCCGCACTTCCGGATTGCTCAGACAGAGTTGTCCGCCGCTGCGGGACTTGAAAGTGCCGCTGACACGTTTGCCCATCGGGTCCATACTGAAATATTCCGGATGGGATTTGAAATAAATATCCGGATTGACAAATACATAAAAACTGTGTGATGCCATGTATTGACCGGAATTGATTCGCGGATCACGGTACAGATTGCCGCGGTTGCGGCGTTGAAACAGAAAAATTTTCCGGGTGAGTTTTGCCGATTTCTGTCCGCTCGGGGCAACATAAATGCTGCGTCCGCTGAAAGAGGGGTTGCCGCGTTTTGACAGTACAGGAAGCGACAAATTTTTATTTTCGGGCGTATAGGTGTTTTCGTAACTCAACCAGAGACAGCCCAGTTCGTTTTCAAGAAACTTGTAAACGGCAATATCATTTCCCCAGTTGAAACCGCCGGCAATGACAAAATTTTTACCGATACTTTTGTACAGCCACTCTTCCTTATCCAAACCGGAAATATTGATTTTGTTTTTCTTTGCAAAATCCGTGTCTCCGATGAAAAATGCCGGTTGAGTATTTTGCCACCGGGATTCTTCAATGATTTCAAATTTTGCACCTGTGATTTTCTGCAGATGTTCAGCCAACTCTTTTGCAGCAAAATCAGGCGTGTTGTGTCTTTGAAATACCGGATCCCAGGCTTGATTTTTCGGATTTTCGCACTTTTTATAAACGATTGCCATTTTCGCTTTGCCGTTTTCTGCGACCTGATGTGCCGCTTCAAGCGGTATGATGGTGCAGGATACGGCAGTCAGCAAAAAATTTTTCAACCATGAAAATTGTAATTTTTTCATTATCCATCCTGTTTGTAAAATTGGATTTTTCCGTCAGGAAGTCAACAACGTTTTACCATTTGAAAGAGCCGGTGACAACAACGCCCTGAGGACTTAAGCAGGCGAGTTCTTTGTTGGTCGTCTTGCGGGATTCCAGTTCGTTGGCACGGTATTCTTTCATCGTGTTTTCAAGGAATTCTCCTGTTCCCCAGGAGGCAACATGACCGTCAAAACAGGCGGCATTCATCACAACGCCATGAGCTCCGGCATAGAATTTGCCGGAAGTGTCGTTTGAAATGGTCACATAATTAATCTGCATTATCCGGGAAACCTTTGAACTGTCTCCGATAAACGCTGTTGCGGACGGGTGTTTCATACGCTTGGCGCGGATGAAATAAGCTGTACCGGCAGACAGATTGGGGATTTTGTAATTTGAGATGCTCGTTCCCAGTTTTCCGGGCATATTGTGAGGACCGCTGCCCAGACGGGCTCCGTAAACTTGCTGGAATCCGGATTTGACCACCTGTTCATCACCCGGAGGCGTTTTGGGACAGGCAAGCAGTTTATACGCCTTGGGTTTTGAAATACCGACTTTGCCCGCCAGCACATCTCCGAAAGTAGTTCCCCAGAGGGTTTCGTAACAACTGGACATGACAAAACCGTTATTGTCGTCAGAGTATCTTAAATAAACCGACATCACTTCTTTCAGGTTATTCATGCATGTAATTCTTTTAGCGGAATC
This sequence comes from Lentisphaerota bacterium, assembly GCA_015061725.1. Classification (GTDB taxonomy): domain Bacteria; phylum Verrucomicrobiota; class Lentisphaeria; order Victivallales; family Victivallaceae; genus UBA1784. The sequence goes on from SUVX01000004.1 coordinate 31,728, forward strand.
CCGCGATTTATTCAAAGCGGGCATCAGCATCGCTGCAAGTATTGCAATGATCGCAATAACGACCAAAAGTTCAATCAGCGTGAACGCTGATTGAGTGAAGATGTGAAGGTGTGAAGAGCATTTTTGACCGTTGTCAAAAATGCGTGAAGTGCGCCCTTGCGGGCGTAAGGATGTGTCGTTTTTATAAATTATTTTGAGGTAATAAAACGGCAAAACCCTAACTTTACAAGCAGCACTCACCAGGAGTTCGATGAGGGTAAAAGATGATCTGACGGAACAATGCGGAACTTCAACGCATGAAACAACGGAATGATTTTCGCTTGCAGACTTCATACAATCTCCTTTTTTTTGTGTGACAGTTTATCTTTATCTTACATTGTTGTAGCCCCAGGATTTCCGGGCGGGCGGCATGGTATCCGGGGGAGGGACTGCGGCAGGTTTTAACTTATCAGCAAGACGGGAAAGTATTGCCGTCATATCGTGTCCTGTTGCAGGCATAAATGCTGCTGAACCTGCTTCATAACCGCCGCCGGTTTTGGGATCAAAAGCGTCAGCCGTCGGAATATAAGTCAATCCGCACGAAAGTTGTGAAAACCATGTATAGGGATGTTTGGAGGACTTCTTGAAATCCAGTGCAAACTGCGCGAACATCTCCCCGGGAGTTGAACCGATGACCAGAGGTCCGATCTGGACGGCGGCAAGTTCCATTTTAAAAGGTTTGGGGGCAGGAGAAACACTGTAACTCCATGCTGATTTGATTCTGTTTTTTGCGCGGATATACTCCGTACTCAACTTGGAAATGCCGCTTTCAACAACTTTGTAAGATTGCTGAAGAGTTTTTTCATCGATTTTCTTTTTGGGACGGTATACCGCAGCATAAGTTTCAGTCAGGTAATTCAACGTAGTGATCTGTCCTCTGTCCGAGGCGGCAAGGATCTGAATGGCTTTGCCGCCGATGATCCTGCCGAGTTTGAGAGCAATATCATTGCCGATATCTCTTTTGAAACTCATGTTGTCGATCTGTGTCACATCGCCTGAGGCACCGTTGATGTAAACTGCACCGGTGTTTTTGCCGTAAACGCCTCTGACTGTTTCCACGGCTGCGCCGCAGAAATCGGGATTTACGCCTTTGAAGTTGATACAGGCATGACAGGAGAAATTCAGAACAAATCCCAGGAGTTCGTCACTGCCTTTTTTCCAAACGCCCATGACACCGAGTTCATCGTCAACGGGACCGGCATAAGTTTTGGAGTCGGGATTGCCTTTGCCTGCATGGGTTTGTACCGAACCGTTTTTCATGCGGATACGGCGGTTGAAGATGATGCCTTCAACTTTTCCCTTACCGAAAGAAAATTCAACCTCCTGCAAATTGTCAAAGGCAAGTTTTACTGCAGTGATACACTGGCGCAGGCAGAGTTCATAATAACTTTCGTCAAAGTAAGTACTTTCCTCAATGTACAGACGCCGGACAACGGGAGAGGCTTTGCTGACATCCACTTTGTCGCGCAGGTTGCCGCCGTAATGGGTGTGTGAAGCACTGTTGAGAACAAAGATTCCGGGAAGAGCCGCTTTCAACCGTTCCAGAAACTTCGGACCGACACCGATGTTGTCAATTCCGATAAGGGCGATCTTGACTTTTCCGTCGGTCAGAGCCAGTGCCCGGACTGCCAGTTTTTCTGCGATTTTACGGATTTGAGTTTTTGCAAACGAGCCGGGCACATCTGCATTGTAAGGAGGGGTTATATCACACTCGTAAAAACCTGCCCGTACAAAATTCTTTGCTTCTTTATCTCTGCCGGAGGAAGCTGCAAAGGTACAGCAGCAGAGAGTAAGCACGGTACATAAAAATATTCTTTTCATAAAATTCCTTTCTTTATTCCAGTTCCGGAAGATTGCTGCCGTAGTCCCAGATTTTGTCAACCGGTTCGATCAGGGGACCTGTCGGAACAGCACCGGGAGTCAAGCGTGAAAGTATTTCCGTTGACTTTGCAACCAGACGGTCGGCTGTATCAGGACGGGTACATGTTCCGCTTGTCAAACGGGTTTCGTAACCGCCGCCTCTTTCCGGATCAAGGGCGGCTGCCGTCGGAACATAACCAATACTGCCGTTGGCAAGACTGCTTACCCAGGTGAAGGGGAACTTTGATGCCGCTTTGATGGCAAGAGCCACACCGCAAAAGACTTCTCCCGGCATGGTGACGATTGCCAACGGACCGAGCTGAATCGTTTGCAGAGTAATTTCAGTACCGTCGGAATGAGCAGTTTTTTCTCCGACAATAATTATCTCTTTTGCAAAATTAAACGCAGTCCCTTTCTGATTGAGTTTGATAATTTCCATGGCTTCGGCAATGCGGAGTGGAGACGGTTTGCGGTAAAAAATCTGCATTTTTTCTTCAAAACTCTTGAATGTGCTGATCTCGCCTTTTTTTGCACGCATGAGAATTTTGAGGACTTCCGCACCGACAGAAACGCCGACTTTCTGAGAATAAAGCGGTCCGACTTCAATGGGGGAAAGCGACTGGTTGTCGATTTGAGTGATATCTCCGGCACAGCCGTAAAGGTAGGTTACGCCGCATTTTTCGCCCATAACCGCACGGATTGTCCGTATCGCCTGTCCCGGCCAGTCGGTATTGACACCGCCGACTGAAGCGCAGGTTCCGTGACAGGAAAAGTTGATCAGACAGCCCAGAAAACTCTCATCGGATTTGCGCCAGAAGCCGACAGCTCCGACTTCGGTATCAATAGGTTCAAACGGTTCAACAATCTGCGGATTGCCCTTGCCCGGATGTGTGGCACGGTGTCCGTTTTTCATTTTGAAACCGCGGTTGAAAGTCACTCCTTCAACGGAACCTTTGCCGAAAGACAGTTCAACTTCTTCAGCTCTTTTTTCCGCCATCCTGATTGCAGAGATGATTTGACGGATGATAAGTTTTACATAATCAGGATTGCCCTGAATGGTTTCTTCTGTCAGAAGTCTCTTTGCAAGCGGAGAATAAAAATCCGCAATTTCAATATTTCCCGATGGACCGCCATTGTGCAGATGTGTTGGACTCAACACGATCAGCATATCCGGCAGCGCTGCCTTGACCGCGGGATATATCTGCGGACCGATAGAGCAGGTATCGACACTGACCAGAGCGATACGGGTCGTACCATCGGTAAGAAATGTGGCATAAACTTTGAGTTCTTCAGCAATATCCGGAATAAAGTCCTTGAAATAGTTGCCGGGACGTTCCATCCCGACAGAGGGCGTGATATCCGCCTCGTAAAAACCTGCCTTGATCATAACACGCATGCCTCAGCTCCGCAGGAATAATCGACTTTTACGGGAGAACCGGTCAGGTTTGACTGAATGGCTGCTTCGGCAAAGGCAACTGTTTTCAAGCCTTGTATCACATCGGTCGGACTGGGACCGCCGGCCAGGATGCTCTTGGCAAACTCGTTCAGCTCGGAACGGACATTGTGACTTGAAACCAGTACCGGGATTTGGGTGAAAGCCAATTTTGAGGATGTGTCGTAGATGTTTTCTTCAGAAATCTGCAGAAAATCAGAGGTGTTGTCGCAGATGATTGTTCCTTTGGTGCCATTGATGACTGTCCGCATGGTGTAGGGACGCTTGACACCGACGGAAACAAACACTCTGCCGATTACGCCGGCGGGGAATTTTGCAACGGCAAATCCGGTATCCGGTTTGGGCCAGTCGGGCATGAGTTTTTTATTCATGTAGCAGAAAACTTCTTCAGGGTCTCCGGCAAGCCAGCGGGCAAGGTCCAGAGCATGACAGCCGCCGCCGAGGAATCCCTCTCTGCCCACGGCGGGATCTTTCCGCCAGTTTTCATATCCGGGATGTTTGGTATAGTCATGGGCGTATTCACACTCAAGACTTGCAAGTTCTCCGATACGTCCGGAGTCAAGCAGCTGTTTGGCAAGTTTGAATGCGGGCGCATAACGGCAGACCTGTCCGGTCATAAAAAGTTTTCCGCTTTTTTCAACGGCGGCGGCGATTTTCCGGCAATCTTCAACCGTCGGCGCAAGCGGCTTTTCACAGGCAACGTGTTTTCCGGCTTCAAGCGCTTTTATTGCCTGTTCCGCATGAAAGTGGTCGGGGGTGGCAACGACAACGATATCAACATCGGAATCATAGACTTCCTGTTCTGTCTGAGCAATGCGGATTTTCTTTTCTTCATAAAAAGGATGATAAATATCCGTATTTTCATTGTAAAATTTATCATACACCAGACTTAATTCCGTATTCGGCAGTTCATGTGCGGCAAGTGCCCAGGCGTGTCCCATTTTTAAACCGATCACAGCAACTTTGAGTTTTTTGTTTTCCATGAAATCTTCCTTTCAGATAGCTTGATTTTTTTAATTTCCGGAAATTTTTATGTTTTTGTTGTCTGATGTTTTACATTACATTGTCAAAAAAAATTATGCAAGCAACTTGAATTGTCTGATTTTCCAATTATATTGATTAAAAGTAGAGAACAAGAGGTATTGTTATGGCACATACAAATATCAAATTTCCGGACAACATGAGGCGGTTTTCTCATGGATTGGATGCTCAGAATCCCTTTCTGATCTATCGCGGAAATATGAGGAGTGAAGAAAGTCATTTTATAGGTGATACACACCTTGATCCTCAATTATTTATTGTTGTTTCAGGAGAGGTTGATTTTCATTTGGATGATCATATGTTCAAGGGGAAAGCCGGAGATATTTTTATTTCCAATTTCTGGGAACCGCACGCATTCAGAAAAACGACGCCCGAGTTGAATTTCATCGTTGTCACATTTTCTTTATTTTCCATCGGCAGCGGTATGCCTTTTTCTGATTTTGACTGGCTTTTGTTTATGAAACAACCCGCATCCGCACGCAAGGCGGAGTTTGCAGGAGAGGATAAAGAGAATATTCTTTTGCTTGCACAAAAAATAATTAAGCTTGAAACAGAACAGTCCCCGGGCTTTCAATCCATGCTTTGGCTGACAATTCACGAGATACTGTATCATATCAACTTGAAGTATATCTCAAAACATAAAGTTTCTCTTAAAAAAAGGACAGATACGCAGCTGTTTCCCGCATTGGAGTTGATCCGTTTGAATCCGGACCGTGAGATTCCTCTTGATGAAGCCGCTGCCGCCTGCTGTATGAGCCGCAGCGCATTTTGTCTTGCTTTTAAAAAGGTCATGAACGAAAGTTTTTCACACTTTGCCATGAAAAAAAGAATTTCGTATGCCTGTATGCTGCTTGAATCCGGCAAACACTCCATCAAAGAGGTTTCAGATATGTGCGGTTTTACCAATGTAACTCACTTTTATCACGCGTTTAAAAAATTTCAGAACCGCACGCCGGGAAATATCAGAAAAATATAAAAAAGGACTGCTGCAAATACTTTTTTGCAGCAGCCCTTTTGAACAATCAGAGTCCAATTACTGTTTGTGGAGATTGAGCATCCGGCGGTATGCCGTTGTTTCGCGCAGAGCGCTTTCAATCTGACGGAGTTTCCACTCCAGATGCCACTTGTCGCAGACGTATTCCATACTCGGCTCCCAACCCAGACGGGAGTCAAATTCCACAACGGGGATGGTATCTTTGACGTTTTCCACCTCTTCGGCGGCGATTTTTTCAATTTCGTCCAGATATTTTTCCGCTTCTTCGGCGGTTGAACTTGCCTGCATGGCGATATTGGCGCGCCACCACTCCTTGATGTGGATCGTGGTAATGACTGCGTTGCGGATGAAGTGTCCGAGAGCCTCAAGACGTTTGGCTTCATCTTTCTTTTTGGGTTCAGCCTTTTCCACGGCAAGAACAGCTTCGGCAAGTCCCTTGTTCCACAGGTCAAGCATTTTCTGCAGACTGCGGATTTCCACAGGATAACGCAGGAATCCCGGAGTCTGTTCTGAGTTTTCATAAGGACGGTAGAACGTCTTGATGATACAGTGTCCGAAATGGGCATGGGGCGCCGTCGGGAACTTGATCTCCTTATCCGCCATGGTTCTTGAAATGCTGGGCTGGAAGATGAAGGGATAGGCCGGACCCACACGCCAGGGACCGTACTGGTCTTCGTTGCTGGCGATGTAGTGATTCATACCTTCACTCCAATAATCCCACGCCTTGCGGACATGGGGCGCCGCCTCTTTGCCGTAGTCGCGGATGGCGATTTTGGTGAGAAGTTCATCATAATCTGGTTCAAAGTCTTCCCAGCCTGTCCATTTGCCCAGATCGGCGGCAACGCTGTTCCACCAGCCGTAGTGATGGGTGCAGTAATGGCTGCGCAGATTCCATTTTTTTCTGGCTTCGCGCAGGTGCAGATCGCGTTTGAGGATCTTTGCCGGGGCAGGGACAAGAGGAATACATCCGAAGTCCCAGGCGATACCGGCAGTGTTGACGTTTCCGGTGACGGTGATGCCGCGCTTGTGTGCTTCTTCACATTCACTTTGGAAATAATATCCCGGTTCGTCGGCAGACATGGTGTAGTCCATTACGGGTGTATGCAATCCTTCAAGCGTGCGCTTTGAAAAGATTTCAAAACAGATTGAAAGAGTGACGTTCTTCGGATAATTATCCAGAAACTTTTTCCTGAGTTCCAACGGACAGTATCCCCAGTTGTAGGTGCTGTAACTGACTGAAGTCTGAGGATTGAATTTGTGAACGGCACGTTCAATGCACTGGATATATGCCGGATAGTCCTCGCAGGGATACCAGCCCGGACTCGGACGGGTATCCGGAATACCGTCAATGACACTTTGAGTGTGCGGCTTGCCCGTGGTCGCTTTATCGCGGCTGGGGAACTCCAGAGCTTCTCCGCACAGACCGATGGCGCTGATTTTTGGGTAACGGCGGATAAGATCACCGTAAACAGCATCAAATTTTTCCTGTGCGCCCTCTTCGTCGGGATGGATATAAGTCTGGATATAGTTGTGGAAAATCGTATTGATACCGTATTTTGCCGCGCGTTCGATCACGTCATTGAAGTCGCAGTATCCCAGACGGTTGCGGTCAATGCCGACCAGAAAGAGGTCAATGGTGTCGTATCCGGCGTGGAGCAGGGCAAGCAGTTCCTGTTCAGGATAAGCATCCAGACCGGTTCCGGAGTGAACTGTTCTTGTGGTATACATCGGACGGCGTTCAAATCTGCCCAATGCAAGAACAGGCGCTTCTTCAAGATTCATCAAATCTTCAACATGGATCGTTGCGCGGAAGCTCATCTTGTCTTCGGCGGCAGTAATATTGATGTGATTTTCTTTGACATCAAGAATGAATCCCTCGGCAACGGAATCAGATACTTCAAGCCAGAGAGTCTTTTCGCCGTCTTGTCTTGTGATGGGCAGAGAGAGGTTCATACTTTTTTCAAGATATTCCTGAAAGTCGTTGGCGGCGATGGCTGTAATGGGATTGCCGGGAGCATAGCCGATTTTCCATTCATCGGTCAGCATGATTTCTCCGGCGGATGCGGTGCGCTCAGGATTGCGGCGGTCGGGCTTGTGATACTCCCAGTGCCGTTGACGGAAATCGTAATTTCTTTCGCTCATAGTTTATACCTGTATCAATTTATTTCTGCGGAAAAAGGCTCTGTTCAAAATCATCCGCACCGGCTTCAAGTGCGGCATCACCATAGGCTGCGGAGGCATTTTTTCCGGTGCGGGCATACCAGATGGAGCCGTCAATGCGGTCAAGTTCAACAAGATCCGGATACATGTGCATGGTTTCAGAAGTTTCCAGAATACCGGCATGGTCGCCGGGGAATTTGCGGGCATGTTCACCGGTGACATCATGTTCGCGGCAGGTATGGATTTGAATCCATTTAAAGGGATTGTTGTTTCCGGTGTAGTAGTTGCTGAATTTTTCTGTTCCCCACCAGCCTTCGCCGCTTTCTTTTTCAAGCCATTCAAAGACGACGTGGCGCGCTGCCATTCTGAAGGCAAGGTCAGTGGGCATACCCTGGGCAAATTCTTCGGTCTGGTGACAGATCAGACCGTGAATGTTGCGGAATCCCACGCGGAGCAGTCCGCGGAAGATATCTTCAACGACGGGGATAAGTTTCACGGCATCCACATGGACAGTTCCGTTGCGTTCGGGTTTTGCGACGGCAAGGGACGCTGCTCCGTAGTAGAACGGCGGCAGAACGACGATTTCAGGATGACGTTTTTCCACCCGTTCAATTATATTGATGCAGGTGAAACAGTCAACTCCCATGGGCAGGTGTTCAGCATGGTACTCCACCACGCCCATCGGCAGAACGACGGGAACATTGTTGTCAATTGCTTCTCTGATCTGATACGGCAGCATTTTTAAATATTGCATTTTTTTTCTCCCTTGTTTGAATGGGTTGTTGTTATCGGTGTCTGTATAAAAGATATCAGCGTTTTATGTTAATGCAATATCAAAAGCAGGTGAAATTTGAAAAATCTTAAATGGGTTAAGTTTTTGATTTGAAAAATTCTGCTGCGAATTTGTAAAGAATCAAAAAAGATTCAGAGAGAGGAATTTTATTTTTGTTTAAGTTGATCCGGGAAAAAAGTGTCCGGATACAAAAATGGCATCTCCAACGGGATTCGAACCCGTGTTGCCGGGATGAAAACCCGGTGTCCTAGGCCTCTAGACGATGGAGACGCACGTTGCTGTCTTCATAATATAGCTCCGTTTTTGTGTTTTGCAAATCAAATATGGTTAAATATTCAAAAAATAATTCGTGATAATTCCGTTTTTGTGTGGAACCCGGGTGTGAATTTGTAAGAGATGATGTTTTTTTTGAAGAGTGAAATTTACACACTGTCATTTTTTTTTGTAAAAATATTTGCGTTAAACAGAACAATGGATTATATTAGTGGAAGACGTTTTTTCAGGAGATGTATGCCGATGATTAAGAGTGACGATTATCAGATTTTTCATGATATCATAAATTATCCGGATATCAGTCCGAAAATATCCGGTTTTTTTGAAAATTTGAGGGTTTCTGTAAAAAACAATTCTGCGACGGGAATCATCAATACGCTGAACAGCATGCTTCAGGAAAATGAGCCTCTCAGGATTTGGGTTCGCAACAAGTCGCAAAAAGAAGATTTGCCGGTTGATCTGCTTACATGGTTTGAAGTGCTCTTCCGGATATTTATAATCAAATGGTATATGGTTGAATGTGACGGAAATCCTGATTTGAAAAATCCGGTTTTCTGCACTTTTGCCCGGACGTTTGAAAATCCGGCACTTTATCCGGATTACTGGTTTGAATTGCCGAGAGAGAGAAAAAATCTCAAGTCTTTTATCATTTCTCCTGTTGAACTTTTGACAGCGTTTGACCGCTACATGTACGACAGCGAAGGCGGTGCCTGCTGGGAGGCTGTGGATATCAATATTGATAAATTTGTTTTCCGCTGTATATGTGAGCCGGCCCGGGAAAGGGAGCCGCATGAAGATCCCTGCGGGAAAATAGCCTCGCTGATCCTTGCCGCCCATCAAATCGTTACCGGACGTCTGAATCTCTATCTCAGCGAAAGCCAGGAGGTCAATCTTAAATATGCCGGAGTAAAAACCGGAGATTCCTCTTTATTGAAATATTTTCACTATGACCGGTTCACCCGTTACAGTTATATCCGGGAGCGTGAACGGAGAATTGATGCCGATATGACAAAACCGTATCCCGAGTTTTCCTCCCAATGGGCTTCTATGGCGGCGATGACGGAGTTTGTATTGCAGAACAAAGGCGCGCGTGCCACCAAAACAACCTGCAGCCGGGTGAGCATCGGAACAATCCTCAAATGCCTGAATAAATTAAGTTCAGACAGTTTTTTGCAGCAGAACGCCGCAGCGGTCGGAATGCTTGAAAAAGGTCTGGAATTGCTGGATGATGAAAATTTTTCTCTTATGTCAACCGATGAAGTTCTTAAGCAGATTACTTGGGAAAATAAAGTGATTTCTGCTGAAAGTTACTTGAAACTCAATGACCTTTTTTCAGCAGAAGATTTCTGGGAGCTGGCAACAAGGATATTTGAAGTCTTTATTGAAAAATTCAATGATAAATATTATGCGCTTCTGCGCAGCAGTTCTTCTGTAAATAATTCTGAAGACAACTCAATGACCATCGCAGAGGACAGTCGCCGTCTGCTGCAATCTCTGGAATGGGAACAGATCGATGAATTGCGCGGCAGACTCTCCGGCGCCCGCTTGAGGGAGGCTCTGAAGTCGCTCCTGGTAAACGGTGATCTGGAATTCCACAGCGGACAGCTTTGGGCAATTCTTCAAAAAAATTACAACCGGGAGCCTTTTTGCTTTTTCAGTCCGCGCAAGGGACGTAAAATACCGCTGCTGCTTCCGTATAATTGGGTTTGCAATGATATTTCTGCAAAAAATGCTCCGGCTGAGCTGAATATCTGGGCAAGAGATGTTCTTTCAGAGTCAACCCGGGGCAGGGACAATGAGATCATCTGGAATTTTTCTGCGGTGGATTTTTCAGAAATTCAAAAGGCTTCAGATAAAACCTGGGAAATTTATTTCAGTCCGGCATACGAATCTGCGGTCAAATCCAGATATATCATTTCCCTGCTTTCTGCACAGCAGATCCTCAGGGACGAAAAAGACCGTTATGCCGGCGTCAAGCTTGTCTCCGGAGCCGCACGCGAAGAATTGCTGCGGTACATCAATGAGGAACTTTATTCTCTGACCGGCGGTATGGACATTGATATTGAAAAAGAAAAAGCGGAGTTTGCCAAACTTAAAATCTATTGTTTTGCCGACTTCGGTCCGACCTGGCAGCGCGGAATCGTTATTCTTGATATCATTGCCAGACTGGTGGTAACTGCTGCTAAAAATGAAATTTTTGCCGCCGTCTGGAACAATATTGATGAACGGATCCGTTTTATTACGCATGTTTTATCTGCGACGCACTCCAATCTGGAACATCCGTTCCCGTATCACATCGGATTGCTCGGGGATACTGTGTTGAGGATCAGCCGCGGAACAGATCAGCGCGATCATCTCTCACGTCTGGCAAATCATGAATATGAAAATCCCGCAGAACAGTATTGTTTTTTAATGGCACTCGGAAAGTATTTGAGAATGGAAAATCAGCCTGAAAAAATTCTTCAAGCCATCAAGGACAATTCTTCTTTAGCGGCGTTTGCCGCGCCGGAACAGCTTGCGCATTTGAATAATTATCTGACGGAGATTTAATGATGTTTATTTCTGAAATAATGCAGTCTCTCCGGCAGAATAATGATCTTGTTGAAAATTGTTCGCAAAAACTCCGGGAGCGTGAGGATTTTCTCCGTTGTGTGCAGCCTCAGCTCTGCTGTTGGCAGGCGCAGCCGGAATTATCCTCTGAAGATATCCGCAGTATCAATAATACTTTTTATGAATATATCCGGTCAGAGATGATCCTGCTGCTTATTTTGTGTAATAATGCATCCTGGCGTAATTCCGGTGCAGATATTGCAGAAGAGTTCATCCGACTGCTTCTTCCGTTGAAGACGGAGGATGTTGCCAAACGGATTGAAGTTGAATTTATGCGTCAGGAAATGTTTTCCCGCGTATCATATATATTCAACCAAATCAATGATATCGTGATGGATTGTCTTGAGGAATGTGAGCCGGAGTGTGAGGAAAATGTCGCTTTTTTTGCCGGAATATCATGTCCGCTTGATTCCGCAAAAATTTTCATGCAGTATTTGAATAATCATATTTCTGATGGTAACTGGCAGAAGATTGCAGGTTCAAAAAATCACAAAATGAGCCTTTCCAGGCAAAAGGATCTGCTTGAACTGGAGTACTGTCAATGTCAGTATACTCCCGGTGATCCGGATTATGTCCGGCTGGAAAATCAATATCAGATTATGAGTGCCCGGATTGAGTCCGATTACAAAGAAAGGACCCTCGGCTGCAATGCCGGTGTCACCCCCTGGACACTCCGGAATATCCTGAAACGTTATGTTTCAATTCCGCACCGGGAGGAAATAAGTCGCTGGACCTGGCAGAAATACAGTGAACTCAAGGGGGCGGTAAATGGCACTCCGCCGCCTGACCGGCTGAAAACATATTGGTCCGGGCATGATATTTTTAAAATTGATTTTTTCAGAGATTGAAGCAGCCGGATGAGAGTTCTTCTGTTAACTGATACGCATGGCAGAATTGAGCAGATAAATGCTTTTGCCGCAGAATATAACGCTCAGGCGTGTATTCATTGCGGCGATATCGGTTTATTTGATCATGAAAGTATAAGAAATCTGCCCGTTGAGGAATTGACGAAAATTCTCCGTCATTCTCCGGTTTCAGAAGATGAAAAAATCAGAATCAACTCTCTTTCGCAAGTGAAAATAGTTGAGTTCCTGCTTGAAAATCACCTTGCCGGAACTTTTGAAGACTATCTTGCAGGCAGAAAAACGTTTGATATTCCCGTTTATGCTGTCTGGGGGAACCATGAGGATATCCGCATCGTCAGTCAACTGCGTGAAAATCCTCTGCCCAATCTTACTTTTCTTGATGAAAATACAACCGTTGTGCTGGAAAAAGTCCGTTTTTACGGTATCGGGGGAGACTTTCATGCCAAGCATTTGCCGATGGTTGAAAAAACGGGTGTTCCGTGGGTGAAAAAGCAAATCAAAAGTGCCTTCTGGCAGTACCGTAAACTTGTGCAGATGATGGATTTCTGTCCGACCGGAGAAACGAGAGTGCAGATTACTCATTGCGATCCCTTTGAAGTTCCTTTTTTACAGGCGTTGGCATTTCGTTGCGGTGCGGATTTTACTTTCAGCGGTCATATGCACCGCAAAGAAATATTGCGTTGGCAGAGCAGGGGAACAGCTGAAAAATTATTGGCTGATTACGTCCGGCAATATCCGGAATTGAATTGGAAAGATTTGCTCAAACGTCTGCCTGAAAAGGCGGTTCATCACTTGAACTTACCGTCATCTGTTCCGCTGCTGCTTGAAATTGACGGTCCGGATTTCCGGGTGTCGGCGTAACAGCTGAATAATAATCCGGCACCTGTGAGCAGAAAGATTCGTTTCATAGCGCATCAAAATTGCTGTTTGCAGTTGATTTTACAAATAATATAAGTTGGCGCAGTTGTTTTGTTAAACAAAAAAAACGGAATCTCTTTTCAGGGATTCCGTTCGGGTAATTTGTTGTAACTTCAGACAAATTTGAGATCGCTGAAGAACTGGGGCAGATGGAAGTTGAGTTCTCCTGTGATGGGACTCCAGGTCAGCCAGTGATCGTATCCTTTCATACCGCCGCACTTGTAGAAGTTGGCGCGCCAGGTTTCTCCGGCTTTGAGTTCCAGATCAGGATAGAATTTCCGCAGCAAAGTCAACGGAATTTGCAGACCCAGACTCCATTTGACGGGGTCGGTCATGCCTTCGATTTTACCTGAGAGGGTGTGGTAAACGGTCAACTGTTTGAAATCCTCTTCCTGAAACGCATAATATTTGGCAATGCCGTGTGTAACGGGATCGCGGTGCCAGTCGGAGATGAAAAATGCCAGCATGGCACCGGAGCAGTTGATTTCAAAGTTGATGTATTCTTTTCCGCGGGGCTGAACAAAAAATTCAACGCAGCTGTCAAGGCAGACGTTGGTATTATATTCTGTTTCAATACTGCGGACATACTGATCGTCCACTTCATACAGCAGGTAGAGATTGTTGTCATCGTAACCGAGTTTTGCAATCGTATGAGGACGGTGTGCAGTACTTTCGGGGAGGGCGTTGTTGATTTCAAGAGTCGGCAGATCTTTCCAGCAGCCGTTGTTCAAACCGCAGGAAAAATCAACGGGACCATTCATCCGGCAAACATTGTATTCCATAGAGAGTGTATCCTTGAGAAACTTTTACGGATAAAAAATTGGCAACCCCGCCAGGATTCGAACCTAGACTAACTGGACCAAAACCAGTTGTGCTACCATTACACCACGGGGTTGCACCGAACATGCCTTGCGGCTTGTCATATACAATACCGCATGAAATAAAATTTTTCCAGTAAAAAAATAAGAAATTTTTAAAAAAGTTTTCAAAAAAACAACGTTATTGTCTGCAAAATGCATGTCTTCTTTGTAATGCGCTTGAAAAAAAGTAATTGCGGATGTATATTTATATGACGATAATTTTGTATTTACCAAAATAATAACCGGAGAAAACTATTATGTACAGTGCTTCTGATCTTAAAAAAGGTCTCAAAATCGAAATCGACGGCGCCCCCTGGCAGATCACCGAGTTTGAATTCTGCAAACCCGGTAAGGGAACTGCTCTCTACCGCTGCCGCATGAAAAACATGATTACCGGTATCGGTATGGAAAAAACCTACCGTCCCACCGATAAAATCGACGAACCCAACATCGAAGAACGCGAGATGTACTACTCCTACTTCGATGGACAGAACTACGTTTTCAGCGATCCCACCACTTACGAAGAAATGTCCGTCGATCCCGCCGTTCTGGGTGACAAGGCATACTTCCTGATCGAGGAAAGTCTCTGCAACTTCGTTATCTACAACGATGAACCCATTGAAATCACCCTGCCGACCTTCATCGAAAAAGAAATCGTTGAAACTGAACCGGGCGTCCGCGGTGATACCGCCACCAACGTTACCAAACCGGCAAAGATCGACAACGGTTTTGAAATTCAGGTCCCGCTTTTCATCAACCAGGGCGATATCGTCAAGATCGATACCCGCACCGGAGCCTATGCCGAGCGCGTGAGCAAAGCGTAAGAGAGAGTCTTTTGAAAAAGTGAGTACTCAAACGCTTTTGAGGAATCTCCGCACCAGATCCGCATTACTGCGGGCGGTGCGGGATTTTTTTTATGCCGGGGAGTTTCTTGAAATTGAGACTCCGGTCAAGATTCCCGCGCCTGCGCCGGAGGAATACATCGAATCCGTAACTGCCGGAAACGGAGAGTTTTTGCGGACAAGTCCGGAGCTTGCCATGAAAGAACTGCTCTCTCTGGGCGTTGAAAAAATGTTCCAGATTGGCAGCGCATTCAGGGCAGGGGAGTTCGGTCGCAAGCACCGCGAAGAGTTTACCATTCTTGAGTATTATGCCGCAGGCTGGGATTACAAACAGTTGGCGGATTTTACCGCCCGCATGATGGCTTTTGCCGCAAAACAGGTTATCGGCAGAACTGATTTTGATTTTGACGGCAGACATTTTGATCTGGCAAATGTTGAATATATTACCGTTGATGAAGCCTTCCGCAAATATGCCGGTGTGTCCGCATTTGACGCAGATAAGGATGACTCCTTTGATGAGTTGATGGTGCTTAAAGTGGAACCGCAGCTGGGAAAAGAGGGGATTACTTTTCTGTGTGATTATCCGGCAAAGCGGGCTTCGCTTTCGCGGTTGTCAAAAAATAATCCACTGGTTGCAGAACGCTGGGAAGTGTATGTCGGCGGAATAGAACTCGGCAACGCTTTCGGAGAATTGACTGATGGCGTGGAACAGCGCAAACGTTTTGCCGAGGCGCTGGCATTCCGAGCTTCGCAGGGGATGTTAGCCTATCCAGAACCTGCAGCCTTTTATGCCGCCCTTGACCGGGGATTGCCTGATTCAAGCGGTTGTGCCGTCGGCTTTGATCGCCTGACCATGCTGATTACCGGCAGTACGGATATATCTGAAGTAAGATTTGGCTGAAAGGAAATACGATGTTTGCCCGTGAGCCTCTTTTGACAGATACAAAGGCATTTGCCCGTTTCCCTGAAGGCGTGGTCAAAATTGATTATTCAAGCGGCTGCTCCGATAAAAAAGAGGATTGGGCTTATGTCTGGAATCCTTGTGATTGCAACGGTGTCGGTGTTGTCGTCCTGCACGGACACGGAAGCTGCGGCGATCAATTATACTCCTGGCGGCAGACTGAAAGTTGGTGCAAAGCCATCCGCTCAGCGCACTGCGGTCTTCTGACGCCCAATCTGCGTGACAACGCCTGGATGTCGCCGGAGGCTGTTGAGGATCTTGCGGATTTGATCTGTTTCTGTAAAAATAAGTTCAACTGGCATAAAATTCTCATTTGTTCAGCCTCCATGGGCGGCAGCGGCGGATTGATTTTTGCCTCTTTGCACCCCGAACTTGTTGACGGTATTGCCGTCATGGGGGCGGCGACGGATTTGGAAAGCTATGTTGAGTGGTGTGAGCAGCAAACTCTGGAAGTTTGCGGTCGGATTGCTGCCGCCATCCGGACATCTTACGGCAGTCAGGAAAAGATGATTCAGCACAGCGTGTGCCGCAATGCCGCGAAATTGACAATGCCCTGTCTGTTTTACCATGGGGCGGATGATAAAATTATTCCGGTCTCTCAGGCACGGCGTCTTGCCGGAGTCATGGCTGATTCACCCGATTTTTTCTACCGCGAAATTTATCAGGGCGATCATGATTCCCCCTGTGCTTTCATGCCCGAAGTTTTGTCACTTCTGCTTGAAAACATCTGTTGAACAAAGCGTTTTTCCGGCAAAAGTATGTGAAAACAGAACTGTCTGTTGCTGAAAAACTTGAAAAAAATTTTTTTCGGTGTAAATTAGTTGCATTATGGATTTTTTTGAATTGAAAAATTTTCTGTTTGAATTGACTGTAAGGAAAATCGGAAATGTTGAATGACAAAAGAATGAAATTTGTCGGTGCCGCCAAAAGTTTTACACTTATTGAGCTTCTTGTGAGTAAAACTTGTCAAATATGTGTTTCGTTGTTTTTCCCGCAGAAGCATTTGTCGAGTTTTGCGACCAACGGGAGTAAAACCACCCCGCTTTTTTTGAAAGAAAAGGGGAGCGCGAGGGGAAAAGAAAACTTTTTTTCTCGTGAAAAAAAGTTTTCTTTCCCCCTCGCATCCAGCCCCTTTACTCTCATAGAACTGCTGGTTGTTATTGCGATCATCGCTATTCTTGCAGCTATGCTGATGCCGGCACTGCAGCAGGCACGCAAAAGAGCGCGCAGTATATCCTGTTTATCCAATATGAACACCATCAGCAAGGCTCAGGCAATGTATTCTGATGCCAATGGTGATTGGATTGTTGCAACCAAAACCACTGCAACAACTGCAAAGTTTACTGATGCCAACCATCCGGCGGAGCGTGCCTGGTTTGTCAAACTTATTCCCTACGGTGTCATTGTTGAAGTTGAAACAAAAACCGGTTATGTCGGCTTTTTGAAAACCAAGGGAACTGTTGCCTGTCCCAACGAAACCGGCAAGTTCTACGGCGACAGCGGCATTACTTCCGGAAAATATTACACGTTCTGCCACTATCTTACCAACGGATATCTTGTCGGTGCAAATTGTCCGGCCATTTCAATCAACTTCAAAATGCACAAAATCAAGGCGGCGAAGCAGCCTTCCAAAGCATATTTTGCGGGAGACTCCAAGCAGCGGGCATATCCTGCCTACCGCACAAACGTTTCTCTCGGATTCCGCGACAACGGTGTGGATGACCGTGTTGATGCCGGTTCAGACTATCCTGTCGGCAACGGCGGAGATTGCAACATGGCTTTCATGGATGGCCATGCCGGACACCTGAAACTTGCTGAAGCCAGAAGTATGGGCGGTGCCAGCGGGCCTCACATCGGACAGAGAGGTGTTGACACCAATGATGTCGGTGTGGATTTCTGAATTTGAGAGAGTAACAGAAAATGAATATCAAAATAATTTTTGCTTTTCTTGCCGTTTGTACTGCCTTTTTGTGCAGTGGAGAAAACTTTGAAAAACTTGCTCCCATGAAAAACGCACGCCGTGAGTCTTTGACCAAAGCCGGTTGGACTCTCAGCGGAAAATATGATTTGCCTTACGGCTGGTACATCAGCAAGTTCGGAGCCCAAAAACCGGAATACCGGGTGGAAACCGGAGATGCCAAACTGGGAAAATATATTTTCATCCGCGGCGGATTTACTGTTGATGCCACCATGGTCAAACAGCAGAAAGAGCATGAATATGTGGTTATGGAGTTTTCTGCCAAAGCGGAAAAGAAGAATTCCTATATCGTGTTTTATGCTTATTTGATGGATAAAAAAGGCAAAAATTTGGGACAGCGCGGTTACAGCAAAGCTATCGGAACCTCGTGGCAGAAACATCAGGTGAAGTTGAAAATGCCCAAGCGTCCCGCAGGGGTGGAAACGAAGATCACCCCGGGGTTTTATTCCCAACAGGGAATATACCTGGATGATGTAACATTCCGCTCGGCACCGGAGAAAGAATTTTCAATTCCTCCTGTGCCGCAAAAAAAAAATGCACTGATGGACTTTGAGTTTGACGGTATCGACGGTAAGACTGAATTTACTGACAGAACCGGAAACTTCACTGTTTATTCTGATTGCGGAAAATTTGTATCTCAGCACAACGCGCTCCGTGTCGCACAGGGAGCGCGTTTCCGTATTCCCTGTAAAGACGGTGCCTTCGGTGAAACTTTCACCATGAGCTGCTGGATCAATAAAGCTTCTCTCGGCGGAATTTTTCATACGCCGATTCTTTCCCGCGGCTGGCAGCGTCCCGGCTCCTATATAAGTCCCGTCAAGGGGGAATTTGATTTTGCTTTTTATGTGGATATTCAGCTGCCCGGATTTGCTGCAGGTGTCCATGATGCGCTGCAGACAAAAGGGCATTATTACAATATGAATATCAGTTATCTTTCGCCCCGGTATCTGTTGATCGACTCCAATAAGCCGCTTGCGCTCAACCGCTGGCAGCAGGTGACTGCTGTTTATGACCGCGGTGCTGTTAAAATGTATCTCAACGGCAAACTTATCGGAAAAAACAATAAAAAAACTGATAAAAAACTGCTGACTTCCGGACTTGATATGTATCTGGGCGGATTCCGCTGCAAAGGGGAGCGGGACAATAAGGTTTCTGCCGAAATGCTGATAAAGTCCCTGCGCGTTGAAGGACGCGCACTCTCAGCAAAAGAAATTGCCGCCGATTTTGAAAGGGAGAAAAAAATTCTGCCTTTCAATGAAAATTATCCGGATCTGGTCAGCATCAGAAATTATTTTCCTGAAGATATGATGGAGTTGGATCAACCGATGAAAATCCGTCTCCGCCGTACAGCAGAATACAAAAAGAATTTACCGTCAGATCCGTACAAAGGCAAAAAGAATATCCGCACCCGTCTGGATGCTTCGCCTGCGCGTGTCAACCTGATTATTGACGGCAAAGTGACAGCCAAAGTCAACGGACACGGTCACGTTCAGGACAACAATCATCGTCTGGCAGAGTTCGTTTCTGACTTCGCCGCTGCCGGAATTGATCTTGCCGGCTCCGGTGTCGGCGCTGTTTGGCAGGGTATCGGCAAGTACAACTGGGAGCTGATAGACCGGCGATTGGAACTTTATATCAAAAACAATCCCCGCTGCCTGATTGATGTTACCATCGGGACTTCTCCGCCGCAGTGGTACAGAAAACAATTCCCTGATGAGCATGAAGTCTATCTTTACAAAGGCAAAAACGGCTGGGAGAGACGGCGTTGGACCGGACACGGCGGTTTTCTCGGTTCCGACCGTTATCTGCACGACTGCAGTAAAATGGTGCGTGATATTGTCCGTCATATAGAGAACTCCCCCTATGCTTCCCACGTTTACGGTTATCTTGTTTCCGGCGGCGATGCCGGTGAATGGTACTGGCCCGGACAGTTTTCCGGCGGTCCAACGGGATATTCTGTTCCGACGCGGAATGCGTTCCGCAACTGGCTCAGAAAGAAATATAAAAACGATGTCAATCTTCTGCGCCGTGCCTGGAAGGTGCCCGGACTTACGTTTGATACGGTTGAAATTCCCATGCCCGAAGAACGCTACAAATCTGAAAACTTTGCCTTCCGTGATCCGGAACAGTCCGTTCCCGCAACGGATATGAGATTGTTCATGCAGCACCGTAATATTCTTAATATCAATACCGTTATGAGTGCTGTCCGTCAGGAGGCGCCCGGAAAACAGGTGACGACTTATTACGGCTATTCTCTGCATTATCTGGGGAACTCACTGCTGGGATTTTCCGGTTTGCAGACTGTTTCAGATATTCTCCGCAATCCCAATATCGACTGGATTGCCACGCCCATTGATTATTACCGCAGACGCGGCGGTGAACCCGGCATCAATATTGCCGGATTTCTCGGCAGCAGTTCTCTGCACGGCAAAGGTATCTGGCGGGAAGAAGATTTGCGGACTCATCTCTTCCCCCGTATAAGTTCCGGACGTACCGGCAGTTTGAGAGAAACCAATGAAGTTATCCGCCGTGCTTACAGTTACACGATCGCTGAAGATTACGGTATGTGGTATATCTGTCAGTTCGGACTTCACGGCTATCACCAGAACGGTATTATGGATGATTCGGCAAAGATGAAAAAAATTGCCGATAAAGCCGCTGCGAATCCCGGAAAAAATGTGGCGGAAACGGCGTTTATTTTTGATGAAAAAGATTCCGTTAATTATCTTTGCGCTTACCGTTTCGGTAACTTTTTTGATCATTGCGGTTTCTATCTTTTCCGTACCGCCCACACGATGGGCGCGCCCTTTAAACTTTATTTTTCAAATGACATCAGCGATCCCCGGATGCCGGACTATAAACTCTATGTATTCATGAATCCCTGGTCTGTTACGGCAGAACAGAGAAAGGCTATTCATGACAAATTGCGTAAAAACAACGCAGCAGCTTACTGGTGTTATGCACCGGGGTATCTGGATGGAAAAACGTTCAATGTAAAAAATATGAAAGCTCTGACCGGATTTGACTTTAAAGAGGAACGCGCTGTCAGAAATCTCAAAGTCAATTTCTCCGCCGGATCGCCGTTTGCCCGAGTCCCCGCATTGAGCGCACCTGATATCGGACCGGTGTTTTCCGTTTCTCCCGAACAGGGAACGCAGATTGTCGGCAGAGACGGCAAATACAATCTTGCGGCAATAAAAAAATACAATGGATTTACTTCTGTCTGGTCGCTGCTGCCGCCCAACAGAGAAATGCTGACATCTCTCTGCCGTCTGGCAAACGTGCATGTTTATACGGATTGCGACACGCTTCTGCTTGCCAATGACAGATACCTTGCTCTGCATCCGGCGGGAACTGAGCCGGTTACAGTCACGTTGAGAGAAAAAGCACTCGTTCAGGATATGCTCACAGGCAAAAGTTTGGGACGCTGCAAGTCCTTTGTTTTCAAGCCGGCATACAAGGGACAGACTGCCATTTACGAATTGAAGAAATAAGGAGAATTCTTTTATGTATCATCCCCGTTATGCGATGTTTTTTGACATGCATACCCAGGAAGGGTGTCCTGTTGTCGGAAAAAACTTTGATGCCGAAAAGTTTGCAGAAAAACTGGAAAATGCCGGTGTTGATCTGGTCGGATTTCACGCAAAATGCAATCAGGGATTCTGTTATTATGACACGGCAATCGGCTGCCGTCATCCTTCCGTTCCTGCCGGAAGGGATATTTTTGGAGAAGTTGTAGAAGCTTGTACGCAAAAAAAAATCAAGGTAACGGCTTATTTCAACTGCGGTCTTTCGAATGAAGATGCCATCCGTCATCCGGACTGGTGCCGTATCGGTATGAACGGGGAACTTCTGCATCCTGAAATTTTCAAGATCGGCTGGGTGTCTCCCTATATCCGCACGCTCTGCCCGAACTCACCCTGGCGGGATTATCTTTTTAAAATGATTACAGAGGTCAGGGAAAAGTATCAGGTTGCCGGATTTCTTTTTGACAGTTTCAATGCCTTTCCCTGTACCTGTCCGCATTGTACTGCAAAAATGAAAGAGCTGGGTATGGATTACACGGATCGGGCGGACGTTATTGCTTTTGCCCGGAAATCTGTGCTGCAACTGGCACAGGATATTTCAAATCTGCTCTCTCCGCAGGAAAACGGATTGTTGTGTTACTTTCTTGGAATTTCTCCGAAAGACAATGCAAAACTCGGTTCCTATCTTGAATGTGAATGTCTGCCGACAAACCCCGCCTGGGGGTATGATTTGCTGCCGTTGACAGCCCGTTATTTCCGGAATCTGAAAGAAGATTGTCCGGTGTTGAATATGACGGGACGCTTCAACGACTGGGGTGATTTCGGCAGTCTGCGCCCGGAAGCGGCTATCGAATATGATCTGTTTTTCGGACTTGCCAACGGTATGCGTCCCAATATCGGAGATCACCTGCATCCCCGCGGAGACCTGTTTGATTGTGTCTTTGATCGTGTCGGTAAAGTTTATAAAAAACTTCAGCAGTATGAAACATGGTTTGAGGATGCCCGTCCCCTTACGGAACTTGCCGTTGTTTCCCCCGGCGGCGTTGATAAAACACCTGAGCTGGTCGGTATGACCCGCATGCTTTCAGAGCTGCGTATCCAGTTTGACTTCATTGACGAAAACTGCGACTGGAGCAAATATTCTCTGTTGATTCTTCCGGACACGGTAACTTTGACTGAAGATATTGCCGCGCTGGTCAAAAAACATCTTGATTCCGGCAAAAAAATTATTGCAACAGGAAAGTCCGGATTGAATCCCTCTGAGGATGCATTTGTCTTTGAAGATGCCTGGGGCGTGAAACATCAGGGAAAATGCGAATGTAATCCGGCATATTTCAAACTTGAGGGCAGATTTGCTTCTGAGTTGCCGGATATGCCGCTTGCCGCCGGGATGTCCGGTGAAAAGGTTGCAGCCTTGGAAAAAAGTGAAATTGCCGGATTTGTGTATTCCTCATGGTATAACAAACACTGGGACGGTAAATATTCTTATTTTTATACACCGCCTGCTGAGAAAACCGGCATTCCGTTTCTGGTACTTGCGGAGCAGTGCGCTTATTGCGCCTTCCCCCTGGCTCAGGCTTACTACACTCAGGCAGCACCCGATTTGCGTAAAGTGATGGCGTTGATGATCCGCCATTTTTTGCCGGAGTTTCTCATTTCAGCTGATAAATATCTGCCGACATTTGCACGGGTGTTTGTTTCAGAAAAAACTGATTGCCGGATTGTTCACCTGCTCAATTACCTGCCTGAGTTGCGTGGTATGAGTTTGATGGTTGAAGATGTACTGCCGTTGACAGGTGTCGGCGTGAGTCTGCGCCTTGACGGAAAAAAGATCAGAAAACTTTATCATGCACCTGAGAAAAAAGAGATTCCGTACACCATTTCCGGGGATAGGGTGAACTTTACAGTTCCTGAGTCTTACGGGTATGCGATGATTGTGGCAGAAATGCAATAAGTCATCTTTAAAAAGGTTTCCGTTCCTGACCGGAACAAAAAGCGGGCAGAAGTTCTTTACAACTTCTGCCCGTTTTCAGTTATTGGATTTTAATTGCGGAAAAGTTTATTTGCGTGCGGATTTTTCCTTTTCGGGAACGGTGTATTCATAAACCGTGTCGCCGGGGCGGACCAGTTTGAATTTTTCGCGTGCAACTTTTTCAACAGCATCCGGAGATTTTTCCAAATCGGCTATTTTTTCAAGAATCTCGTTTCTTTCATTTTTCAGAGCAGTTATTTCCGCCTTTAATTCAGCGAGTTTCTTCTCTTGATTTTTCAAATCTTTAAAAACCGGAAGAAGCAGACACGCCGCACCCAGAAAAATCACTCCGATCAACAGACAGAAAAGATAAAATCCGAAAGATATGACCGGCGGGTTATTTTGATTCTGTGCCATGTTCAGAAAATCCTTTTGCCGTTTTTTTACTGCTGTTCACGCGGAAGCGAGAGTAGAAATTCCGCATTGGTCTTGGTGGTTTTCAACTTGCTTAACACCAGTTCCATCGCCTCTGCCGCAGGAACGCCGTTGAAGGCTTTGCGTAACAGCCAGACACAGTTGAGTTCGTCCGGATGCAGCAGGAGTTCCTCTTTGCGGGTTCCGGATTTCTCAACGTTGATGGCAGGATAGATACGGCGGTCTGAAACGTTGCGGTCAAGGTGCAGTTCCATATTGCCGGTACCTTTGAATTCTTCAAAGATAACATCATCCATTCTGCTGCCGGTGTCAATCAGAGCCGTTGCAATGATGGTAAGACTTCCGTGTCCTTCAATGTTGCGTGCGGCACCGAAAAAGCGTTTGGGTTTGTGCAGGGCAGTCGCATCCACACCGCCGGTGAGGATTTTGCCGCTGTGCGGCTGCAGGGTGTTGTAGGCGCGGGCAAGACGGGTGATACTGTCCAGCAGAATGACCACATCTTTTCCGTATTCCACCATGCGTTTGGCTTTTTCCACGACCATTTCGGCGACTTGAGCGTGACGTTCCGGCGGTTCGTCAAAGGTGGAACTGACCACTTCGCAGTCAATCACGCGCTTCATATCGGTCACTTCTTCAGGACGCTCATCAATGAGCAGAATAATCAGGGTAACTTCAGGATTGTTGGCGCGGATGCTCTGGGCAATTTTCTGAAGCAGAACAGTTTTACCGGTTCTGGGCGGCGCAACGATCAGACCGCGCTGACCTTTGCCGATGGGCGTAACCAGATCAACCACGCGGGTGGAGTGTTCTTTGGCATCCTTTTCCAGACGGAGCCGTGAAGTGGGGAAGTAGGGTTCCAGACTGTTGAAAGGTATGATATTGCGTTTCTTTTCGGGTGCATCGTGGTTGATACTTTCAACTTTGAGCATGGCGAAGAAACGTTCTTTTTCTCTGGGCGTGCGGATAAGTCCGGCAACGAAGTCACCTGTTTTAAGAGAGAAACGTTTGAGCTGAGAGGGACTTAAATAAATATCCTCAGGGCAGGGCAGATAACTGTAAGAGGGACTTCTTAAAAATCCGAAGCCGTCGGGCAGAACTTCAAGGTATCCGCTGCCGTACATGAGACCGCTTTTTTCAGCGTTGGCGCGCAGGATTTCAAAAATCAGGGTGGATTTTTCCAATGCACCGATGCCTTCAATGCCCAGGGCTTCGCCCATGGCGGTCAACTCCTGCATGGATTTTTCCTGCAGTTCGGAGATATTGAGGCTGGGGGCGGAACCCTCCTGACAGAGCTGCTGATATTCGGCTTCTTCCTGATCTATTTTGCGGGAGAAATTGTGCGGATTATTCTGATCGCGGTAATTATCACGGTCGCGGTGACGTCCGAATTTGTTCCTGCGGTTGTTGTTATTGTTATTGCGGTTGTTTCTGTTGTTGCGGTCGCGATGTTCTCTCGGGTCTTCTTCGAGCAGTTCTTCGCGGGGCATCAACGCTTCGGGACGGCGGGGCTGCTCCGGTTCGGGGGCAGGGGGGACGTATTCAATATCCGGCTGACCGGGAACGGGAATGGGAACAAAGTCCAGTTCTCTCTGTTCAACGGTTGCTGCCGGGGTGCTTTTATAATCGGCAGGTTCTGCGGCGGGCGGCATATTCTGCGGCGCTTCCTGCTGCCGGACGGCGGGTTTTCTGCCGCGTCTGGGTTTGGTTTCTTCTGTCTGAGGTGCTTTTTCCTCAGCGGGAGCTGTCTGCGGTGCAACTGCGGCAGGAGCTGTTTCCGCAGTCTGCGTTTTGGGCGGTCTGCCCCGGCGGCGGGGTGCAACGGGATTTCCGTTGGCTTCTACTTTGCGCGGACGTCCGCGTTTGGGACGTTCTTGAGGCGTTTCTGCTGCGGGGGTGACGTTGTTTTCCGGAGACATTCCGTTTTTTTCTTCACTCATTTTTTGTTCCAGTTTTTTATTTTATCTGTTAATACCAGTATTTGTTTACGCAATAATTCTTTTGAACCGTTGTTGACAAGGGCAAAATCAGCGCGTTCAAGTTTTTCATCAGATGGAAGTTGCTGACTTTCTCGTTTTGCAATTTCTTCATCGCTGAAATTACGCAGGGTTTTCAACCGTTCGTGGCGGATTTCTGCGTCGCCCCATACGGCAAGAACGGCATCAAAACGTGCTGTATAATCTTTTTCAAAGAGCAGAGGAATCTCAAATGCACCGTTTATGCCTTTACTTCGGCACATGGCGATTTCAGAATCCATCCGGCGGTCCAGTTCCGGATAAAGAATATCTGTCAATTTTTTCAATTCATCGGGCTTGCCGAAAACTTTTTCTGCCAGTTTCCGGCGGTCAATGCTGCCATCGGGGGCGATAATATTTCTGCCCCAACAGGCGGTGATCCTGTTGAAAAACTCTCCGCTGGGTGAGGCATAAATATCGTGACAAACTTTGTCAGCATCAAAAAAATACCAGCCCAGAAGGGAAAATTCTTCTCTGACAGTGCTTTTTCCTGCTCCGAATGAACCTGTTATTCCGAGGATCATATACGGGAGACTTCTCCAAATTTATTTTCCGGAATACGAGTCCGGCATTTCAACCAACTATTGGAAGTGCAGTTTTTTATGGTGACCGGAAAGGTCAACTGCTCAGAGCAAGTACATTTACTTGCATTTCCTAAAAAAATTATCAAAGGATAAAATATCCTGTTATATAATTTAACTCATTTATGCTTTTTTACAAGTATTCTTTGCTGAAAAAATCAAAAAATATATCATAAAACACCGTAGTCAGGTTGAAAAATCCCCTGTTGCAAGCTATACTATATAGGAGAAATTTATAAATTTTGAACCGGAATAACAAATTATTATGTCGCAGCAACAGAAACTTGCCGGCAATGCCGGCAGGGGAACAGAAAACGCCGATGTGATTTTATCTGCGGCGGGCGAGAGTCACAGGGGACTTTTGCGGAAAAAAAATGAAGACAGTTTCTGCGTGGTGTATTCCGGAGACGGAAAATGTATTCTTGCTGTCGTCGCCGACGGTATCGGCGGTCACAGCCGGGGTGAGGTCGCAAGTTACATCTGCTGCCGCGAACTTGCCCATGCGTTTTTGAAGAATGTCAAAAATCTGACTGATGCAGAAAAAGCAAAGAGGTTTCTCTCAGAAGAACTTGAAAAAATCAACAGTTCCGTTTATCAGCGCAACCGCGCCAATCGCGGTTTGAAGCGTCCGATGGGGACAACTGTCAATGCTGTTGTGTTTCTTGAGGATTCCCTTGTCATGGCAAATGCCGGAGACAGCCGATTGTATCAGCTGCTGCCGGAGAAGGATGAATTGAAACAACTGTCAACAGATCACTCCTTCAAAGCTGCAGTTGCCGCAGTTCCCGGAAAAGAGCGTTTCAAAGGAATGGAAAATGTTATTTACAGAGCCGTCGGGCTGCACCGCAATTTTGAAATTGAGTTAAAAGATTTTCCGCTTGTTTCCGGTTCCAGATACTTTGTCTGTACAGACGGTATGTACCGCTATCTGCCGGAAAACACGCTCCTGAATACGCTCAGAAATGCTGTTTTTCCGCGTGACGCTCTGGATTTTTTTATGCGTGCTGCGTTTGTCGGAGGCGGTAAGGATAACATAACCGGTATCGTCGTTTTTGCGGGGGGCGGAAAAGATGAGTGAAAAAGGCAACATTCTTGAAGTCCGCAATTTAAAGGTGTATTATCCTCTCCGCGGCTCATGGTTCGGCAAAAAGCGTTATCTCCGGGCAGTGGAAGATGTTTCATTCACACTTGCTCCGGGGGAAACGCTCGGATTGGTCGGCGAATCCGGCTGCGGTAAAAGTACTCTGGGCAGGGCGTTGGTCCGTCTTGAAAAACCTGTGTCGGGAGAAATCATTCTCAACGGCAGAGATATTGCCCGTCTTGAGGGAAGGGCGCTGCGTGACTGCCGCAAAGAATTTCAGATGATTTTTCAGGACCCCTACGGTTCACTGAATCCGCGTTTGACGGTTTTTTCAGCTTTGGATGAGGTGCTGCGCCTGCGTTATCCGGGTGAAAAAGTATCCGCACGGCGTGAACGTGCGGCGGGACTTCTTGAGCGTGTGGGGCTGGATTCCGGCGCATTGGAGCGTTATCCGCACCAGTTTTCAGGCGGACAGCGTCAGAGAATAGGTATTGCCCGCGCTCTTGCGGGTGATCCGGGATTTATCGTTGCGGACGAACCGGTGTCGGCACTGGATGTAAGTGTTCAGGCGGCAGTTGTCAATCTTTTGTTGGATATTCAAAAAGAGAGTGGAACGGCTTTTCTGTTCATCGCTCATGATATTGCGGTGGTGGAACACATTTCAAATCGGATCATGGTCATGTATCTCGGACATGTGATGGAGTCTGCTTTTTCGCATGAATTGGTGGCTTCTCCTCAGCATCCTTACACGCAGGCATTGCTCTCAGCCGTACCGACGGTGGGAGAAAATCACCGTAAAAGGATCGTTCTTTCCGGAGATGTTCCTTCACCGCTTGCACCGCCATCGGGCTGTCCGTTTCATCCGCGCTGCCCCTATGCACAGGAAAAGTGCCGCCGCAGTCTTCCGTCCTGGCAGGAGAACAACGGACATGGTGTCCGCTGCTTTTTTCCGTTGGGAAAGAAAATAAAAAACTAGAATCAGAGGTGAAAAAACTTTTAAACAGGCAGTTTTCTTTATCTTAGAACTATACATATCGAATAGGGTTTTCAACATTTTTTATCTGAAATACCGCCAAAATATTTTACTTCGGAAAATGTTGAAAGGGGTGCTGTGCATTTGCTGGCAATGGGTGCCCCTTTCGTATTTTTCCGGAGGGGTACTTGGCGGTAACCTCAGATAAAAGGCGGAAGGGGTGCCTTTTTATTTATGAAATTGGGAGTTACCGGCAGCCGTACGATTACGGACTTTGATTTTATACCATATTTACTTTTGCAGAATCAGGAGTTCCGCAATTTTTGTGCCGCAAACGGATTCTGTAAACCGGTTGAATGTGTGATATCCGGCGGAGCCAAAGGTGTGGATTCCTCTGCTTATGCTGCTGCTGTTGCCTGCGGAATCAAAAATATCTGTTTTCTGCCTGACAGAAAAAAATATCCCGGCTTTCTGTTTGCCAAAGCCTGCCTTGAGCGCAATAAAAAAATCGCAGAAACCTGCGATATCCTTCTTGCTGTCTGGGATGGCAAATCAAAGGGAACGCTCAATACGATTGAAATTGCGCGTTCCCTTGAAAAAGCTGTGTTTATTGTGAGAAGTTGAAAATTACTTGCCTTCCCAGTTTCTCAGGTGTGTATCTTTTGTACCCAGCGAACTTGTGCTGTAAGGATCGTTGAAATCACACTGTTTGGTCGCAACGTGCCAGTCGGCGTAGAGAATGGGGATCTGTCCGTTGTGGCGGGGAATGGGTTTGCCGACAGAAGTGTGAAGAAAGCTTGATACCCGGTAGTGTCCTTCATTGGGATCGGGATTTGTGACGCTTCTTGCATCCATGATAGCATAAACCTGGGAGTGATATTTGAATTTCGTAAGCTTCGTCGGTTTATCCGTCTGGGGGGAACTGTGGGTGTATTCACTGCCGACGGTCCGCCAGTTGATGCCGTAACTGCCTTTGCTTGATTCCTCAATGGTAACACCCTGAAAATGGGTACTCCACTGGGTTTCCTTATCCGCATTGGCGTGAGAGGGACACATAAAAGTACCGCGCTGTTTGATGTAACTCATTGAAAGAAGAGTCACCCATTTCGGGGTATATGTCCACCAGGAAGCGGAGTACGGAACCAGATATCCCTTGTTGTCGTTAGTATACATATCCATCGCGCTGCCCTGCTGTTTCAAATTGCTGGCGCAGCTGATGCTTCTGCCGCGTTCCCGGGCCTGCTGCAAGGCGGGCATGAGCATTGCGGCCAAAATGGCGATGATGGCAATAACGACCAATAGCTCGATCAGCGTAAAGCCCATGGGCTTTCTGGCAGATGCCTGCCAGAAAAGATCTCGTCTCAAGTATTTCATAATAAAAAATTTCCTTATTTTGTTGAAAAGTGTTTGGTTGATAATCCGTAAAGAATACCGCCGAAACGGTGGTCATCTCTGCCGCCGAATGCGGAAATCGTCAGCCAGTAGGTGATACCGGGCAGTTCAAAACTCTGTTTTTTGCCGTTGGCGGCAATGGAAAGATTTTTTCCGTCAAAACTGAAAACAATCTGCTGACGTTTTCCGGCAAAAAGCGGAACAGAGGTCAGGAATTTGTGATCGGGTTTGTTGTAGCGTTTCCACGGCTGGCGGTGCCGGGCTTCAATGCGCAGCAAACCGTTTTTTACAGAAACCATATAGCCGTGCAGATAACTGGCAGGACCTCTGCCGTCAAGAAGAGTTTGATAGCGTTTGACATCATCGGGGTTGATATCCATCGTTACGGTGAAACTGTGACACTGGGGAACAAAGGTATTGGGCAGCATGAGTGCCTGAGAGGTCTTGCCGTCAAATTTGAGTGCGCGTTTGCCGTCGGGAAGATTCAGCCAACGCGGAGCTGTTGCCCAACTGCCGTAGGTCCAGGGAATCGTGTATCCGTGAATGATACCCTCAAATCCCGTGGCAATACTGACAAAACTGCCGATGTGGGCGTAGTAATCTCTTCCGGCGGGGGAAGAGAGGATAAAGCCGCTTTCGGGCATGTTGAAATCATAAGAAAAATCGGGCACTCTGCTTGCAGGCAGTTTGAATCTGACTGTACCTCTGCGGTCGCTGTTCATTGCGACTGAAATCATTTTTCCGCTTGCGGGAGTCGGCGTATAACCCGTGCTGTACCAAACTTTGCCGCAGTTGGAAACCACCCTTACCGCCAGAACGCCGTCGGGCAGTTCCGCCGGGAATGTTTTGCTGAATTTTACTTCATTCAAATCAAGCTGCAGCGGCAGCATGGGAGTCTTGGGAGCTGTTTCAAGCGCAATCATGAACCCATCATCAAAGACAATGGAGCTGACACCCGCCTTTTCGATATCGGCAAATTTGAATGTGTGCGAAAAGTTTTTTCCTTTTGCCGGACCTGCAAGGCGGGTGCCGCTTACTGTCAGCGTACCGTTTGCCGTATTTTGAACGGGAACGGAAATCATTTCATTGTGGCAGTTTCTGCCCTCATGCGCCTTATAAGTGTTTCCCACCGGACGGGGATAAGCGGGTTTGTTCAGTTTACCGGTATTGAAACACCAGGCTCCTTTGCCGTCAACTTTGTAGTTGATGACGAGATTCCGGTCCTTTTTGATGTTCATCGGGATCACATAGCGGAACGACAGACGGTAGCGTTTGCGTTTTTTGTTGTTGAATCCGAATTCATCAAATTTATCATAACTGAAAATATCCTGACTGTTGTTGATAATTTCAACAGCGTTGAGCTTTTCTTTGAATTTGAGATTGACGTCTGCCGTAACTTCAAGCATGCCGGGACGGATTTTTTTACCGTTGGCAAATTTGATTTGTGCGTTTTCAGGCTTGAGCAGATTGCGCAGGGGGATGGAAAACCAGGTGTGATCAATGTTGACCGTACCGCGCAGAACTGTCGGGGGAAGTCCTGAAATAACCTCTGTTTTCCCCTTGTATTTAACTGTCAGGCGGGGCTGGATATACATACTGTGAGTGAATTTTTCTGTCGGAATGACGATGGTCTGATCTTTTAAAAGGGTACTGTCAAAGGTTTTTGCGGGGATTCGGCAGATCACTTTACCTGTATTGTCAAAGAGTTCCGCAGAAACGGTGTATTTTTCTCTGCTGCCGTCGGGGACATTGAGCAGTTCCATTTCAAACTCCTGCCCCATTGAAAGCTGTCTGTTGGTGCTGACAATGAGGTTGGGGCGGGAAAGATTATCTCCGGGATTGGGGGAGGGGGAAATTCCTTTGATTTTATCCATGCAGTAACGGATGATCCTCTGATTGGCGTGCGGTTTGGCAACGGTGGGTTCAAGGTTGGTGTTTTCGTTGAGTTCATCCCATTCAAAACCGCAGAGCAAGTCGATTTTGTGTTTATCGGCAAG
Source organism: Lentisphaerota bacterium (assembly GCA_015061725.1). Taxonomy (GTDB): domain Bacteria; phylum Verrucomicrobiota; class Lentisphaeria; order Victivallales; family Victivallaceae; genus UBA1784. Next base: position 63,346 of record SUVX01000004.1, read on the forward strand.
TTCAAAAAACTTGCGGATGGTTTTTGTTCCGTCTGAGCTGACCGTCTGGGAGCCGTTGCAGTTGGTGTATCCCTGAACCGTTTTAACGGCAAAAATGCGCTTGCCGTTGAAATCCTTGTGGGCGCATGAAGCGGCAAAAAGCGGGAGCAGAACGTTGTCATAGTAGTCGTAATCAAGCACTTTTCTGTTGTCTCCGCAGTAGTAACCGTATTCAATGCCGTCGGCAACGCGGAGTATGGCAACCAGATGGTCAAAAGATTTGAGCAGATCCGTGGCGGGGACCTGCCGGCGCTGCGCCCAGTATCCGCCCATCCAGACTTTGGGACCGTTGCCCGCCTGATCGCTGATGTAGGCGACTTTTCTGCCGCCGATTTTTCCCAGCAGATCAATAAATTTTTTCAACTGGGCAGGGGTGCAGCGTTCGCTGGAATATCCGAGGAACAGCGGCTTACCGTTGAACTGCATGGTATATTTGCTTTGAACGGCGGTTTTGATATATTCATGTTTCGGGAGTCCTGCAATGATGTGCCGTTCGATAGCGAAACCGGCGGGCGTCATTGTGGGAATGAGAGCAAGTTCAGCGGGGTCAAGACCGCACTGTTTTGCCGCATTGTAGTAATGATCTCTGAAAGAATTGGTCAGAAAGAAGTTATTGGCAGAAATGCCGTAAGTTTTCATCAGTTCAAAAGTTTTGATGAAACTGGAGGGCGAGAACTGATTGTGCGGATACCAGAATTTTCTGTTGGCATAAAGCTGACGGTCTCTCCAGTATTTATCGGTTCTCCAGAGACAGCCGGCACGGTGGGTAACCGTTTCCATGATAAGCGTGGTGCGGGGGAGGGCGCGTTTTCTTGATTTTGCAAGGGCTTGCATCTCTTTAAGCAGTTTATCCCCCAGGGCAAAGTCTTCTTCAGAGTGTCGTTTCACCTTTGCTATCTGCGGACGCAGTTCAGAAAAATAAGCTGTTCCGGCAAAAGAAACAGCTGCCGCAACTGTTGTGACCAAAGTAAAAAGTTTTTTCAGCATAGTATATCCTTTGTGATAATCTGATGAATATTAAGATAGCACACAAACAGTATTATTACAAGAGTTAAGGTCTTTTTTCAGAACATTTTGCCCAACATTCAAACCAGACAATCAAACAATAGATGACAAGACAGATCGGGACAACGAGAATCGTTCCTTTCAGTCCGAAAGTATCTCCGGCAGCGCCCATGAGCCACGAGAAGATGCCGCAGCCGGGAACACCCATGGCAGAAAAATAAATATACAGCATGGTGGAGTCGCAGTTTTTCAGTTTGTTGACACCGAAAACCTGCATGGTCGGCCAGTAGGGCGCAACGCCGATGCCGCAGAGAAAAAGCAGTATGAAAAGCAGGGGGAAAAGCAGACCGTCCGGCATGCATCCGGGTTTGAGCAGCGCAAGGATACTTGTAAGCGGAATAGTTGCAAGAGAGCAGTAGAGCAGAATTTTTTTCAAGTTTCCGGGTTTTGCGATGTAGCCGAAATAAGTTCTGCCCAGAAACATTCCGGCAGCGATTGCACCGGTTCCGAGTCCGGCGACGAATGTACTGGTTTTGAATGTAAGTTCGATAAAAGCCGCAGCCCAGAATGTCAGACCGAATTCAGCTCCGGCTCCGAAAAACATGGCAAGAGAACAAATCCAGAAGTGGGGTTCTTTGGCAATTTGAACCGTTTGCTGCCAGATTTTGGGCAGGTCGATGTTTTCTCCGGACTCGGGATAGCGTTTGGCAGGATTTTCTTTCCAGAGAAACAACATTCCGGCGAGGATGGTGGATATGCCCGCAAGAATGAGAATCAGCCGCCAGTTGGCACCGAGAGTAATCAATCCGCCGACACCGATGACGGCGACAACGATACCGATGGACCAGAACGAGTGACTGATATTGACATACCTTTCAGGAGACTCCGGATGCAAGTCCTGAACAAAAGGTGTTGCCAGTCCTTCACAGATACCTTCGCCGAGACCTGCGAATATCAGACAGGGAATCAACATCCAATAAGCATTTGAAAACGCGCAGAACATGATTCCGAAACCGCACAAAAGCAGACTTATGCCGATGGAAATACGCTTGCCGAGCTTTGCTGCGACAAATCCGCATAAAAGAAGTGTGATGATCATAAAGGCGCTTCTGACGGCATGAAGAACTCCGCCCGCCGCCATGCCGCCGTCATCAAGCGGAAAGTTCAGGGATTTCCCCATGGAAACAATCAGCAGAGGTATGACAAGGGAGCAGAGTGAATAGGTTGTGAAAGCTGAAAAAGACGCATAGTCATAGCGTCCGAATTTAAGAGGTTCTCTCATTTTTTTTGTTTTTTTCCGGTTGATATTTTTTCAGACATAAAATCCGCATAATATACATCCGCACGGGGGAATGTTCAAGAAAAAAGCATTTTTTTGCAAAAAAATCAAAATAATATGCATAAAAATTGCAATCCGGACTTGACAAGACGGCATATTGATGTTCCATTAAACGCAGAGCAGAAATTGATTCGCAAAATCTGCATGGGAAACACGGCAAAATATAAGGTTATTGCGCGGCAGCCGTGTGCCGCAACAGAGACAGAGGAATTACATGAAGTACTATACAGAAGACCACGAGTGGGTTGAAATCAACGGAGACACTGCCACAATCGGTATCTCGGAATATGCCGCCGAACAGCTCGGCGAGATCACCTACGTCGAGTTGCCCGAAGAAGATGATGATTTTATTATCGGAGACTGCTTGGGGGAAGTTGAGTCTGATAAAACATCATGTGATATCTATTCTCCCATCAGCGGAACAGTATGTCATGTGAACGAGGGTCTTGCCTATGATCCCTCTCTCATCAACGAATCTCCCGAGGATAAGGGCTGGATCTGCAAACTTGAAAACTTTGACAGTTCCGAACTTGATGACATGATGACAGAAGACGCGTATCTGAAATTCATTGATACGTTATAAAAAAAAGCAAAATTTTTTCCGGAAGTATTTGAACTTGCAGTAATATGCTGTTATATTAAATAAATACTTCTGGTATATGCCGGCTTAGCTCAGTTGGCCAGAGCGGCTGACTTGTAATCAGCAGGTCGTGGGTTCGAATCCCACAGCCGGCTCCAATTTTAAATGAAAAAGCACCTAAAAAAAGAGGTGCTTTTTTTATCTTGCCGGCAGAAATATGAATTTGATTGCATTTTATTTCCCGTGATGTATATTATATGCCGTAACCCCGAATTTCAAAGGAATAAAAATGAATCTCTCATCCGGTATGCAGACGCTGGACTGGTGCGTTTTCGGCGCAACAGTGGTCGGTTTGATTTCTCTGCTGATTTATTGTCAGCGTTTTTCACGCAGTATTTCTGATTTTCTTTCCGCCAGCCGCTGTGCGGGGAGATATCTGCTCTGTGTCGCTCAGGGGGCGATCAGCTGGGATGTCATCGGCGCAGTCGCCGTTTTTGAAATGTTCTACGAAGCGGGATTCACCAGTCAGTGGTGGGCGATGCTGACAGGACCTACCGGACTGATCCTTTCTCTTTTCGGCTGGGTCACCTACCGCTTGAGGGAAACGCGTTGTTATACGGTCGCTCAGTTCTTTGAAGTGCGGTACAGCCGCAGATTCCGTATCTGCGCCGGAATCATCACCTGGTTGAGCGGTGTGGTCAATTTCGGAATTTTTCCTGCTATTTCCATCCGCTTTATCATGTTCTTCTGTCAGTTCCCCGAACATGTCATGCTCGGAGGTGTCAATGTGGACGTATATCTTGTTCTTTTGATCGGTTATGTGACAATGGCTTCAAGTTTTGCCATCTTCGGCGGACAGATTGCTATTATGATCACCGACTTTGTGCAGGCGGCAATCTGCAATCTCTCTTTTATCGCCTTTATTTTCTTTATCTTCAAATTGGGAGACTGGGATATTTCCGGCGGAATGGTCTCCTGGGATCAGATGTCAAAAGCTCTGGATATGGCAAAACCGGGCATGAGCCAGGTCAATCCCTATGACTGCAGCAAACTGCCTGACTTCAATATGTGGTACTTTTTAATCGGTATTTTCGGTTCCATCTACGGACGCGGTACCTGGCAGGGCTCCATGGGATACGCTTCTGCCGCTTTAACGCCGCACGAAAGCAAAATGGCGGGACTTCTGGGAACATGGCGCGGATTGACCATGAGTTTGCTGCTGACATTGTTTCCTCTTGCCGTGATTGTTTTCATGCGGTGTCCGGAATTTGCTCCTCTTAAAGAGGCGATTGAAGCGCGTTTGCTTCTGGTGGAGTCTCCGCAGCTGCGTTCACAGGGACTGGTTCCGGTTGCCATGTCGCTGGTTCTGCCCGTGGGTATGGTCGGACTTTTTCTCTCTGTCATGTTTGCCGGAATGGTCAGTACCGATGACAGTTACATGCACAGCTGGGGCAGTATCTTTGTTCAGGATGTTCTGATGCCTTTCAAAAAGAAACCTTTTACACCGGAACAGCATTTGCTTGCCTTGCGCCTGTCAATTGTCGGCGTGGGTATCTTTGCCGTTGCGTTCAGTTATTTTTTCCGTCAGACGGAGTATATTTTTATGTTCTTTGCCATCACCGGTGCCATTATCAGCGGTGCGGGTGCTGTGATGATCGGCGGATTGTATTGGAAATACGGCACGACACTTGCCGCCTGGGTCGCCTATCTTCTTGGATCTGTTCTTGCGGTGTCCGGAATTATTCTTCAGCAGGTCTGGCGTTTCAAAGACGGTTCAGGACTGGCAAAATTCCTCAATGACACATTCCATTGGGAGTGGGTCGCAAACAATATGACAAAATTTCCTCTGAACGGCAGGGTGATGAGTTTTTATATCATGCTCTGCTGTCTGGCGGCTTATGTGGGTATTTCTCTGTTGCAGCACGCGCTTAAAAAGGCGCAGGTTTTCAATCTGGATAAAATGCTGCACCGGGGAATTTATGATGTCCACAACGAACATCAGACTCAGGGTAAAACCCGTTTCTGGGAACGTCTGCTGGGATTTACACCGGAATTTTCTTTCGGGGACAAATGTATCAGTATTGCAAGTATCGTCTGGACGGTCGGCTGGTTTCTGGTTTTTCTGATTTTCACGATTGCCTATTTTGCCGGTGCAAGTACCATTGACGGCGTGTTTTCCGGCGGCGTATCACAGGAGGGTTGGAAACTTCTGTGGAAGTGGAAACTCTATATCATTTTGGTATTGGGCGTTACCTGTACGCTCTGGCTTGCTGCGGGCGGCGTTGTTGACATGATAAAACTTTTCAGGCGGTTGAAAACGATGGTCCGCAACGATGCCGACAACGGTTCTGTGCGGGACGGCTCCAATGCGGAATAACGGCAGAAAATACTCACTCTTCACCAATGCGCCGCTTTTTTGAACGGCTCTGTTCCCTGTACGGGCAGATGATCTCCAACAGGGGCTGCTCTCCACTTTACAAAATACGCCGCTTTTTTTGAAAAAGGGATCCGCCTTCGCACAAGGCTACGGTGGACAGGGAGGAAACAAAAATATACCGAAGCCGACGTTTCGGCTTTTTTTCTCGTGAAAAAAAGTTTTTTCCCTTCCCCCCGACTCCCATCTGCCCTTTATCATGAACAGCGGGATTCTATGAAGGAGATGGCGGCGGGGAGTTCGTTGAAGTTGTAGATGATGTAGTCCGGTTCTATGCCGCGGGATTTATGGTCGCCCTGATTGGATTTGAAGAATATGGTTTTCATCCCCAGGCGTCCTGCGCCGTAAATATCGCGGTACATATCATTACCGACATAGATGGTTTCTCCGGGGCTGAGAGCATATTTTTCAAGAGCAGTTGTAAACATTCTTTCATCCGGTTTGCGGAAACCGTAATCGCCTGAAACGATGACTGTTTGAAAATATTTTTCAAGACCGGATGCGCACATTTCCGGTTTTGCCCACAAGGTTTGTCCATCTGAAACGGCAGCGAGGATATATTTGTTCACAAGCTGTTCCAAAACTTGCTGGACACCGGGATACAATTCCAGTTTATACCGGGTTGCCGCCCTGAATACTTTTGACGTGCAGGCGGCAAGACGCAGGCAGGCTTCTTTTGATATTTTTTCAGTGCTGTGCTGCATGATGATATATTCAAAAATTCTTTGAATATCAAATTCCGGAAACTCCTCATTGCTTGCGGCACGTTGGGCGCGGTTGAGTTCAAAATAAAGATTTCTGACTTTTTCAGGAGAAATGCTGATTTTGTGATAACTTAAAAAGTTTGCAGTCATTCTGAAAACATTGTCATCGTTTTCATTGGTCAGAATATCAATCAAAGTTCCGTTCAGGTCAAAAAAAATGGCTTTGATCATAATGTCACCTCTTCAAAGATAGTTTAGCTTCTTCAATAAGCAGTCTGCGGTAAGCGCGGTCAAGATAACTGTTGCGTGAAATGCGGAGCAGATTGGTTCCGAAATAAAACGGAACCCGTTTGCAGATTGAGTCAAAGGCACTTTCTCTGTCGGGGAAATGGCAGGCATATTCCCATAAAAAGTGTCCGATAAAGGGTTCTGCGGCGTATTTGTTGCCGGTGGTTCTGAGAAAATAATGTTGAAGTTCTGCGGCAATGCGTCCGACATCAAAGACCCTGTCTGTCCGGCGGGCGCGTTCAAGATCAAAGGAAATAACATGAAGTCCATCGCCGAAAAGAAAGTTTGAGGGCGTGGCGTCTCCGTGGGTCAAAACTTTCTGATCCTGCCAGACGGCGGGTTCGCTGATCCAACTTTCTTTGAGGCGCATAAAATAGTTGTATTCTCCGGAATCCATCAGCTGCGAGGCGCCCAGCATGACTGCGTCAAAATAACTGCAGCTGTCATAAAAATCCACACCTTCCGGACGGGCGGAGCGGTTGTGAACTGTTGCCAGAAAGTAGGCAAGTGCGGTCAACTTCTGATAGAGCAGCTCAGGATTCTTTTCTTCAAAAGACCGGGTGAGGATTTTATCAAGAGTTGTTCCCTGACAGAATTCAATGACAAGCAGACAGTTGAGTGTTTCATTTCTGCCGAGGGTTCTTGCAACATAATGATAATTGCCCAGATATTGACGGAATTCGTTGATGTTGTTGTATTCTCTGTTCAGACGGCGGCGGGCGACTTCCCAATTATCCATTCTGTCGGAATAAAAGAATTTGCCGACGACTCTCTGCCCTGTGGCACGGTCCTCATAGATGTAAACGGCGTTGGAACCGTTGGTTTCAAAGACACGGATCCCGTCGCGGGCATCTGCGCCCACTTGAGGGAAAATTTCCCACCTGAGATATTCATACAGCGGATCTGCTGTTGAAACTTTGCCGATATAATTGCCGATCATAATAAAATCTCAAACCAAATTGTGACGTTTTAATAACGTAATGCTCTGAAGTCATTGACTTTGTGCAGGGTTATTATATCGCCGTTATGGGCTGTTTTGGCATTTTCTGTTCCGGAGCGGCTGAGTATCAGCAAGTCGTTTCCTGAAATAATCATGGAGGCATAGTGTCTTGACTCTTTTGTGGTTTTGCCGATGGCAACAGTTCCGGCAAAGTTCCAGTCAAACATATTTTTTGAAAAATAAAGAACCAGACGGTTTCTTTCATTGTCAGGCAGGTTGTATCTGTCCGCCGGAAGCATATCCGGACGGGTCATGCTGTCTGTTGCTTGCGATGATACCAGCCAATAGAGTTGAGATACATGATCGTAAAGAACGTCAAATTTCATGTGTCCGCCCGGAAAAGGAATGTGAAACAGCATTGCCCCTGCCGGAGTACGGACAAAATCCAAAGTCAACTTATTTTCATTGATCACACATTTTGCCAATGCTGCAATATTTGTCAAGCCCGAATGTTGACGCATAAAAAGATAAAGGGTGTTTTTATCATAAAGATTGTGTTGCTTGTCATATATTTTAACCACATGAGATTCAAGGAAACAGGGGGCTCCGCAGTATTTTTTGTCTGCTTTGTCCGGCGTTTGAAAACCTGTTGTGTAAAAAGGAATTCCCGAGGTGGTTGGGGCGTTTGACGGATACAGCAGAACATTGGAAAAAGTCCAGTTTTTTTTGTCCGTCAAGTCAGTGCCGCGTTTCCCGCGCATAACGACAGGAGCCACATCCGGCCAATACGAGCCGACAGATTTTTCCATGGTAAGATAAATGTAATCTTTTTCGTAATGCACTGCACAGGGAGCCTGATGCCAGAGGGCATTGTCATCAAGTTTTTTTACAGGACCCCAGGTTTCACCGTTGTCACTGCTTGAACAAATGGTTATAGCTTTGTCATGTCCTATAAAATACACATTATTGCCGTCTCTGAAAAAACGCGCATGAAACATGGGCAAATCGCATATATGTTTCCATGATTTTCCTTTGTCATCAGAACAATATATTTTTGCCTGATTTTGAATATTCCATTGGCGCCAGCCGGTGGTTTGGGGTTCCGGGAGTTTTGATACGCCGCTTCCGCCAAGATCAAAGCCTGCCAGTAATCTGCCGTTGGGCAATTCAATCAAAGAGGGGCTGTAAACAAAAATATTTTCAGGTGATGCGGGAACTTTATATATGATTCTTTCATCGGCAATTACAGTCCCTGCATTGAATGTTTGTTTTTTTTGTTTGGAACAAGAACAAAATATCAACAACAGGCAACCGCAAACAAGCAATCTGTAAATTTTCATCAAAAATTTCTTTCGTGTCTGTTTGATTATTGTTATAAAAACACCTTTGAAAAATTTTTGTCAGAGTCCGGGAACGGGCAGCTGCTCAGCGGGGGGGACCCAGAACGCTTCATCTGCCAGTCCGGAGGGGAAAATACGAACATTGCGGTAACGCGAACTTAACGCAACCAGAGAGTAGGGGCAGAACAGGAAGGTGTACGGTTGATCTTCATGCAGAATTTCAGAAATTCTGTGGGCAAGACGGATTCTTTCAGGCATGTCAAATGTTTCACGCATTTTTATAATGAGTTTATCCAGTTCTGCGTTGGCGTATCCGATATGGTTGCTGCCGCCGGAACTGCGCTGGCTTGAGTGCCAGATCTGATACATGTCCGGATCAAAATTGCTCATCCAGCCCAGACAGCAGGCGTCGTAATTGCGTTCCTCAAGACGGCGGATGTAGACCGACCACTCCACATTCTGAATTTTCATATCGATTCCGGCTTTTGCCAAAGATTCTTTTATCATCGGCATCATCTTCTGCTGAATGGAACTTGTGGCTATCTGGAGCATGGTGAAAGAGAACTTTTCTTTGTTTTTGTCAAGAATACCGTCACCGTCGGAGTCGCTCCAGCCGGCTTCGGCTAAAAGTTTGCGGGCAGCTACGGGAGAGTACGGCAGATTTTTGATGTTTTTATTGTAGTAACTGCTGCCGGGAAAGAAAGGTCCGTTCACGTTTTCAGCCAGATCAAAGTAAATATCTTTGCGGATTTTTTCGCGGTCAATCAGCATCGTGAGGGCGCGGCGCACTCTTTTGTCGCGGAACAGCGGATTTTTCTGATTGTAACCGATGTAAGTGTAACTGGGGAGAAGATATTTCAAACGCCGGACGCTGCCGTTTTTGAACATCGGAACATCCGCGCGGCGCACCCATTGATCGGGAGTCAATCCCAGCTGGTCGATTTTTTTGCCGCCCAGAGCCTGAAAACGGGTGTTGGGGTGCTTTATGACTTCAAAAACCAGATATTCCAGTGACGGCGCAATACCGTAAGCGTTGCCGAAGTAGTCCGGATTGCGTTCAAAGAGCAGGCGGCGGTCTTTTTCCCAGCGGACAAGGCGGTAAGGACCGCAGCCGACAATCATTTTGTTGCGGACGTGATCGTCATTGAATGCACTGCCGTCAAATTTTTCTCCCTCTTTCAAATAGAAGTGCCGGGGCAGGGGAGACAGTCCCAATGTGGACGACATTGAACCGAAGAAAGCCTTTTTCCAGGTGACGGTAAATTCATAGGGAGAATGGATTTCAACCTTGTCCAAATCCTGATAATAAACCCGCAGCGGCGCACAGTTGACTTTCGGATTTTTAATGACATCAATGAAAAACTTGAAATCCTCAGCCGTAATTTCCCGGGGGGGAACTTCTCTGCCTGACACCGGGTCGGTGTAACGCTGCCACAAAGCACCGCGGCGGAGTTTGATACGGTATTTTTTGTGGTCTTTTGAAATGGTCCAGGACTCTGCCAGCATGGGGAGGAATTCTTCGGGTTTCTCCCAGTTGCGCGCGGCAAGAGAAACTGAACACAAACCATACATCTGAGAGGCGGTCGCTTCATTGCAGACGATCGGGTTCAGATTGGGCGGTTCTGCTTCAATGGCACGGATCAGCCGTCCGCCGGAGACAGCATTTTTATCAAAGAACTGCAAATTGGCAATATTTGAAGAAAAATTTTTCTCCGCAGAAACTTTTTTCTTTTCAGGAGCTGTTTTTATGAATTCTCCCTTTTCAATTTTTTCCAGCAGACGGACATTGACCCGGTGCAGACGGTCAAGTGCCGATATGCCGAGATATCCCAGAATGATGACCGATAGCGTCAATACCGTCAGAATAAACTTCAAATAAATACTGCCATTCATATTCAATTGCCCGGTTTTACATTTTTGGAAATAATTTTTCCGCTGTCAATGCTGATTTCATCGCGGATATAAGTCGGAATATCCAGATCTTTTCCCTGCCAGATGACTTTCAGTGTTGACTCCATGATACCCTTTGAAACCGGCACAAAAGGCAGTGCGGGCTGTTCCATTGCGTTACTGCTGAAAAGACTTTCAGTGACTTCCCTGGGTGAGACGCCGGAGTGTTTGTTTTCAGCCTGAGGTTTCAGGGGTTGTTTGTATTTGATTGCCAGGGCGGTAAATTGAATCATATCCTCCCATTCCGGAGAGGTTGCCGCCGAGGTGAGAATTTGGGTTTCCTGCCGGATGAAGTCAACGCTTTTTCCGAAAATCGTCTGCACGTCACCGATGCTCAGCGACGGACCGCCCAGAATGTTGAAAATAACAGCATCCGCCGTTTGAAGATTGGAACAGCCGCCCAGAAGCGGAGAACTGAGCATGTTTTCAATCGCCGTTTCAGGACGGAGCGTTCCGTTTTCACGCCGCACAACGCCCACGCCGACGGCACAGCGGCTTTTTTCCTGCATGAGCATGTTTGAAAAAGTGGTGAAATCCGCATTGAGCAGGTTTCCGGCGCACAGCTGAGCCGAAAGAGCAAGAGCAGTGCGGGCAATCTGTTCATCGGCAAGCTTGTAGGCTTCTGCAATCGGAGCTGTTGGGGAAAGAGATGAAAACAACAAATCATTGGGCAGGGCGATCACGGCATTGGCGACATCAAAGATCGTCTTTTCAAGCGCACTTGAAGCAATTTGTCTGCGCTGATCTCCTTCGTGTGAGAACGGCAGGGTCACCAGCGCAAGGGTCGGAATCTGCTTTTTTGCTCCGATACTTAAAACTGTTGCGATTCCGCCGGAACCGGTTCCGCCGCCAAGTCCGCCGACGACCATGAGCATTTTTGTATTGCCCAACAGAGAATCAATACCGTTGCGGGCGTTGCCGATGGCGCTTCTGCCGTCAGAAACATTGCCGCCGCACCCTTTGCCGAGTCGCCAGTTTTCTCCGGCAAGCAGGGTGTTTTCAGGAGGAAGTCCTGAGTTTACCAGACTTTCGCGGTCAGTGTCAAGGGCGAGCAGGCGGAGACGTTCTGCTCCGGGAGTTTTGCTCAACGTATTCAGAAAACGGCAACCGGCTCCGCCGACACCCATAATTGTAAAATCAGAGGAGTTTATCATTTTAAAATTTCAGTGCCTTTCTGATACTTTTCATTGTTTTGAAACAGTCTTTCCAAACTTGATTGAGACCGTCAAGAACGGCATCCGCCGCAGTGCGGTCCAGGGTGCTTTCTCTGTAAAATTCAGCAGCGATTTTGAGTCCGCCCCAGACTGAAGAGAAGCGCGGATTTTCCAGTCCGAACTGGATTCCGCCGGTATTTGCAGGACGGCGGACACTGCATGTTAAATTGAAAACCTGCCGGAACAATTCCTCAGAACGGTAAAATAAGGCACCGCCGCCGGTTAAAACACCGCCGGCTTCCAGATTTCTGGGTGCATTGACTTTTTGCAGACTGTCGTCAATGTACTCAAAAATTTCGCGCAGACGGCAGTCAATGACTGTTTCAAAACTTGTTTTGGGAATTCTGCGGATATTTCCGCCCTGAACCTTTATTTCAATATCTTTGTTGTTGGCAAGTTTTTCGGCAAGGATACCTTCTGAGATAAGTTTCCGGCAGAGGTCTATTTTCAAATTCAATGCGATTGCCAGGTCGTTGGCGACATGTTCCATGCCCACCTGCAGAACGCCGGAGGCCTGTATGCCGTTATCACACTCCAGCAGATATTCCGTTGTTCCGGCGCCGATATCGACCAGCAGTACGCCCTGTTTGCGTTCTTCATCAGTCAGCAGAGCCATATCGTCCGCCAGAGGAGAAAAGACCAGCTCCATCGGGATGTTTTCAAAACCTGAATCTGCCACCAGTTTGCAGAAAGCCTGGCAACGGTTTACGATGCCGCGTACAACATGAACATCTGTTGCCAGCATGGTTCCTCTCTGTCCCAGCGGGTCGGTGAATGTACCGTTGCCTCTGCCGGGCAGGGTGAAACGGGTGGGGGTTGAGTTGATGATATCTTCATTGCCTGAATCGTCTTTTGCAGAAAAAAGTGCGTTTTGAATTGCTTTTTCCAGTTCAAATTCAGTAACGATCTGCTCTGCGTTTTCAATGTTGCATGAGCCTGAATACAAGCGGGACGTTATGCCGCACCCGGTAACAAGAATCGTCACCTGACGGCAGTTGTTCAATTCTCCGCCGCAGGATTTATCTGCAAGATCAAGTGCGGATTTGAGCAGTTCTTTTATTCCTTCATCGCGGATTTCACCCTTGACAACCGTTCCCTGAGAAGGAACGACACCTTTACCGATGACTTCAAGACGGCCGTCGGACAGGATTTCGCCCACCAGAACGCAGATTTTTGACGTGCCGATTTCTATTGAACAGACAGTATTCCGTTTATTGAACATTGAAAAATATCCTCTTTTTTCAATTTTGTGCTGATTCGTTCAAGTAATTGAGTGCTGCTGCGATTCCGGCGTAGGAACTGATATCACGGCGGAGAGCACTGCTGACAATCTGACAGGACTCCATCGGTTCTTTCCAGCAGAAACGCGGCAGATATTTCTTGATGGGGTCGGTATAAAGATCTCCGACTGCCCAGGCAAGAGTTCCCAGAATGAGTTTTTCGGGATTCAAAGAGTTGATCAAAATTCCCATTGCCTGAGCGTTGCGCAGAGCGATTTCATCCCAGAGTGCGACGGCGTAGGGATCATTGGCACGGACAGCTTTTTCAAGAACAATCATATCCACTTTCTCAGGATCATTTCCGGCAAGCTGCATAATCATGCTTTCGGGTTTGTCTGCAAGTTCTTCACGCATGCGCAGAGCGACAGCGCGTCCGCCGGAATAGGCTTCGTAACAGCCTTTCAGACCGCAGTTGCACTGTCTGCCGTCGATTTGAACGCAGATGTGTCCGATTTCTCCGGCGCTGAGGGCGGCTCCGCCCCGGACGAGTTTTCCGGAAGAAATGATACCGCCGCCGATACCGGTACTCATGGTAAGATACACAAAATTCTGACATCCTTTTCCGGCACCGAAGAACCATTCGGCAAGAGCGCCGCAGTTTGCATCATTTTCAAAAGTTCCGTCAATGCCCAGGGCATTGGTGAGATATTCCAGAATCGGCACGTTACGCCACAACGGATTGTTGGGGGGCTCAAGCATGATGCCGCGTTTGGCATCTGCGGGGAAGGGGGCAGAAATACCGAAGGCAGATACATCACTCATCTGCAAAGCGTTTGCCTGTACCATGCGGCGGGCTTCTGTTGCAATATGCGGCAGGACATCTTCAGGTTTGGTATTGACATTGGGCATCCGGTATTCACCGAGGATTTTGCCTGATTCTGTTCCCAATCCGATACCGAGTTTGGTGCCGCCTACGTCAAATCCGAGAAGTATCTTTTCCTTTTTCATTTTTTTTCGCCTCTTTCAGAATTATGTCACTTGTAGAATATAATACAGGAATTATATTTTATAAAGTGACAAATCAATATTTTTTTCAAATAGGAGAAAATTTTTATGAATATGACCCTTTTCGCGGCGACTCCGGGTGTTTATTACGCCTTTCAGAACAGTGATACGGTTGGTAAAGCGATCGTGCTGATACTTATCCTCGGCTCCATACTTGCATGGTCACTTATGATTGAAAAATTTCTGCATCTGCGTCAGGCGAAACGTCTGAGTGCGCGTTTTCTTGAAGTGTTCAAGGTCAGAGATAAAAATCTGGTATCTCCGGGACTTATCCGCGAGGGCATGAACAATGCCGGACCTCTGGCAATTATTTATTCAGCCGGTGTTGTCAAACTTCAGGATTTCTATCAGAGTGGAAACGGCGGTATGTACGGCGACAGAATGTCCGTTTCTCCCTGTAAACTTTCAGAAGCTCAGCTCAATGCGATAGAAGCGGTGCTGGAGCGCGAAGTTTCGGCGCAGATTCATGAATTGGAATCCAACGTCGGTGTGGTTGCAACGCTGGTAAGTTTGAGTCCCTTCTGCGGATTGTTCGGAACCGTCTGGGGTGTTATGATGGCGTTTGCCGGAATTGCCATTGCGGGAAAACCTGATTTTACGGCACTTGCTCCCGGTGTTGCGGGCGCACTTCTGACCACCGTCGCCGGACTGGTTGTAGCTATTCCCTCTCTGGTCGGATACAATTTTATGAATTATTCAATTCGCGCATTGACTGTTGCCATGGATAACTTCACCGAAGAATTCATGGTCCGTGTCAAACTTGAGCAGGTTGCTCTGGATAAAGAAATGGAGTGAACTTATGGCGCGCAAAAGACGCAGACGTTACGAAATGAAAACAATGGATCAGATTGACATGACGCCATTGCTTGACCTGACCTTTCTGCTGCTGATCGTTTTTATGATCAGTATGCCGCTTATGGAGTACGGTACCAAAATCGAACCGCCCGCAATGAACAGCGATGAACTGCCGCTTGACAATGTCAAAAGCGTGAGCATTACCGAATCGGGAACGATTATGTTCGGAAATCAGGCGGTGACAAAGGAGGAACTTGTTGAAAAACTCAAAGTTCTCAAATCGACCGATCCCAAGATGAATCTTCTGCTGCGGGCGGATGGTTCCAGGAAATATAATGATGTCATAAATTTGATGGCATTGATCCGTTCAGCGGGATTTGCGGATGTCACCCTTGTCACTCAGGCGGAGGATAAATGACACCTGATTTTTCAGATGATTTGCTGAATAAAGAACAGCAGGATAAAATCAACCGCAGATGGAAGATCCGTTCGGTGATTCTGCTGCTGCATGTGCTGTGTATCGGTATTCCGCTGCTGTGGGAGACTCTTGATAACTTTTTCCGTCCGCCCAAAGTCAATGCATTCAGGGTGAAAATCGGACCCAAAGAGTTGTCAACTGCGCCCATTGTCGGACCTCCGGAACGCAGCCGTCCGGGGAGCAGTGCGCTGCCGCCGGAACCGGTGGTGCCGTCACCGCCGCGTCCTGAGATCCCGCCTGAACCGAAAGTTGCAATTCCCAAAAAGAAACCTGTTAAAAAAACGGTTAAGAAACCGGTAAAAAAGCCTGTTAAGAAGGCTGTGAAAAAGCCGGTGAAAAAGCGGAAAAATATCAAAAAAACGGTGAAAAAGCCGGTTCGCAGAAAAGTCTCCGGACGCAGACAGCAGGTGCGTAAAACGCGTGAAGAAGTTTACCGTCCCCGTGGCGGAAACAACTTTAACCCTGCAGTTCCTTTGGGAACCCGTGACCGCGGACAAAAAAGGGGAAAACAGGATAACCGTACTCCCGGGGGCGGCTTGACCGAGGCTGAAGAGCAATTCAACCGCCGGGCCGGAATGTATTTGAAAAACATCTGGACACAGCCGCCCAAATCTCTTCTGGGTTCTCAGCTGCCTGAAGTGACGATTGAGTTAAGCATAGCCGCCGACGGCAGAGTCATCGGCAGACGGATCACCCGTCCCAGCGGCATTCCTGCGATGGATCAATCAGTCCGCAATCTTCTTGAACGCCTGGACCGTATGCCGGCACCGCCCCGCGCGACAACGGTTGAATTCATCCTCGTCACCGATGAGTGAGATTGCAGAAACAGTATTTATTTTGCCTTTTGACCTTTCTGCGGATTTCGTCAGAATCATATGCCTGACAGGCATCGGCAAGGTTACGGATTGTTTGACGGATAGCTTCTACGACTTTTGCGGGAGCAAGTGGTCTGGCGTTACCGTGCTGATTCAAAACCCATGGGGTCAGTTTTTCAAGTGAAATCGCAGGAACAAAAAGATGGAATCCATCATCAGTTTGGACAATTTGCTGTTGACTATGCAACGGAGTTGACTGTGCAAACTGTCTTCCGGCATCGGTTAAAAAAATTTCCACATCAGGTATTTTTTCATAATCAAGAAAAGAGTCTGTTGTAACAGAATCAATAATTTCTTGTGACGGGGTAAAGGTTGTATCTTGCAGAACAGCAGATTTTATTCTACCGAGGTGAAATGTGCGTGGCTGATTACGCAAATGGCAAAAACCTTTAATGCTCCACTTCATATCATAAAATACAAGGGTATGCGGTTCAATATCACGCAATATGGTGTTGCCATCTTTATCGGCATAATTGATACGCAGAACTTTGCGTTGCTGCCAGGCATCAAATACGATTTCAAAAATCTCCCCAGAAACGGTCGAGGCAGAGAGAACCTTTAAGGAAGATAACAACTCCGTTGAAAGTGCTTCGGATTCATTATAACGCAGAACCTCATCCACAGCCTTGGATACGCGTCTACTCAATGCAGGCGGGAAGATATCCTGCGACAATTTTCCACCGATGGTTATGGCAAGCAATTCGTCGGCATTAAGAAGTGACGGCACGTTAAAATACCACTCTTTGTCCGTCAGGGAATAGGCACATTTACTTTTACTGTATTCAATGGGGGCAAAGTATTCTTCCCGCAATGCTTTGATATCCCGTTGGATCGTTCGGTTGCCGCAGGCAAGATATGCTCCGTCTGTAAACTCAGTTGCGTCCAACTCTTCTTTGATTTTTTTCATCGTGACCCACTCTCTTTTTTTTAGAAGAACAACAATTGCCGCCATACGGTGAAGCTGGCGACGGGAAGCAATGAACTTACTTTTAGAGTTGTTATTTTCTGCCATGATGAAATTTTTTTCAAAAAATTGATTTTTTATTTAGCAAGAGACAAGTTTTGTCGCTTGCTATGGTGTATAATATATCTCGTAGTGTAAAAAAGTCAATAAAAAATATGAAAGGATTTCAACAATGACTTCGGAAAAACTGCTTGCTTCTGCCGGACGTAATATTCAGGAAAAAGCCACTGTGATATGGAACGTCGCAAACTCACTCTTCGGAGCATACAAGCCGCACGAATACGGTCTGGTTATTTTGCCGATGACGGTCATTAAGCGTTTTCACGATTGCCTGTTGCCTACGCACGCACGCGTGCTGGAGCAATATGAAAAGATCAAACATCTGGCGGTGAAAGATGGTTTTCTGCGGAAGGCTTCGGGATATGCTTTTTACAACACCAGCAAATTTACATTTGAAACCTTGAAGGCTGATCCCAACAGCATTGAGGATAACTTTCGGGCTTACATCAACGGATTTTCGGAAAATGTGCTGGATATTCTGGAGCAGATGAAGTTTGACGATCAAATCAAGCGGATGGCAGAGGCAGGCTTGCTTTATCAGGTCATCGTGGACTTTTGTTCAGAAAAAGCGGATATGCACCCCGACAAAATTACCGCCGTGGATATGGGTTATGTTTTTGAAAATCTGGTTCAGCGGTTCTCGGAAAGTTACAACGAAGAAGCAGGAGCGCACTTTACCAGCCGTGACATTATTTATACGATGTGTGACTTGCTGGTGACCGGTGATAAAAGCGTTGCCAACTCCGAGGGGATGAATAAAACCGTTTACGATATGACCATGGGAACGAGTCAGATGCTGACTTGTATGGAAGAACGCTTGCAGCAGTTGGATGCGGATGCGGTGGTAACGACTTTCGGTCAGGAGTTGAACCCTTTTACTTATGGTATTGCCAAAGCCGATATGCTTATCCGCGGCGGCAATCCTGATAATATGAAGTTCGGCGACACGCTGAACAATGACCAGTTTTCAGATTATAAATTTGACTACATCATCTCCAACCCGCCTTTCGGTATCGACTGGAAGCGTGAAGCACAGGCGGTGGAAGCTGAAGCCCGCCTGGGGGCAAATGGCAGATTTGGGGCAGGTTTGCCCTCCAAAAGTGACGGTCAGCTGCTGTTTATGCTCAATGGGGTGGCAAAATTGGCTGATGACGGCAGAATGGCGATCATTCAGAACGGCTCATCACTTTTTACCGGCGATGCAGGTTCGGGACCGAGCGAGATCCGCCGTTATCTGATTGAAAATGACTGGCTGGATGCCATCGTACAGTTGCCCAACGACAGTTTTTACAATACGGGCATTGCAACTTATATCTGGATCGTGACCAAGGATAAACCTGCATCTCACGAGGGAAAAATTCTGCTTATTGATGCAAGCAACTGCTTTGAACCCCGCCGTAAATCCATCGGTAACAAGCGGGTGGATATTTCTGAAGCGTGTCGTGAGCTGATCGTCAAGGCATACGGCGAATATGCCACCGCCGATTATACGGAAATCCTTGCCAACGGCAAAGAGATCATCTGCAAAAGCCGCCTTATGGACAACGTGGAACTGGGCTACAACAAGATCACGGTGGAAAGTCCCGAACTGGATGAAAACGGCAAAAAGGTATTGAAAAAAGGCAAACCTGTTGCCGACAGCAGCAAGCGGGATACCGAAAATGTGCCGCTGAATATGGATATTGAAGAGTATCTGAAAGCTGAAGTTCTGCCTTATAATCCTGATGCATGGATTGATAAGAGCAAAACCAAAGTCGGCTACGAAATCCCCTTTACCCGCACCTTTTATGTTTACAAGGAGTTGGAAAAGGCAGACGATATTGCTAAACGCATTGAGGCTCACGAACAGTCGCTGATTGCAAAACTCCACGCTCTTTTCGGCGAGGAGAAGTAAGTGATGAGTAACATTTCTAATCATCAACCCCTTACATTTTGTAAGGGCTTAATCAACAACCGTGAGATGTTTATGAAAGGCATCGATTACTCTTACTACTACGAAGAAGATACCACGGAGGAGGGGTAATCATGCATCAAGAAAATGTAAGTATTATTTCGGTGCGAAAAGATAAGAAATATAACATTCATGAATATCCTAATAATATTCTTGAATACTATTGTAATCATTGCCGTGTAAAAACGACACACCGTACCATTGTGGAGGCTTGTACAGTAGAGGATTTTACTGATGATGGTGAGGTTTTTTCATGGAATTCTTATCATATTTCAGAGTGTATGGGATGCCATATGGTCAGCTTTATAAAAGATATTAGATTTTCTGAAGATGAAGATACTTTCCATCCGGATTACGGCAAGAAAAATTTCAAAGGAATAATTTATCCGATATTGGAAGAAGGTGCATTGACAGAAAGCCAATTGTCGCAACTGCAGTTTGTTCTTCCAGATAAAGTAAAAGCGATTTATGAGGAAACTCTTACCGCTATCAAAAACAAATTATTTATTATTGCGGGAATTGGTTTGCGAGCAATATTGGATACCGTGTGTCGCGAAAGAAAAATAGGCCAAGCAAGGCAACCTTTGGCGGCAAGATTGCAAATTATGTGTGATATCAATTTAATTACCGAGCAGGAAAAGACGGTATTATCAACAGTGAAGGATTTAGGCAATGACTCTGCTCATGAAGGAAAGAGTTTAAATGCATATGAAGTGGAATCTGTTCTACTGACGGTAGAATATTTGCTCGGAAAAATCTACTTGTTGCCTGCTATACAACGCGATCTTGAACGAGGGAAAGAAAAATTCAGTATTGATGAAGTTTTCGGAGATGAAAGTCCGGAGGTTGTCAGCAATGAGCAATAATTACCGGAAGATGAGTGTTTTTATTGATGAATCGGGGAATACAAAAGTTAATGATGAGCTTTATGTATGTGCCGCTTTTATGATTCCCACGGAAGAAGTATCTTCGGTCTTTTCTCAAATCCGAGACATCATGCAAAAACATTCTTTGGAGGTCATAAAAAGCAGCAAAATCCGTTCTGCCAATACTCGAACTCAACTGCTCCGAGAAATCTGCAGTCTGAATTTCAGTTACATTGCAATGCTTGTAAATAAAAATGAATTGGATCATTTCCCAGGTCTCCAATATACAGAACCGTTTTATAAATTTTTGCATAGAAGATTTGCTGTCTATATTGACTCTGTGACCAAATGTGACGAATTGCAATTGGAAATAGACTCTTATGGTTCGGAAACCTTTGAAGAACAGTTTAAAAAGTATTTTGCTCAAAGAATGTCTCCTATGTTTCCGCAAGTAACAATTAACTTTGTCAAAGACGAAGACAGTTACGGTGTTCAGATTGCCGACCTGATTGCAGGAACTCTCGGGCGATGTTACCAGTGCAATCGGGATTCAGATAATGCGGAAACATGGTTAAATATTTTATCCCCCCGGTGTGCCGGACATAAAGTTTTTCCGCCACGCTTCGATAATGAAAAAGAAGTTTTTATCGGAACAACGGAAGAGGAGCAAAGAATCGCAGAGTGTCTGCTGGAAAACGCTTATGAGTTTATTGCAAAAAATATGGCATCCGATGATGAGTTTGTTCAACGGCAGTGTATGACTTTACGCTTGTTGATAGCAAAGGCTTATTGTTCGGAAAATAATAATCTTTATTCTGATGAAATTATGAGCTACCTTATAGATTATGGTTTTGAAAAAATAAGTAAACAAGTTTTTACCGCAAAGGTTATCGGAAAATTAAGAGAGGCAAGAATTATTATTGCTGGAAATGCCAATGGCTATCGGCTTGCCCTGTCAAAAGATGATATTGAAAGTTATATCAGACACAATGATGCTATTATTTCACCGATGATTTATCGTTTAGGTTTAGCAGCAGAGTTTCTTAACGGAGCCTTTAGAGTAAATGTACTTGAAGATTACTACAATTTGCAAAAATTTGTTGATGTATATCGTCATAATGCAACACTGGTTGGAACTGAAATTGACGAAGAAGAAGGTATCCTTGTAGACGAAATAGACTCAAGTGAGATGTCAACTAAGGATCAATAATTTTTAAGGGAAACGCAAATAATGAAAAATACATACAGTGAAATGAAAGATAGCGGTGTTGCGTGGATTGGAGAAATTCCGAAATACTGGGATGTTGAACGTGCGAAATTTCATTTTAAACAATCTCTTGAACGGGGAAACAATACTCCGGAATTGCTTGCAGCAACACAAAAACATGGTATGTATCCACAACGATTACTTGAAGGTGTTGTTCAAGTTATGGCAGGAACTAATCTACAACAGTTTAAGACAGTTCACATAAATGATTTTGTGATTAGTTTGCGTAGTTTTCAAGGAGGATTTGAGCGTTCTTCATTCGAAGGTGTATGCTCTCCAGCTTATCAAGTTTTTCATGCAGATGAACATTATAATGCAGACTGGCTAAAATTTTTTTTCAAAAACGAAATGTTTATTGATGCAATGAATGCCTTAACTGTAGGTATTCGAGAAGGGAGAAACATTAAGTATGATGACTTTGCTAATGCCTTACTTCCCATTCCGCCTATTTCAGAGCAGACGGCGATTGCGGCGTATTTGGATGAGAAGTGCGGGACGATTGATGAAATCATTGCAGAGGCAAAGGCGAGTATTGAAGAATACAAAATGTGGAAGTCTTCCGTCATCTTTGAAGCCGTGACCAAAGGTCTCGATCCCAACGCCGAAATGGAAGATAGCGGCGTAGATATAATCGGGTTAATGCCAAAGCATTGGAATTTATGTCGTCAAAGATTTCTTTGTAAAACCACAACTGGTGATCACGACACACAAGATGCAGAACCAGAAGGGGCATTCCCATTCTATGTTCGCTCTCCGATTATAGAGCGTTCCAATACATACACTTTTGATGGAGAAGGTGTTTTAATGGCAGGCGATGGAGCTGGGGCGGGAAGAGTCTTTCACTATGCTACCGGGAAGTATGCTATTCATCAAAGAGTATATTGTTTCTACGATTTTAAGGGTATTTTACCTCGCTTTTATCATTATTTTATGGAAAACTTATTTTGTGCAGAAATGGATAAAGGCAGTGCCAAATCAACAGTGCCTTCTGTAAGACTTTCAATGCTTAAAGACTTTAATATTTGCCTTCCGTTGTTAACTGAACAGGCAAATATTATTACTGCTCTCGACGAAAAATGTGCCGTTATAGACGGAATCATTGCCGAAAAAGAGGCTTTGATCGCTGATATGGAAGCCTACAAAAAGTCGCTGATCTTTGAGACCGTCACCGGAAAACGAAAGGTGTGCTGAAAGATGCGGGTTGATAAGATTATGTCAGTAAGACAAGTAGGACTTGTGGGACAAGTAGGACTTGTTGGATCAGCAGGACCTGTGGGATGGGACCGGCTTGTGGGACAAACGATAAATTGTGACAGGTCCTGCCTGATGCTTCCTCTGTATTTCAGAATTACTTGTCTTAATTGTCTTACCGGTCCTGATCAAGTTTCAATGTGAGGTTTGTTATGAGTAATGATATTCTTTTATCCGGCGGCGGTTATAAAAAACTTAAATCTTATAAAAAAAGTCTGATTATTTTTGAGGGAACTGCCTGTTTTGTCCGCCGATTCCTTCAGCGGGGAGATCGCACTATTGATCAGATGGTTCAAGCTGCCCGCAGCGGTAAGCAGAATATTGTGGAAGGCTCTGTGGCTTCTTCTGTAAGCAAAGAGACTGAAATCAAATTAACCGGAGTCGCCAGAGCTTCGTTGGAAGAATTGTTAGAGGATTATCAGGATTATTTGCGTATTCATAATTTACCACAGTGGGAAAAGGATTCTCCTCCCGCACTTGCTGTTCGCAAGTTGGCGTATTCCGAAAACGAGTCCTATGAAACTTATCGGGCATATTTAGAAGAACGCAGCTCCGGTACTTGTGCCAATATTATGATATGTCTTATTAATCAATGTACTTATTTATTACGCCTGCAACTTGAAAAGTTGACTGTAGAATTTCCAAAATCAGGTGGAATCCGTGAACGTATGACACAAGCCCGCATTCAATACCGGAAAAACAATAATCCGCAGGAGAACAAGTAATATGAACTATGATACCGAAAAAAACTTTGAAGAAAATATTGAAGCATTTCTCATCTCTGCCGAGGGCGGCTGGGAGAAAGCTACCGATGCAGGGTACAATCACGCTGAATCTTCCGGCAAAGCTTTGGATTTGGCAACGCTTATCAGTTTTGTTCAGCGTACACAGCCCAAGCAGTGGGCGCGTTTTGAAAAACAGTGCAACGGAGACCCCAGACAGCGTTTTTACAAATCTTTTGAAGATGCCGTGACCATGTTCGGTTTGATCCATGTATTGCGGCACGGCTTCAAAGACCGCGGCAACGAATTCAAAGTCTGCTACTTCCGTCCTGAATCCACCCTCAACGCGGAACTTGTTGAAAAATATCAGCAGAATACTTGTCAATGTATCCGTCAATGGCACTACTCCGAAGCAAACAACAACAGCGTCGATATGATGCTTGCCATCAATGGTATTCCCGTTCTGGCTCTGGAACTCAAAAATCAATTGACCGGTCAAAGCATAAAAAACGGTATGCTTCAATGGAAATACGATCGGGATGCCAAAGAAAACTGCTTCAAATTCAACCACCGCATCCTCGTTTTTATGGCAATGGATCTTTACGAGTGTTCCATGACAACCAAGCTTGATGGCAAAAAGACCTACTTCCTGCCTTTTAATCAAGGTTCCAACGGTGCGGGCGAAGATGGCGGCGCAGGAAATCCCGCCATTGAGGGCGATTATGTTACCAGTTACGTCTGGCGCAACGTTTTGCAGAAAGATTCTTTCCTTGACATTTTGCAGAAATTCATTCACTATGCCGAAGAAAAAGAGACCGTAAAACTTGCCAACGGCGTTGTCAAAGAGGTTAAAAAGAAAAAAATCATCTTCCCCCGCTATCATCAGCTGGATGTTGTCCGTAAACTTATCGCCGATGTCAAAGTAAATGGAACAGGAGAAAATTATCTTATTCAGCACAGTGCAGGTTCAGGAAAGTCCAACAGTATCGCCTGGACTGCTTACCGCCTCGCCAGTCTGCACGACGCGGAAAACACTCCTATTTACAGTTCCGTCATTGTCATTACCGACCGCAAAGTCCTTGATGCCCAGCTGCAGGCAACTATTGAAGGTTTTGAACACAAAGAAGGCGTAGTCAAGCTGATTGACAACAAGATGACCTCGCAGGATTTGAAAGACGCCATCAATGACAATATCCGTATCATTGTCACCACCTTGCAGAAGTTTCCCGTTATTTTCAGCGAAGTTGACAAAAGCAAAAAGAAAAACTTCGCCGTTATCGTTGACGAAGCTCACAGCAGCCAGACCGGCGACAGTGCGATGAAAATGAAAATCGCTCTCGCCGATACCGCCGATGCCTTGCAGGAATATGCCGAAATCGAAGGCAAACGCGAAGAAGAAATCGGCGACAGCGAAGATGTTATTCTGCGTGAGATGCTCAATCATGGCAAGCACAAAAATTTGAGTTTCTTTGCCTTTACCGCTACGCCGAAAAGCAAAACACTTTCAACTTTCGGAACTCCGCAACCGGATGGCACGTTCAAACCGTTCCACACCTACTCCATGCGACAGGCTATCGAAGAAGGTTTTATCTTGGATGTGCTGAAAAATTACACCACTTACAAAAAGTTTTACCGCCTCTCCAAAAGCGTGGAGGAAAATCCTGAAATGCCCACTACTCCGGCAATGAAAGCTGCCCGCCGCTTTGAGGAAATGCATCCGCACAACTTGCAAAACAAAGCGATGATCATTGTGGAAACTTATCGTTCCGTCACCAAGCCTTCCATCAATGGCAAGGGAAAGATGATGGTAGTTACCGCATCCAGACTGGCTGCGATCCGTTATTATCACGAAATCCAGCGGTATCTGGAGCAGCAGCAATATGACGATATTGAAATCCTTATCGCCTTTTCCGGAGCAATCAAAGACCCCAAAGATCCGGAAGGTATCGAATACACCGAGTCCGGCATGAACAAAGACCGCCACGGCAACAGAGTCTCTGAAAATCAGACCAAGGCCGTCTTTCACGATGAAGGAAATATTCTCATTGTGGCAGAAAAGTATCAGACCGGATTCGATGAACCTTTACTGCACACCATGGTCGTGGACAAAAAACTCCGTGATGTCAAAGCGGTGCAGACCCTCAGCCGTCTGAATCGAATCCATCCGGAAAAAGACGATACCTTTATCCTGGACTTTGTCAACACTGCCGAGGAAATTCAAGAAGCATTTCAGCCCTATTATCAGGAAACTGACCTTACTGAAGAAATCAACATCAACGCTATTTACCAGAAACTCAAAGAAGTTCACGACTACAAAGTTTATAACGATCTGGATGTAGAAAAGGTCTGCAGCATCTATACCGATAAAAAGGGTACTGAAAAAAGCCGTCAGGGGAAGATTTCCAGCGCATTGAAACCTGTTGTGGATATGTATAATTCACTTGACCCCAAACAGCGTTCCGCATTTCGCCGGACGATCCGGGCATTTGTCAAATGGTATCAGTACATTTCTCAAATCACCCGCATGTTTGACCGTGATTTGCACCAAGAGTATCTTTTCTGCTCTTATCTTTCAAAATTGCTTCCGGGCGATGAAACCGCCATTGTTGATTTGGATGATATCTTAAAACTTGAGTTTTACAAACTTGAAAAGACCTTTGAAGGCTCAATTGAGCTTGAGCAGAAAAAAACAGCAATTCAGCCTCCGGAAATCAAGCCGACTTCTCCTCCGGCTGATCCTAAAAAAAGTATGCTGGATGAAGTTATTGATGCCATTAACGAAATGTATCAAGGAGATTTCACCGAGGCTGACCGCGTTATAATCGGTGACTTGCTGCAGCGTTTGCTCAAAGATGAAAAACTCCGCAAACTTGCCCGTTCTGCTGATCCGCAAATCTTCAAGAACAACCAGTTTCCGAAATTCTTTGAAGAAACGGCTCAAACCGCCTATATGGAAAGTACCGAGCGTTATACCAAAATGTTTGAAGACACCGCCAAGTACTTCGCCATCATGAGTGCCGTCGGAGCAGCAGTCTACCGCGAATGCCGCAACAGTAAAGAGAAGAAAAAGTAATCAATCTATAAGATATATAGCCTGATTATCTGTCATATCAGTGGAAGGTTTGTGGCTCAATGCGTAAAGCGGGAGATGTCAGAAAATCATCCATTCAAGGAAACGGGTGACTTTATCGGGGGGACCGGTGACGGAGAAGCCTTCAAAACTGAAAGTTAAACGCGATGAAGGCTTTTTGTCTTCGCTTGAAAGTTTGATGTCGATGGTGTAAAATCCGCTCTCTTTGACGGCGAGATTTGAAAGACGTTCCGCAATCAGGGGATCAAGCGTTTCACTGAGCAGCTCTTTATCGGTTTTCAGACGGTTTATGCTCTCAAGAACCTCTTTGGCTTCATCTTCATCCAGATTGCAATAGGTGCGCAGGAGAAGTTCGTCAGCCGTAAGCAGACTGGGCTTGACGGGGATCGTACCGCAATTTTCAGGCGGAATCAACATGACACGGGTGAAACGTCCGTTTTTATCCGGCGGAAAAAGTTCTCTTGCACCGGGAATCCACAGCAGTTCCTCTCTGTACTGAGGCGCACCGTTGCGTGGCAGATTGTAAAGAGAAAGTTCCTCGTATTCCCCCGACTCCATACCGTCGGTTTTGACATCGGTATCAGAATCAATGTAATCATCCAGTTTATCGCGGAACTCCAGAAGTTTGTCGCCCCACTCTGAATCGTCTTCAAAACTGCTTATCAGCCGGTTGATCGTCTGCGTGTAAGCTGAAGAAGTCATGGGAAATCCGCTGGAAGTATCTGTAATGACAAACTCAACCATCTCTCCGTAATAATCAATCAGATGGGTCACGCCGTCGGCAACGTAACGGTCATATTCAAATTCCGCATAGTCCAGTTCTCCGAGGGTCACGTCATTGTTGAGATAACGGTCTGCCGCCAGAAGATACTGAACGCGATTGCCCACGCCCTCCAGAATATACATGGAGCGCTGCCGGTTGACGTGGGGCAGAATTTCAAACGTTCCTGTGCGTGAAAGAGAAAGTATCGCCGCCGTCAGCAGACCTGCCGTAAAAATAAGTCCCAGAACTGCAACGAGAGCTGAACCGTTTTCTCTGTTGTTCATCTGCCGCCTCCGGATGAATTGCGCCCCTGCCGTCCTGAAAGACTGTCAGTTGAAGTCTGCTGCCTCTGTCCGAAAGTGCTGTCTTTGGCAATTCCGGCAAGGCGGCGCAGCCAGTATTCTTTTCTGCCGTCAGTCCACTCAACCGTCATACGGATCGCAAGCGGCAGGGCTTCGTGTTCATCTTCTTCCCAGACTTCAAGCCATTCGATACCTTCTTCTTCGTCAAATTCTGCGTACTCAAAGGTGATGGCGGCGATATTTTTTGCGATGACTTCCCGTTCAATGCCCTGTTCATTTTCTTCACTCCAGGGCAGGATCGGACTGTTGGAGTATTCGGCAATCAGCTGTTCATCTTCAAGCAGCAGACGGACAAAAAGTATTGCGCCGGAATCTTTGCCGTAGGTCCGGCGCAGCGCGGTGAACAGAAGACTGTCATTGTTCCCCTCAAAAACGAAACGGGAGGCGTTTTCATCATCCACCCACTTGAAAGGTATTGCATTGCGGATGAGTGAATCAAATATTCTGTCAATGGCAAGGCAGGTTTCCAAACGGTTGATACTGCGCGCCGAACGCATATAAGCATTGTAAAATGTGGCACTTGCCGTTCCGATGATCATGGCAACGACCACCATGACCGCCATGGCAACGACCATTTCAATCAGGGTGAAGTTCCGCTTATTCATTGTTGGAATCCTCCTGATAACTGAAACGGTCAATGATGACGGATTCCACCGTTTTGTGGTCACGGGAACGGATCAACTCGATTTTGCACTGTTTGAGAGGGATTTGTCCCGTTAAATTTTCCAACTCTTCGGGGAGACCTTCGGCATCATCATAGGTGCAGTTGATTTCGTAGTCGGGGTAGGGGAAAAACTCTGCGGGGATTTCAGTTGTTTCCTCATCATGGAGCAGCAGATATTCCGCCGCCTGTGTCAACATGTGCATTTCCTGCCATTTTTCTGTTGCACGGCTGATTTTAAGCTGAGAACTGATGGCAAGCTGAAGCAGTCCGCCGATACTGATTGCAAGGATTCCCAATGCAACGACGATTTCAATAAGTGTGAAATTTTTATCTGTCATTGCAAATGTTCTCTTTCATATTCAGATTTATCCATGACGGAAAGTCTGCCGGTCAGTTTGTTGATTTTGAAAATCCGTGCCAATTCTCCGCACCTGAATTCCAGATGTCCCGAACCGGAACCGCCGCCATCCGGAAAGAAGCGGAAAATTTCCAGCTGTTCACCTGTCATCAGAGAGTCTTCCTCTCCGTTTTCAGTGGTGAACTCTATGTTTTGGGGCAGGCGCCACTCCAGTTTTGCGTATCCCCCCGTACTGCCGTAGGGATTTTCAGGGTCATCGTAAGAAAATTCTTCTTCGTCTTCTGTTTCCGCATTGCGGGAAGCACTTTTATTGTCCTTGCCGGGCATCTGAAATTTTTCATGCTTACCGGGCACGGCAGAAAAAGCTTTGGTATCCGGGTCATAATTGATGACCCAGTCCCGCCCGGTCTCGCAGGCACGGTAACGGACTCTTGAGCAGTAGGAACGAAGGTCCAGTTCCATATTTTCCAGAGCGCGTGCCGGAGATTCCTTGCGGAAAACCGCAACGACCAGCGAGACGGTCAGGACGATGATCGATATCGTTACAACCAGTTCTATCAATGTAAAAGCGTTCTTACGGACAGGGCGCTTTTGACATTGCAGAGAAAAGATATCAAAATCATCGGTACAAAGCATGAAACAACTCTTTTCAGGGGAATGGAATTATTCCCAATTGTTGATATCGGCGTTGTCGCCTTCGCCGCCGGGCTGTCCGTCGGCACCGTAACTGGTCAAGTCATAATCGCCGTGTTCACCGGGACTGGCGTAGACATAGGCATTGCCCCAGGGGTCTTGGGGGACGGACGGTTTGATATAGGGACCGTTCCACTTTTCGTTGTTGTCAACGTTTTCAACCAGAGCCTGAAGTCCGGTATTGCCGTCAGGATAACTGCCGACATCCAGACGGTATCCGGTCAAAGCATCTTCGAGCAGTTTCATCTGGGTTTTTGCCGCACCGATGTTGGCGCGTTTGACGTAGTTGAGATAAAGCGGCGTAGCAACTGATGCCAGCGTTACCAGAATGACGATGACGACCACGATTTCAATAAGTGTGAAACCGGCACGATGTTTGATGTTTTTAAAATTCTTTTTCATATGGATCCTCCCTGACTGATTGAATTTATTTCCATCATTGCGACGAAAATTGATACGACTACAACAAGAACCACAACTGCGAGAAATACGATCACAGCCGGTTCAAAAAGACTCAGCAAACGTTTGATTTTAAGACGGGTATCGCTTTCAAGATTTCCTGCGATTTTTGTCAGCATTTCTCCGACGGTTCCGGATTCTTCACCCACGCGCAGCATGGGAACCAGACTTGCGGGAACAAAACGGTTGCCGCGCAGAGCCGCTGAGAGTTTCTGTCCGCCTTTGAGTTTGCGGTCGATACCGTCAAACTCCGCTGAAACAACAGGATTGCCGATGATACGTCCTGAAATCCGGACCGTTCTGATGATTTCAACATGGTTGGCAATTAAAATTGCCATCGTGCGGATATATTTGCACATATCCAGATCAACGGCAATGCGTCCGAAAAGGGGCAGGGCAACGATGATTTCGCTGACTTTGTATTTGAGTTTTTCTTCACCCAGAATATGTCTGAGTGCCAGCCAGATAACAAAAATACTCAAGGGTATCAGCCACCATGCCCAGGCGAAAAAGGAACTTGCTCCCATCAAAAAGAGCATGGAGCCGGGCAGGTCACGTCCCATATCCGCAAAAATCTTTGCAAAACGCGGTACGAATACCGTAAAAAGCAGTACGGTTACTGCAACGGTGATACCCAGAATTGCCAGAGGATAAATTGAACTTGAAACGATAAAGTCGCGCAGTTCCTTTGTTTCACCCATAAATTTGTAAAGTTCGTTGACCACGATCGGCAGGCAGCCGGTTTCTTCACCGCTTTCAATCAGATTGGCATAGTATCCGGGAAAGAGCGAACCGTGTGAACGCACAAGTTCCGAGAACTTTTTACCTTCGTGCAGTCCCTGTCTCAAACCGTTGACAAACGCTTTCTGTTCCTGCTCCTGTGCGCCCTCAGCGATAATGGCAAGAGCGCGTTCAAGCGGAATGGCGGAGTCAAGAAGCGGTGCCAGCTGACGGGTGAATTCATAGGTGTTCACCTTGCTGCGGCGTAAAGTGAAGCCGCGCTTCAGAGACTCCTGCGAGGCATCTCCCAGAAAACGCACGGGAACCGCACCGCGGCTGCGGAGTTTGTTCAAAGCCTCTTTTTCGTTTTCGGCTTCGATGATAACTTCTCTTGCGCTTTCCCCGGGGACGGCTGCCAGATATTTGTATAATGCCATGATGAACCTTTATAAATTGGCAGTGGAACGGTTGAGTTCTTCTTCTGTTGTGATACCGGCTGCGACCTTTGCCTTTCCGTCTTCGAGCAGAGTGGTCATACCGTGTGCCACGGCGATCTTGCCCAGTTCCGCACTTGAAGAGTTGCGGTTGACGGCAGCGCGCAAGTCGTCATCCATCAACAGAAGTTCGTAAATACCGCAGCGTCCCTTGTAGCCGGAGCCGTTGCAGCGGCGGCATTTGCTGCCGTCCGGTGCTTTACCTGAACCGTTGCATTCCGGACAGATTTTGCGGACAAGGCGTTGTGAAAGTACGCCGAACAATGCAGAGGATACCAGAAAGTTTTCCATTCCCATATCCAGCAGACGGGTGACGGCACCGACGGCATCGTTGGTGTGAAGTGTACTTAACACCAGGTGTCCCGTCAATGCGGCGTTGATGGCGATATCCGCTGTTTCGCGGTCACGGATTTCTCCGACCAGAATCACGTCGGGGTCCTGACGGACGATGGAACGCAGTCCGGTTGCAAAGGTTACGCCGATTTTATGATTGACCTGCATCTGGCAGAGTCCCGGCGTTTTGTATTCCACGGGGTCCTCAACGGTGATGATTTTTTTCCTGTTGTCATTCAACTGGTTGATAACGCTGTAAAGGGTGGTTGTCTTTCCGCTTCCGGTGGGACCTACGACCAGAATCATACCGTGGGGAATGCCGATCAGTTTATTGAATTTTTTGAGAATCTCTTCACTCATGCCCAGAGTACGCAAATCAAAACTTACCGCCTCCTGATTCAGAAGACGCAGAACGATACTTTCACCGGTTAAAATCGGAATGGTGGATATACGCATATCCAGTTCTGTTCTGCCGATCTGGACATTGGTACGTCCATCTTGAGGAATACGGCTTTCAGCGATATTGAGTCCGCCGATAAGTTTGATGCGCGAGGCGATGGCGGGGAACTGACTCAAGGGACAATTCATAATTTCAGTGAGAACGCCGTCCACGCGGCAGCGGACCGAAAGACTGGTTTCTCCGGGTTCAATATGAATATCACTTGCGCCCAGTTCGATCGCCTGCGTGAATATATCGTTGACCAGACGGACGATTTTTGCTTCTCCCGCCATGGAACGCAGGGTGTTTTCATCCTCCTGATCCAGCATTTTATCTTCGCCGTTTTCGGCGTTCTGCAGTTTTGCGAGGATTCTTTCAAGAAATCCGCGTTTGACGAAACGGGGAGAAACATCGCAGTCCCAGGTCTTGCGGATCAGAAAAATCATGCCTTCCAGATCATAGGGATCCGGGAGCAGAAGCGTGACCGTATCCTTCTCCCACTCCAGCGGCAGACAGGTGTTGGAGTTGAAAAAGTCCAGCGGCGCATAGTCCGGCAGTTCAGGAATGTCGATTTCTTCTTCGTTGATTTCCGGAACATCAAAGGCTTCGTTATACATCGCCAGCAGTTGGCTTTCGGTCAAGGCACCGGAACGGAGCAGCTCCCGGTCAGTTTCACGGAGATTGCCGCTGCGGTCAAGTTCCGGAAAACGTTCAGCGAAGGCTTTTTCAAGTCTTTCCATTCCGGAAAAATTGTGTTTGTCTGTGGTGTTTTCCATAATCAGAACCAAAAATCCTTGCTGGTCATGAGAGACGGTTTTTTATCGGCATCTTTGCCGTCGCCGAGGCGCTTGTCAAAGTCATTCAAAGACTTGATTGCATCATTATAACGCTTGATCATATCTTCAACCGGACTGTGTTCGTTGACGATATGTCCGGTGACCATGACGAGAACTTCGGTGCGTTCCACGGCGGCATCAGTGGTTCCGGTCAGACGGTTGAGAATCGGAATCTTGTTAATGAAGGGCAGGGAACTCATGGAGTCCTCTTTTCTTTCCTGAATCAAACCGCCGATGATCATGGTCTGACCGTTGGCGATGGTCATGGCTGTTTCAACAGTTCTCTGTGTGATGGTCGGAGATTTGATGTCGCTGCTGGTTGTATTGACAGCCTGAGAGAGTTCCTGCTTGATGTCAAGAGAAATTAAATTGTTGCTGGTGATCTGCGGCGTGACTGTCAGGATCACACCGGTTGAAACGTAACGGTAGTTGTACTGCTGACTGCCGTTGCTGGAAGTACTGGTGATACCGCTGGAAATAACCGGTACATCCTGACCGACGTTGATGCTCGCTTTGGTATGGCTTGAAACCAGCAGCTGCGGACTTGAAAGAACTTTGACCAGACCGTCTCCCGCCATGGCGCGGATATAGCCGAAACGGGACTGCGGATTATCGGGATCAGCAATGACAAAAGTGCCGCCGTTCTGACGGGCTGAACCGGTTTTGAACTGACCGGAGCTTTCCAGAGAACTGCTTGCGGCATTGACTGCCTGAGTAAAGGGATTCAGGAAATCTGAATAATTTGTACCGTAAAGAGATGAGGCGTTTTTGCCGTTCTGGAATCCTGAAAACTCCAGTCCGAACTGCGTACTTTCAGAGAGAGTTACTTCAACAACCAGCACCTGGAGCAGCACCTGGGCGGGGACGACATCCAGACGGTCAAGCAGAGCTTTGATGGAGGCATAGGTACGGGGCGTGGTACGGATAACCAGACGGTTCAGAACGCCGTCTGCAAACACTTTGATAACTTTGGCAAAGACGCTGGATTCCTTATCCGTTGCAGTGTTGGCAACTGCGTTGGCGGCGGCAGTACGGTTGTTGCGGGCGGTAAGTCCCGTTGTGTTCGGTACACTGACGGTTCTGGCACGGGCGGAAACCACGTTTTCCATACGGGTTTTGCCGGTGGTTGTATCTATTGAAAGACTTGCACCCTGAGTTTCATAGATGGTTGCAAGCGCCTGGGCAAGGTGCGCCGCTTTGTTGTGACGGACTTTGTAGACGAAGACACGTTCCTGATCTGAGGCATCGCGGGAATCCAGCAGTTTCACCCATTCGCGGATGGTATTGACCGCTTCGGGGGTTGCGGCAGAGGCGACGATGACCTGAAGACGGTCAAGCCCGACCAGCTGAACAGAACCGGGCAGCTCGCTGCGGTCAACGTTTTTCACAACGTTGAGTCCGAGCACCGGCAGAACTTCCTGCAATTCGGAAATCAGCTTGCTGGGCAGTACATTGGCGCAGCTGAGAACCGTACGCGGCCAATGTGCCTTGTTGTTGCGGTCAATGCATTGAAGCAGCTGATGGATCTTTTCCATGTTTTCAGGCACATCACACACCATGACTGCGGCGGGACGGGCAATCTCAACGCAGACAGCTCCGGGAGTGAGGAATTGACGGATGGCGTTGAGTGCTTCCCGGGCTGTTACGGTTTGCAGGGGGAAGTAAAGCACATCGGATTTTCCTGTTGTTCCCGGACGCGCTTCGGGCTGCATTTTGACTTTTTGCCGGGCGATGATGCGGAGCAGGGAGTCTTGAACTTTAACAGCACCTCCGGCAAGGGCAATCATGTGATCAAAGGTCGCCCAGAGTTCGCGGCGGGTCATTTTGCTGTTCAAATTCAACGTGACAGTGCTTTTTATATCGCTGTCGGCAACAAAGTTGAAGCCCAGTACATCCGCAAAGGCAGAAAGCACATCCAGCAGAGGTGCGCTGTTGAAAATCAGAGAAACTGCAAGTTCCTCATCGCCGTTGAGCAGAATAAAGTCTTCATAAAACTTTCTTCTTCCTCCTTTGGTACCGGTTTTTTTGCTCAGTACGCCGTTGGGGAAATCCTGACGGGAAATGACCTGCTGTCCTTCAAGTTTTTTCAGCGTATCTTTTGTTAATTTGACACTTTCAGGCTGTTTGCTTTTAATCAGTTCATCTTCAATGTTTTCGACTCTTGCTTTGACTTTTTTCTGTTCGTCGCGGCGGAGAAATGCGAAACGGTCCTCCTGTTTTTCGTCAGCTTTTTTTTCGTTTTCATCGACGGAACCGCAACCGTTGAAACAGAGAATTACCGGAACCAATGCCAGCCAGAGAAAATACTTGACAAGAACTGCTCCTGAAAAATGTTTGTGAATTTGTTTTGTCATTTTTACAACCGTTTTACTTTTTTTATATTAAATTTTAAAAATTACTTTCTGTTATCGTCTGCCGCCGCGTCCGCCGCCGCCACCGCCGCCGGAATTCATGCGGCCCTGCATCATATACATCATGCGGAGCATCTGCTGCTGGGTACGGAGTTGGGTCTGCTGGAATTCTCTCCAGGTGTTGGTGTTTGAACGCCGTCCGGAATTGCCTCTGGCAATATTCTTTGACGGATCCTGCAGTTCCAGTTCCATTTTATCGCCGTCTCTGGTCAGTACGGCTTTTGTCCGGGTGACTTCAGTCAGCGTGTAACCGTTTGCAAGAGTTTCTCCCACGCGGACATACTGTTTGACCGGAGTCTGCTGATTCTCGCCTGCCAGCTGACGTGCCAGCTGCGGGTTGAGCATGGACCAGCGTTGACGCATACTGCCCATACGCCTGCTGCCGCCCTGACGGACATTGCTCTGATTGTTGTTCTGTCCTCTGTTGATGTTTTGCTGCATCATCTGCATCATGGCATCGTGTGACATCATGGCGCCCATTCTGGATTGGTTCTGAAAGCGGTTGAAGTTCTGTTGAAGGATAATCGCACCTTCCATTTTTCCGACTTTGAATGTTCCGACCAGAGTGATTTGTGTTCTGCCTCTGTTCCAGGGAGAAACATTCGGGGTGCGTTCAGGATTGAAAATATCTCCGTTGACGATTGTTTCAATCTGTTTTTCAACAGGAATTTCAAGAGTGGAACGTTTGGTCGTTTCCTGACTCTGTCCCCGTTTGGCTGTTCTTTTTTTGACTTCAAAGGACTGTTCTTTTTTGCTGAGTCCGGCAAGATTGGAAATAAGTACAATCAAGCACAAAAGTCCGAGAACACAATTAACTGCAAATAAGAGTTTTTTCATTTGCGTCCTCCCTTCTGTTTTGCGGGAACGATTTTGCCGTCAAATCCGATGACGCGCAAAGTGCCGTTGAAACCGACACGCGTGGTTGCTTTAGTGGAATTGTCTTCGCTGAGAACGCGGGCGGTAATGCTGGTCTGATTCTGTTGTCTTCCCCAGGGCGGACGGCGGTCCGGACGGATATCCACACGCCGCCAGGTGACTTTGGGTGTGATTTTTTCAACGGCTTTGAAAAATTTTATAACATCTTCGTAATTGGCGCGGGCTGAAACATCCAGTTCCGCATGATAGAAATCCGCATTGATCCGGTTGCTTTTGACTGCGCCGAGGCTGTCAAGAGTTAATTCCACGCTGCGGGCGGCGTTGGAAACCAGACGGCGGAACTCTGTATCAACCATGCCGTGCCTGTCTTCTTTCCAGGCATTTTCAATCATCTGATTGTAGTCTTTGAGAAGTTTATCATTTTTCCGTGTTTCCTCAAGAGCTTTTTCATAACTCTTGCGGCAGTTGACCAGTTCGCGTTTGGCTTGGGCTATGCTGCGATCATCAGGAAACAGGGTATCCAGTCCGTCAAGATAAGAAAACAAAATAATAATCCACACCAGCACCAATGCGCCGACAGCGGCGGCAAGTTTGCCGTTGGGTGTTTTGAGAAATTCTGATATTTTCTGACTCATCTGCGGCGTCCTTTCTTCGTGACTTTTCCGGTATCGGGAACGAGTTTCAGGTTGATGGATGTTCCGCTTCCGCCCCGGTTCTGGCGCTGCTGCAGCTGACTGATTTTCCAGGTTGACATGGGTTTGAGAATTCTTGCCAGATCAAGGTTTTCTGCAGTACTTGCCATGGCAATATCCACGCCGCTTTCGTTGAAACGGAAGTTGTTGACCGAAACATTTGAGGGAAGCAGAGAGGAGAATGCCGCCAGAAAAGCGAGTACATCATATTCTGCGGTTTTCAGACTGACAATCTTGCTGCGTTCTTTATTTGTACGGTTCAACCGGCGGGCATTGTTCTGCATCCGGACTGTTTCCCCGGAAAGTTTTTTGATTTCATCACGCAGTTTTGTGTATTCTGCTCTGCTGGAATTCCATGTTCCGAATGCGCCCCAGATCAACAGTGCAATCAAAGTAATTACAAGCGTAACGGTCAACTGGATTTGCCGTTTGATACGCTTGGGACGCAAATTATCCGGCAACACAGGCAGACCGGCTTTTTTTGCATTGTAATCGCGCCGGGTGACCAGACGGGCGACCAGCAGAACGGGTAAAAATGCATTTATATTCAAATCTGCAGGAAGAGTGAACAAATCTGAAAAGATTTCTGCCCAGTATTTCTGTGCCTGCTGCCAGCTCTCACCGTCCGCAAATGGACGCCATTGCCCGGAAGAAAAACAGAATCCCGGCTCTATCTCAGCGTTATAGAATGTCGGGTCTCCCGCCTGACATGCCATCAGGGGGTAAATAAATCCGTCGGTTTGCCGGTTGCAGCCCGAAAGAGCCTCTGCTGCAACGCCGATGCTTTCTGCCGGAAAAATGTAAGCATTGACCAGCACTTTGTCGTCGTCGCAATCAGAAGACATAATCTGCAGTCTGTAATCTTTCGGAATCGTGATGAGATGCCGGGAGAGTTCCAGCTCCACGGAACTGCGCTGCTCTGCCACAGGAAGCTCCACGGAACGGGTTTGGAAAAATATTCCGCCTTTGAAACTGCCGCTGATAAATAACGGCATGGATTTGCTGCAATTTATCCGGCTCAGAACCCGGCGCCACACGGCTGAGGTATCTGAATTTTCAATTGCTTCTTCGGCATGGCGGCTTAACGTCAGCGTATTTTTGTTCCGCGAAAAAACTGCGCCGCGGATGTGCGATGCCGAAAACATCACAACTGCAAATTCATCGTTTCCCAACAAGGACATTTAAAAATCCCCCCGACAATTATACTTTATATTCAAACTTTTTTCAAAAACTTCTGCAGCAGAACGCCTCATGCATACTGTACCGCTGATATTACTTTTTTGCAATGAAAATCAAAGTAAAAATATGATTTTTCAGCTTTTTTTCTGAAATTATTTCTTTCCGGCAGCTTTTTCTTTATTGTAACGGGTGTTCAGTTCCTGAATTTTCCGTGCGAACAAACGGGGATCTTCTTCGCGGAGAGCCATGATTTTTTTCATTTCTTCAGGATAAGCTTTGCGGAGATCCCGCATAATCTGCTGGGGGCTTTTGCGGGCAGCCGGTGCGGGGGCAGGGGGGCGGTGATCGTTATCACGTCTTCTGTCGCGGGATTCCCAGAGGGGGATTTTGTGTGTTTCAGAAAGTTCGCGGAGTTTGCCGAATACGGCGCGGGGATCACTCTTTGAAAGTTCTTCAAGTTTTGCAAATTCTTCCGGCGCCTTTGCCCGGAGTTTGCGGAGCTGGATCTCTGTGGAAATCGGCAGAGTGACTTTTGCTTTGGCAGCGAGAGCTTCCAGTTTGGCAACGGCGGCAAGAAACTCTTTGTCTGCGGCGGCATATTCAGCCGGGAACTTGCCGGCGATCTGTTTTTCGGCAAGATAACGCTGAAGCATGTTAAACTGCATGCCTCTGCCGCCCATGCCGCCTCTGCCGAATCTGCCGTTCATGCCGCCTCTGCCGGATTGACCTCTGCCGAACTGACCTCTGTTGAATTGTCCGGAGCGTCCGGAAAAACCGCTGCGTCCGGAATAGGAGGACTCACGGGGCAAACGGATACTGCCTTTGGCGGCAAGTTCCTGAAGTTTTTTCTGTGCGGCAGCCATGTCGGTGGCGGCAAGCTGCTGGATTTCTGCAAATTCTTTCGGGTATTTTGCTTTTACTTTAGCCTGGGCATCAGAATATTCGCTGGCAAAAAGACAAACTGAGGCAAGCAGAACCGGAATTCCGGCAGACATTTTTTTTATCATTTTTTATCTCCTGTTAATTTTCAGTCTCTGTTTTTTACGACATGTTACTGTGTTTAACGTTGTTGCCGGAGATTTTATTGTATGATTTTGAAAATTACCTGTTCTTTTTTCCCTTCGGAGTCTCCGGCGTGTAGTCATACGGAACATTCCAGTAGCGCAGAATTCTTTCCGCAGTCCGTCTGAATACAGGTCCTGCAATCGTGCCGCCGTAGATGGAGGTTTTGGGGTTGTCAAAGGTAAGAACCATGACAAGCCGGGGCTTGTGTGCCGGAACAAAACCTGCAAAACTTGCAAAATATTCTTTGGTACTGTATCCGACCGGACCGCGCTGTCCTTTCACGGCAGCTTTGTATTTGCGGCTTGTTCCTGTTTTACCGGCGACGTAGTATCCCGGAACGGCGGCGTGTGTGGATGTTCCCCCGGGCTGGATGACGGAAATCATCATATCCACCAGTTGTTTGCGGGCAGTTTCATTTTCAAAGATTTTGCGTTTGGCGGGCGTTGGGCTGCTGTCTTCCTTTCTGCCTGTTGCCGGATCGGAAATCCGTTTGATCAAGCGCAGGTCCGGCATTCCGTCAGGAGAAGCAAGACCAATGTATGCACGGAGCATCTG
This sequence comes from Lentisphaerota bacterium, assembly GCA_015061725.1. GTDB lineage: Bacteria > Verrucomicrobiota > Lentisphaeria > Victivallales > Victivallaceae > UBA1784. Next base: position 102,683 of record SUVX01000004.1, read on the forward strand.
CAAGGCTGAAATGCGTACACCGTAACCGTAAGAGTAACGGGTGATTGAAATACCGTCTCCCTTGCCGGGGTAAGTGACTTTTCCTTTTTGTTCGCCCGGGAATCCCAGTCTGGAAGTTTCTCCGAAACGGAATGTTTTGAATGCGGTCATCAATTTGTCAATTCCCATTTTCAGCGCAATTTTGGCAGTTCCGATATTGCTTGATTTCTGGATGACACCGCCCACGGTCAGATTACCGTAATTATGAGAATCTGAGATTGGTCTTCCAAGATAGTACCATTTTCCGTTTTCGCAGTCAAATTCATCCTCCGGATTGATTATATTCCAATCCAGAGCTTTGCCGACGGTGATGGGTTTCATGAGAGAACCGGGTTCGTAAGTATCCTCAATCAAGCGGTTGCGGAAAGAGGCGGCGCTGAATGTCGAACGGTCATTGGGGTCAAAAGTCGGACGCTGTGCCAAGGCGAGGATTTCTCCGGTTGCCGGGTCGGCAATTGCGGCATAAATCACGTCCGGACGGGATTGTTTGTAGGCAAAATCCAGTTCTTCTTCAAGAATCGCCTGAATTGGTTCGCTGATGGTCAGATAAACGTCACTGCCGTTCCTGATAACGTTTTTCTGCAGGTCGTACCGGCTCTTGTTGCCGTCCCTGAGATCGTAAGAATAGGAGTTTGTCTGCGGTGCCATCTGCCGGTTGAGAGATTGTTCCAATCCGGACTGCGGGATGTGTTTACCTTTATCGACGTTGATGAAACCGAGAATATTCGCCGCCAGGCGGTGTTTGGGATAAACGCGGTAACTTGTTTCCTTGTAGTTAAGAAAACCGTTGGGATATTTGATTTTCTTTATGACTTTTTTATCCTTTTGTTTTTCCGCCAGTTTGCGGGCTTCCCGGTTTTTTTTGACGACGGAATCGAAATATTGAGAAATTTCCTTGTGGAAACGGTCCTTCAGCTCAGGAGAAGCCCAGCGTTCAAGCAGGATATAACGGAGATAAACATCTTCAAATTTTCCGGTTTTCCTGTTGCGCTTGCGTTTGGGAAAAAGCCTTTTTGTGTAGTATTTGAGAGGTTTTCCGAAATATTTTGCAAATATCCGGGCAACGTGCAGCCGTTCTGTCGGCGGGAAACTGAGATTGTAAGGGTCGCATACGATTGTATAACACTGATTGTTGCCGGCAAGAAGAAAACCGTTTCTGTCAAAGATACGTCCTCTGATACCGGAAACCTCTTTGTTTTTATTGAAACGGTCGGTCGATTTTTGCGAATAATATTTGTGTCTGACCACTTGGATCCAGGTAAACCGTCCTGCAACACAAATCGCAAGCAGCATGACTGGAAAAATAAGCATTTTGATCCTTAACCGGATGCCGTCCAAACTGGTTAACATACGTCACCTGTCAAGAAACAAAAGAGTTATCTGTGTGATCTTGAAGCGGCGTACTTCTGCCGTCTTTCAAGCAGAAGCGCCTGTTTACGCGCCTGCTCCCGAGAGAATACCGCCATCCGGTAGACCTGACCGGGTTCGGGATCTTCAAGTTTCAAATTAAAGCGTGCCATCTGTCTGCGGATATATTCAGGACTGCAGCTTTGTTCGTACTGAACTTTCAGATTGCTCAATTCAATATTGATAACAGTGATTTCCTGCTTGATGTCTTTGATTTTGCGTCCGGTTTCAGCAATCTGCTGATTCATATAGATATGAAGGCAGATCGCAGAGGCGATTGTTCCAAACAGAAAGAGTACCAGCAGCAATCTGCAGAGCTGAGTTGTGAATTTGGGATCTTTGCGTGCCGCTGAACTTGTTTGAGTTCGTGTTTTTGTGCGTCCTGATCGTACGTTCATTTTGATTTTCCTTACCAATTATATATATAAATTTATTTGTTTCAACATTTTTCTGCGACGCGCAGTTTTGCCGGTGCGGAACGGCGGTTTTGTTCCAGTTCGGATTTTGCGGCAGTCAGCGCATGTCTGGTGACAAGTTTCAGGGTTGCCCGGTGATTGCAGCAGCAGACAGGCAGTCCCGGAGGACAGACACAATCCTTTGCCGCATCGCGCATAAAGTTTTTGACGATGCGGTCTTCAAGGGAATGGAAACTTATTACAGCGAGTCTGCCGCCGGTTTTCAGAATATCGTGTGCGGCATTCAAACCGCGTTCAAGTTCTCCGAGTTCATCGTTGACGGCTATCCGCAGTGCCTGAAATACCAGTGTCGGACGGGGCAGTTCCCCTTTGCGTGCTTTCCCCAGTACGTCATCGCAGAGCTTGACCAGATCAGAGGTTTCGGCAAAGGGGGCTTCTTCTCTGCGGGCAACGACCGCCGCAGCAAGTTTGCGCCAGAACTTCAATTCCCCGTAATTGCGGAAAATTTTTCCGAGTTCTTCCTCTGAAGTCCGGTTGAGCAAACGCGCCGCTGTCAACGGAGAAGTCTGATCCATCCGCATATCCAACGGCCCGTTTTCTCTCCAGGAAAAACCGCGTTCTGCGGTGTCAATCTGAGGAGAGGATACACCGATATCCAGAAGAACGCCGTCAACCTCATTCCAACCGTGTTCAGCGGCAAGAGCTGCCAGTTCAGAATAACAGCCTTTGACTGCGGTGAAACGGCTGCCGAAAACTTTCAGTCTTTCAGAAGCGGCATCAAGGGCATTTTCATCACGGTCAATGCCCAGAAGTTCAAGGTGAGGGTATTTTTCAAGCAGGGCAAAACTGTGTCCGCCGCCGCCGAGAGTTCCGTCAATCAGGCGTGCAGGAGCAGAGGTGTTGAAAGTCAGATTTTCCAATACCTCATTTTTAAGGACTGAGATGTGTTCAAAAGCCATTTTTATTTCCCCGCAATCATCGGACTTAACAGTCCTGCCAATTTTTTTGCCGTATCGGAATCCGCATTCCGGATTTCGCTGAGGCAGTTTGCCACCGTTGACTCATCCGCCGGAGCGTTCCAGTTTCCGGGCGCGCAGAGCCGGATGTGACTGACTGAACCGAGCATGAGCAACTGACCGGAGACTCCTATTGACTCCAATTTCTCCCTGTCCAGCGGCAATCTGCCCTGTTTGTCACACCGGCAGACCCGTGCCTCTGAACCCAGATAGGCAAATGCCATCTGGATTTTGGGATCTGTGATGGACTCGTCCTGAAGTTTTTCAAACAGACGTGACAGCACATCCCCCGGAACAAGCACAAGTGCTTTGCCGACAGCCGGAAACATTATAAATTCTGTGTCTCCGTCTTTGCTCCGCCAGTCGCTCGGCAGGGAAATACGGCACTGGGGATCCAGCGCTCTCTCGTATTTATTGAAGAACATTTGAACGGTTCTTCTACCTTCACCTGCCATAACCTGAGTAATCCTATTTATTCCTATCTATTCCTATTCACTCCTAACTATACCACATCTTCCCTTTTTTTCAAATCAAAAACTGTAAAAAAGTAAAAAAAATCCGAATATTTTCTGTGGATTTTAAAAACTTGGCGGCTGGCATGCCGAAAGATGGTGTTTTGCGGTGCTGTTTTAATGTTTTTGTTATAAGTTGAAAAAGTTGTTGAAATCGTTTTTTTCTCTTCTTTTTACGGTTGCAATCAGAAAGATGTTGAACTATATTAATTTTCAATGCCATAAAAAATTTATTGAATGACAGAACATATAGAAACTTTAAGGTGTTATCATGAAAATTGCATGGTTCAAAAGAGTTATTTCCCCCGAAATCGGCTGCTACCTCTCCGGTTACAGTGCCAATGACATTTCTGTTGCCAAAACCGATGATCTTTATATGACCGGATTCTGTGCCGATGACGGTGAAAGAAAGATCCTCATCATCTCCTTTGATGTCAATGGAATGGATGAATGGTATACCAAACGTATCCGCAAAAACTGTGCTGAAATTCTCGGAACTGATCCCAGTGCAATTCTCTTTACCTGTACCCACAACCACTCAGGTCCGGAATCCCGTTCCATGCGCAAGGCTCCCGATCACCTCAACACCGGATTTCTGCAAATGGTTGAAGATGCCATTATGGAAGAGGTGAAAAAGCTTTCAAACTTCCGTGAATGCAATGTTTATTTCTACTCTTCAAAATGCGATGAGAACCGCAATCGCCGCTATACGACAGCGTGTAACAACGCCACCTTCACGGCACACCGCAGAGAGGTCGTTCCGATTGCAACGGAGTATGCCGACAAGGAACTCGGAGAACTCTGCTTTATTGATACTGAAACACACCTGCCCATTTACGTTATCGGCAACTATGCGGCGCATCCGCTTGCCGGACATGCGCCCGGATTCGGCGGTAAAAAGATTTCTGCGGATTATCCCGGCGCTTTCCGTGAATATGTGACGGCTGAAACAGGTGCTGAATGTATGTTCATTTCCGGCGCTGCAGGCGATTTGGTTCCCAAAGAGGACGAAATCGGCGGCGGTGCTGCCCGTCAGATGGGTATCAACCTTGCCAAAGCTGCGATCGGCGGTATGATCGATGCCCCCCGCAATCCTGGACGTTTCGGAATGCCCGATGCCAAAGTCGGTTCTCTGAGCAAAATTGTCAAAACAACTTTCCGCAAACACAAGTTCTGCACGCTTCCGCAGTTTTATGATGACAAGCCGGTGCTGGATATGGAAATTCAGATGGTTTCCATCGGTGATGTTTGCTTCGTCGGCGTTCCCGGAGAACTCTGCTGCGAACTCGGACAGGAAATTAAATGGCACAGTCCTTTCCGCAAAGCCTTTATTGCTTATCAGGCAACCGGACACCTGGGATACATCGGCAGTGTCAATATGATGATTGCCGGCGGATACGAGGGCAACTCTCAGCAGTTTGATTCCCGTTGCGGATTGAATATCGTCAACGCCGCTGTTGACGGTATGTTTGAGCTGCGCGAAAGCCTCTTCCCCCTGCCGGAAGGCGTTGAAGACAGTTATCCCAATTACCTCAAAGGACCTTTGGTCAATATTCCCGCCAACAGATAAAAGAGGAAAAATGCAAAATGAAAATCGCCTGGTTCAAAAAGGTTATTTCTCCCGAAATCGGCGCGTATCTTGCCGGATACGGTTTAAATGACAAATCTGTTGCTAAACGCGATGACCTCTATATGACAGGACTCTGTGCTGATGACGGCGAAAGAAAAGTCCTTATCATCAGCTTTGACTTGTTGGGGCTGGATGAGTGGTACACCCGGAGAATCCGTGAAAAATGTGCGGAGATCCTCGGGATTTCTTCTGAAGCAGTCATGTTCAGCTGCACCCACACCCATACGGGACCTGAGTGCCGTATCATCAAGAGCAAACCTGAACAGTTGCACACAAAATATCTGGAAAATCTGGAAAAGTGGATCATTGAAGAAGTGACCAATCTTTCCAACTATCGCGAATGCAGTGTGTATTTCTACTCTTCCAAATGCGATGAGAACCGCAACCGCCGTTACGTCACCGCCTGTAACCGTGCGACTTTCACAGCGCACCGCAGAGAGGTCGTTCCGATTGCAACGGAATACGCAGATAAAGAGTTTGGCGAACTTTGCTTTATTGACAATGAAACCCACCTGCCCATTTACGTTATCGGCAACTATGCGGCGCACCCGCTTGCCGGACATGCGCCCGGACTGGGCGGCAGAACGATTTCCGCTGATTATCCCGGTGCTTTCCGTGAATATGTGACTGCTGAAACCGGAGCTGAATGTATGTTTATTTCCGGTGCGGCGGGCGATTTGGTTCCGCGAGAGGATGAAATCGGCGGCGGAGCCGCCCGCCAGATGGGCTTCAACCTTGCCAAAGCCGCCATCGGCGGTTTGATTGATGCTCCCCGTAATCCCGGACGTTTCGGAATGCCTGATGCCAAAGTCGGAGCCAAGAGCAAATTTGTTTCCGTTCCCGTCCGCAAGAGCAAAAAGAACCGTTTCCCGGAATATTATGAAGGGAAGGATGTGATCGACCTTGAAATGCAGGTTGTTGCCATCGGGGATGTCTGCTTTGTCGGCGTTCCCGGAGAACTCTGCTGCGAACTCGGACAGGAAATCAAATGGCACAGTCCTTTCCGCAAGGCATTCATTGCCTATAACTCAACCGGATATCTGGATTATATCGGACACGCCAATATGCTGGTTGCCGGCGGATATGAGGGGAACTGTCAGCTTTTTACCGCCCGTTGCGGACTCTTGCTGCTCACCGGTGCTGCTGATGCTATGTTTGAGCTGCGTGACGAACTCTATCCTCCGGAAGAGGGAGAGATTTATCCTGATTGCGTTTCCAGCACATTAGTCAATATTCCTCCTAACAGGTGAGATTGATGGGATACGTCAGCAAACCGTGGGATGTTGCTTTTGAACCGCACAAGGTTTTCGGCAACACTTATTTCACCGGAACCATTCCCGCCTCTACACATCTGATAGATACAGGGGCCGGACTGATTGTCATAGATACAGGTTATCAGGAAACACTTTATCTGATGCTGGAGTCCACCCGGCGTTTGGGATATGATATCCGCGATATCAAGTACATTGTTCACTCTCACGGACATATCGACCATGCCGCAGGAACCAGGGCACTGGTTGAGTTGACCGGAGCCGAAACTTTTATCGGCGCCGGAGATGTTGATATGGTTATGGGAAAAAATGAACTCTCATGGGCGCCGGAATTCAAAATGCAGTTTCCCGGAACATTCACACCCGATCATATTCTTCATGACGGCGATAAAATCACCTTGGGAGATGTTACAATCGAGTGTGTTGCAACGCCCGGTCACACAATGGGAACGATGTCGCTTTTCTGGAACATCGGAACTCTTGGCGGTAAAACGCTCCGTGCCGGTATGATGGGCGGAGCCGGACTTAACACGATGACTTCAACATACATCCGCAAATACGGACTTGAAAAAGAGGATTGGCGCGGTGCATTTGCCAACAGCCTGAAACGCTGCCGCGGCGAGCAGGTGGATGTTCTTATCGGCAATCACGTTGATCAGAACGAAATGGTCAAAAAGTATCCGCTCCTCAAAGCGGGACAGAGGGATGTTTTCGTAGACAGTTCTGCCTGGGGAACTTTTCTTGATTTGACAGAACAACGTCTGGCAAAACTTCTTGCGGATGATCCATTGTAATTGGTCCGCAGAATTAGAAAGAAGGTGCTGCTGCAAAGCTCAATACTTGCAGCAGCACTCATTTTTTCGGGGGAATAAAAAACTCCGTCAGTATCAGTCTGTTCAAGCCCGTGTGGTCTGTGTCGCGGCGGTTGTGCGGCAAAAGCCGGATGAAGCATCCCGTTGGCATCATCCTTGCAAATTTGTTGCAAATAAAAGAAAATCGCAAATTGAAATTCACCTTGCCGATGGTATATTATGTTGACGGTGTCTGATTTGTAATATCAACCGAACGGAATGTGCAAGGATTTAATGATATATTCATGTTTCCCTGAAAGAGTTAAATCTAATAAACCGATTGAGTGATTACACGGAGACAATGCTGATGTTAAAAAATATAACAAGCGATTTTAAAAAATACAGGCGATGTTTACACTCTGTTTGGAATGATTTCACTCATCGCTTTGATGTCGATCAGAACTGGGATATGTGTGACCTTTTTGCAGATATAGGTTGCAGTATATTTGACATATACATTGCTGAAAAATTCAATATTCCGCAGGGGCTGAAAGCAAAACAGTATCAGCATCGTATGTGCCCTGTAAAAGAGATTCTCGTCAAACCGCAAAAAGGAGTATCCGGTTACTGTTCTGACAATATCAATTATTGGGACGAATACGATTATATATCAAGCGATGAGTATTTCTATTGGGTCGATTTTTACGATTTTAATATTTCCGATGCAAATAGGTCTTTCAAGTATGTGTTGGTACAAAACACAAAAGGACAGCACTTTATTTTTGAGGTCTCAAAAGTTAGTGTTTTCGTCAATCAGGAAAGTCCTATGTAGTTCCATAAATAAGAACGATGACCGTCTTTTGTTGCATTTGGAGCGGCATCTTACGAAGTGTGGACTTTTATAATATTTTATATTTCACAAGGAGGCTTAACACATGACGTATGGGAATTGTGAGAAGAAATATCGAGTGGTGAGGGCATTTACGACAAACACGAGGTGACCACCTCGGCACTGCTGCTGCGGTCGATCAGGCTGCTATCGCTGACTTCCTTCCAAATTTTGCCGTCCGGTGCGGTCATCTGCCAATTGTCGTAGGCGCAGCCGATGTACTGCACCGTGCCACCGTCCACGCTGTGAATCGCCTTTGCCTCCTTTTTGCGTTTTAATGGGCGTGTCGCGGCGGTTGGCGGCAAAGGTCGGATGAAGCATCCCGTTGGCATCATCCTTGCAAATTTGTTGCAAATAAAAGAAAATCGCAAATTGAAATTCACCTTGCCGATGCTATATTATGTTGACGGCGTCTGATTTGCAATATCAACCGATTGGAAAGTGCAGATATGTAATGATATATTCCGGGATAATCTATTTAACACGAACACTTGCCGCGCGTTTTGCAGGGAAAGCTCCTGTGCAAAAACGTCATCAGCTCGCTGCCGGGATGGTTTTGTGTGGAGCGTTGTGTTTTCAACTGCTGATTTTTGGAATATTGTACAATATTTTTCCGCAACTGGAAAATATTTTTGATGTCTGGTACGGCGGAGTCTGTTTCTTTGCCGGAATGAGTGTATTGATGGCTGGATGGGCAGGATTTTGCATATTGCTTAAAAAATGGTATGTTGCAATGACTCTTTCCATTGGAATAATTATAAGCTGGATCATCCAAATTGCAAATTGAAAAAATCAGGTGGAATTTTGACAGGAGAACTGAAAGAGATGAAAAATTCAAGACTGCGTGAAAAAATCTTTCATTTTCTTCCATTCTGGATTTTCGGTATTGCTTTTTTGGTGAAAATCGTTCTTCTGTTGGCAGAGTTTT